>JBCBYI010000118.1:0-13172 GCA_039815945.1 Actinomycetota bacterium | reverse complement strand
CGGCCGCGGCGCTGTCGCCGCCGCCGACGATGGTGAAGGCCTTCGTGTCGGCCATCGCCTGCGCCACCAGGCCGGCACCGTGCTCTGGAACGGCCCGATGGGCGTGTTCGAAGATCCCCGCTTCGCGGGCGGCACCGGCGCGGTGGCGCAGGCGATGGCCGACACGAAGGCCTTCACCATCGTCGGCGGCGGCGACAGCGCCGCGGCCGCCAAGCAGTTCAAGGTCGACCGCGACATGGACCATGTGTCCACCGGCGGCGGCGCATCGTTGGAGTTGATCGAGAAGGGCGACCTGCCCGGCCTCGAAGCCCTGAGAGGAGCACCGAATGTCCGGTGACCGCAAGCCGCTGATCAGCGGCAACTGGAAGATGAACCACAACCACTTCGAGGCCATCCAGACGGTCCAGAAGCTGGCGTACTCGATCGAGAAGGACGACTACGAGGCATGCGACGTCTCGGTGCACCCGCCCTTCACCGATCTGCGCTCGGTACAGACCGTGCTACAGGCCGACAGCATCCCGATTGCGCTCGGTGCCCAGAACGTGCACCAGGCTGAGAAGGGCGCGTTCACCGGTGAGGTGTCGGCCGGCATGCTCGACAAGCTCGACGTGAAGTACGTGATCGTGGGGCACAGCGAGCGCCGAGAGCTCTTCGACGAGACCGACGAGGTCGTCAACGCCAAGGCGATCGCGGTGCTCCAGGCGTCGATGACCCCGATCGTGTGTGTCGGTGAGACCCTCGAAGAGCGCACTGAGGGCCGGGCCCAGGCGAGGGTCACCGAGCAATTGACCGGTTCGCTCGCGTCGCTCAAGCCCGAGATCGTCGGCGAACTCGTCATCGCCTACGAGCCGATCTGGGCGATCGGCACCGGCGAGACGGCCACCCCGGCCGACGCCCAGGAGATGTGCGCCCACATCCGGGCCCACATCGCCGAGACCTTCGGCGCCGCCGCAGCGGCCGAGGTGCGTATCCAGTACGGCGGGTCGGTGAAGCCCGGCAACGCACCGGAGCTGATGGCCCAGCCCGATATCGACGGCGCCCTGGTCGGTGGCGCGAGCCTCGACGCCGACGACTTCGCCCGGATCGTGAAGTACCGGATCTACCAGGCCTGACGGGCCTGCTCGACGGTCGATGGTGCCGTTGTCGCCGCTCGGTTCGGTATCCTGACGGCCGTGATCTGGTTCGTTGCTCCGCTGCACATCATCTCCGCACTCGCCTTGGTCTTCCTCGTGCTGCTGCACAGCGGCAAGGGCGGCGGCCTCTCTGACATGTTCGGTGGCGGCGCCGGCGCGGCCGCGGCGGGCTCGACCGTCGTCGAGCGCAACCTCGATCGCATCACCGTGATCGCGGCGCTCGTGTTCGGCTTCACGTCGATCGCCTACGGCCTGATCTTCTGACTCGGCGACAAACGCTGTAGTCGCCGCCGGAGACGCCGATGGAGTCTCCGTGCCTCTTCGTGTCCGTTCGCCGCGCCTGATCCTCGGTTTCGCGGCGTTGGCACTGTTGACGTCCGCGTGCAGCGGTGCTCGGCCGACTCTGGAGGAGAGCAGCGCCGCTCGTGAGGTCACGAGTGCCGACGAGCCGATCACGACGGGCGTGCCGGTGGTCGACGACACCCGAACGCTGCGGCTCGCCGTCGGCGACGACTGGCTCGGCGACCCCGCGGATGCCGTGCCGACGGCGGTCGCACTCCGGGTCGTCGCCGGCCTGCTTCACGAGGGACTCACCGCGATCGAGGCCGACGGCTCGGTGGTTCCCGCCCTCGCCGAACGATGGTTCGTCTCCGACGACCGGCTCCAGTGGACCTTCGTCCTGCCCGAGGGGTCGACCGACAATCTCGGCTCGCCGCTCACCGCCCGCGACGTCAAGGCCAGTCTGGAGCGGCTCGCCGAACGTGGCCCCGCCGATCAGGCGGTCACCGCCCTGCACCCGATCAGTGGGTGGGACGCCTTCGTCGCCGGGGAGAGCGGGGGAGCGGCGGGTCTCGCCGCCACCGACGACACGACCCTGGTGATCACGCTCGATCTGCCATTCGAACCGCTCGGGGCGGTGCTGGCCGACCCCGCCTTCGGGATCACCGGTACGACCGCCGATGGTGCCGTCCGGACGACGGGCGCCTATCGCTACGAGTCCGACACCCTGCTGGTCTCGGCTGATCCCGACGCAGCGATCGGGGCCGTCGAGTTGGTCCGGGTCGACGGCAACGGGGGTGCGCTCCTGGCCGCCGATCGGGTCGACTGGGCCGTCCTCGGCCCCCGCGACACCAGCGAGACCGTGGCGGGCTCGGTGATCCGCCAACCGCTCGATCTTCGCACCGGCATCGTCGTGCGGCTCGCCGAGGTCGACCAGCGAGCGGCGGTCCTCAGCGTGCTCAACGGTGCCGAACTGGCGCTCGATCTTCCCAACGCAACCGTCGCCGTGACCGCCGCGGTGAACGGTTCCGTCGACGCCCTTCCGAGCCGACTCATCGTGCACCTGCCGGAGGGTCCCCTGGCCGGGCTGGCGACGGAGCTGGAGGCGCAGCTCGTCGACGCCGGTGTCGAGGCCGACGTTCGGATCCTTGATGCGGCCGGATTCGCAGCGGCCGTCGCGGCCGGCGAGGCCGTCGTCTTCCCGATGGTGGTCGCCGGCTCCGGCTTCACCCGCAGCACGGGCGTCGCCGCCTCGGCACCGGGCGGACCCGACGATGTGTTCGGCATCGACGCCGACGAGCGGGGACGGCTGGTCGAGGAGCTGTGGGCCGAACGTGATCCGGTACAGCGAGAGCTCGTTCTGCGAACGCTCGAGGAGCAGCTGCGAGCTGAACACGTGTGGCTGCCACTGGCGAACGCCGAGGTGCGGATCGGGCTCGGTGCGGATCTCGTCGCGCTGCGTACAGCTCCCGACGGCACGCTCGATCTTCGCGGTTTCTAATCCTGGGCTTCTGCGGGCGTCTCGATCTCGATCGGGAGCACGGCGCCGGGTGTCGCGAGGCCCGTGCTGACCACGACCCAGCACGTCTTGCTGCAGAACGAGGTGCGGCCCGGATTGGCCCGGGAGCGGCGCCGGTCGAAGTTCGGGAGCAGGAGGGTCGTCTCGAATCGGCCGTCGGGTCCGACCCCGTCACCGTCACCGATCGCGTTGACGCACCGGGTGGCGCTGATCTGGGGCTCCTCGCAGAGGCGCACCGTGGCCGGCGTGTGCGACGACGGATCCGGGTCGGCGACGAAGAGTCCGCGCACCGCGATCGTCACCTCGTCTCCGGGCCGGAAGAGATCCGCGGTGCCAGCGATGCCGATCTCGGCCGGTGGGCGCCCGGGGAGGTCGTCGTCGAAGCCGACGGGTACGTCGACGACCGTGCCGGCTCCGGTGGCACGCAGCACGCACTGCTCGATGGCACAGTCGATGACGCGGCCGCCTCCGGTCCCCCAGCTGCGCACCTCGAGGAATCGAGGGAGACGACGGACAAGCGGCTCGTCGGCGCGGGCACTGTCGAAGCGGGCGCAGAAGAAACGCTCGGGGACACACAGCGAGTAGGCGACGATGTCGGCGTCGACGCGCGAAGTGCGGATCTCGACGAGCGCCCCGTCGGCGAGGTCGGTCGCGGGACGAACGTCGATCCGGGGACGCTCCAACGCGACCGCAGGGTCGAAGCCGACGGGAACGGGCGCCACCATCCGGCCGTCGTCGGTGCGGAACCGCAGTTCGCAGGGGCCATCCGTGACACAGTCGTGGGGGCCCCGGGGCGTCAGGAGCAAGCGGTCGACGGTGAAGGCGAACTCCGCGCCCTCGAGCGGACCGAAGGTCGAGAAGAGCGGCTCATCGGTGCAGGCGCCCGAGGCTTCGTCGGAGCAGGCCAGCACCGAGAAGCCGGTCGTGCCCTGCACGGTGAGGTTCACTGCGGTTCGCAGGCCCGCGTACTCGATGTCGATCTCCGGTTCGAGCGGTGGGCGCGGGTCGGCGGAGATGTCGAACGTGATGGGGATGCTCAATTCGACGATCGAGCTGGCGGGCGCCCAGAGTCGGATCTCACAGCCGGCACCGTCGACACAATCGTGGTGGTCGCCTCGCCAGTCGGTGAAACGCCGCGGCACCGGGACCGCCACCGAGTTGGCCCCGGGCTGCTCACCGCCGGTTCCCTCGAGATCGGTGCACGCGTTGTCGGCGCCGACTCGGCACAGGGCGTAGGCGGCGTCGTCGGTCGAGAGGAAGGGATCCTCGGCGGTCACCGTGATCTGCTGCCCATCGGCGAGCCGGGTGTTCGGCTCGGCCGTGGCGACGGCATCGAGGGCCGCGAAGAGCGAGTAGCCGCGGCCGCCGGTGATCTCCGGCGCCGGGATCTCGGGTCGGGCCGGCGCAAAGGCAGGCGGTGGGGGCTCGCCGTCGGTCGACACCGGGCTCGGCTCGGCGGTTCCGCCGTCGTCGGCCGCTGACGGCGGAGTCTCGTCACCGCCACGGGCGCTGAGCCCGACGGCGACGAGCGCCACGAGTCCGAGCGCGATGAGGACGCGACGATTGATCGGCCGGTCGGTTCGCCCGCTCGGCCGACGGGTCCGGCGCGCCGGCTCGATCGGCAGCGGGTCGAGTGTGTCGGGTTCGCCGGTCACGGCAGGCTCGTCTCGACGCGGAGGCGGGCGGGCTCGCCGTAGCCGTTGGTCACGACGAGCTCGCACCCGTCGGCGCCCCGGCCGCGTACGGTCGATGCGTCCGGGCCCGCGTCGCCGCTCGGGATCGAGATCTCGGTCGAGAAGCTCCCCTCGCTGCCGATGTCTCGGCCCGAGAGCTCGCCCACCCGGAGGCAGCGGACGTCGATCGTGAGGCCGGCCGGGCAGAGTGCGACGGAGTAGGGGGTGTCGACCGTGAGCGGAAGGAACCCGCGACCCTCGACCCGAACGGGCTGAGCGACGGGCAGTGCCTGGCCGGCGAAGCGGCCCTCGACCGCGACCTGAGGAGGTGGCGGAGGCGGGCCGGTGGCGAACGCCAGCGCAGCCGAGGCGCTCGCGCGTTCGCCGGCGACCCGGATCTCACACGGGACCTCGCCGCAGTCGATCACGTCGAGTCGGGCGAAGAACTGGCGATAGACGAGCACCGTGCGCGACACGATGATGTCGATGGTGCCCTTGCCGGAGCCGGTGTCGACGACGTCGACGAACGAGCAATCGTTGGTGCCGGCCTCGCACACCGACACGGCGGCCCGCGGGCCGTTCATGCCTGACACGGCGACCTGCACGGGCCGGCCATGTTCGAGTGCGCCGTTCGGACGGACGGCGACCCTCGGCTCCGGAAGCGAGATCGCCCGATACTCCAGGGGGATCGGCTCGAAGCGTTCGAAGCCGGCTGCGCTCCAGATCGACAGCTCGCACGGACCGTCGAGAATGCAGTCGTGGGGGCCGACGGGCGTCACGATCCACGTGCGGACCTCGAGTGAAACGCGGTCCTGGGTCTCGCCGAAGAGGGGCACGGCCTGGCAGGCCCCCGAGCGCTCCGTGGCACAGACGGCGACGACCGGTTGGCGGACCGGTCGTTCGAATTGGATGGTGACGATGTCGCCGTCGCTCAGGTCGGTGGTGGGCTGGGCGTCGGTTCCTTCCGCAGGCCGGAGTGGCACCTCGGGATCGAACGAGACCGGGACGTCGACCCGGGCCCCGAGTTGGGTCGGGACGAAGACGCTCACGACGCAGCCGCCGTCGAGGGCGCAGTCGTGACGGGTCCCGCGGAGCGTGACGAACGAACGGGGGAGTGCGTACTGTCCGTCGGCGACCGACGCGACGTCCGCCGCCCAGGCGCAGTCGCCAGGGTTGTCGACGAGACACACGAAGAGGCCGAAGGTTCCGTCGTAGGGCGCACCGTCGGCCAGCACCGTGACGGTATGGCCGTCGACGAGTGCGGCGTTCGGCTCGACGCTGAGCGATCGCGGCAGGCCGAGGTCGACGTCGGGTCCGAAGTCGAAGAAGTCCAACGGAACAGCTGCGGGTTGCCGTGGTGCGCCGGGGATCGAGACGTTCATGGCGCACACGCCTTCGGTGAGCTCCTCGCACGTCCGACCGTCGGGGCCGATACCGATCTCCCAGTCGGCGACTCCGTCGAAGCGGAACGTGCCGTCGGCCTCGGTCTCGATGCGGGTGTCCTCCAGCACCCAGGCGCACGCGAACGGATCCGGTGCGACCCCCATCTGGCAGGGACGGACGTGCACGAGTGTGTTCGGCGGGAAGCCCTCACCGACGACCGTGAACGCCGATCCGACGGTGAGACGGTCGGCGACGTCGACTCGGAAGGTCGCGATGGTGGCGTCGTCGCCGGTGGATTCGAACCCGACCGGGACTCGGGCCGCAACGCCGGCGAACCGGTCGCTGTAGGTCCGCACCTCGCAGCCACCGGCTGCGCAGTCGAGTGTCCCCGCTCGGCCGGTGTTGATGGTGCGGTACACCTGGAAGCCGACGTACAGCTGGCCACCGGGGCTCGTCGTCGCCCGTTGGGCGGTACCCGAGTCGCACTCGTCGAGCGTGCTCGTCTGTGTCGATTGCGAGGCGGCACGACACATCACGGTGACGGTTCCGGCCGACCCGGGAAGACCGTCGGGGGCGTGGCGCAGATACTGGCCTTCGAGCAGGTCGTCGTAGCCCATCGGGATGGCGGTCGGGTCGGGTGCTTCGGCGATGACCACCGACTCCGGTTCCGCGGCGATCGGCTCCGGTGCCGCCCGCTCCTCGTCGACGCTGTCGCTCCCGCCGAGAAAGACGTTCGCGAGCACAACGACGCCGGCGAGCGCGGCCAGGAGAGTGACGAGCACGCCCGCCGAGGGCCTGCCCCCGGGCGTGCGATGCGGCTGTCGGCGGGAGCGTCGCCCGCCCGCGTCGATGGGGAGCGCCTCGAGTGTCTCGTGCGCCGGGCCGACGTCTTCCACGGCCCTCAGTGTCCCACGCCGGATCTCGCAAGTCCCGATCGCGAACGGGGTGGCGCACTCGGCCCGGCGCGCTACGCTTCACCTCCGCATCCGGGCCTCCCGGATGGCCACGTCGGAGTGGCGGAATTGGCAGACGCGCTGGCTTAAGGTGCCAGTGTCCGAAAGGACGTGGGGGTTCAAGTCCCCCCTCCGACACCACAGAAGTCCCTGGTAGCAGTGGGGTGAATCACTCCCAGGGGTGTCGTTTGCAAATGGATTTGCAAATGCTCGCAACGTGACACCGATCGAACACGCGGCGATTCATACGACAACGCTCTCGCGGAATCGATCATCGGGCTCTACAAGACCGAACTCGTTCGAAACAAAGGCCCCTGGCGCGGCATCGACGACCTCGAACTCGCCACCCTCGAATGGGTCGACTGGTTCAACCACCGCCGCCTCTTCCAGGAACTCGGCCGCATCCCGCCAGCGGAGTTCGAAGACCTCTACTACCGTCAGGCCAACCCTGGCCAGCAGGCCGAAACTCAAACCACCACGCCTGCGTGAAACCCGGGGAGGTTCACCTCCTTCGGTTGAGCGAGGAGCGCTTGGAAGGTCTCGGCGAGGTAGGCGATGCGATCAGCGCTGCCCTTGTCGTTGTCGGTCAATAGTGATGCGAGGAGCCTGGGTCGACTGGTCTGATCTTCCAGCAGTGCGGCGATCGCGGAAGTGAGGTCGAACTATTCGGAGTCGCCCCGGCGCTGGATCGTCTCTTCGCGGAGGTGGTCGACGGCGGCACGCCATAGGTCGTCCTTGGTCGCGAACTGGCGCTGAACGGAGGAGCGGCGGACCCGACTGTCGAAGCTCGCAACGCAGTCCGTTGGCATGCCATCGTCGGGTCTGTCGCTCTCTGACCTGAGTCACCGGTTCAGATTCAGGTTGAAGTGTTTGGCGATAGCACGTCTGCCGCGGTCGGTGAGGTTGACTGTTCGTGGTTTGGGGCCTCTGGTGATCCAGCGTTGGGTGAGGAATGTGTCGAGCGTGGCGGCGGCTGCGGAGCCGGCCAGGTGGTGGCGGCGTTGGGTCCAATCGAGACAACTCCGGACAGTGGGCCGCCTTGCCCCTCGTGCCTTGTCAATGTCGACGCCGATTGCTGAGAGTGTCGCCTCGCCCGTTGGGGTGAGAACGAGTTGGCCGTGATGGTGATCGAGGCGCCCGTCGGCGAGGAGTTGGTCATAGATCTGGACGGCGAGCTCGCCTGCGAGGTGGTCGTAGCAGGTGCGTGCGTACAACAACGCTGCCGGGGCTGCCGGTGGCGATATGTCGATCGGGTGACAGGCTGCGCCGAGCGTTTCGAGCATCTCGGCGATCTCGGGTGACGCCAGTCGGAAGTAGCGGTGGCGGCCTTGGGGCTCAACGGTGACCATCTGTCGTTCTTGGAGTTTGGACAAGTGCTCGCTGACCGTCGACGGGCCTACACCGATGTGGCCAGCAAGTTCGCCACCGGTGTGGGCTCGACCGTCCATCAGTGTGCAGAGAATCTCGGCGCGGGTGTTGTCGGCGAGCATCGCGCCGAGCACAGCGAGGTGATTGGTGGCCATGGCCACACAGTAGGTCTGCGACGTTTGGGTCTGCCGCGGGTAGCGGTGACATCTGAGCTGTGGTGCCGGGAGGCGTCACGGGAGAGGATGTTCACATGCCGCCTGCCTATCCGAGAGAGTTCCGTGAGGATGTGATCCGGGTTGCCCGTAGCCGCGGGCCCGGAGTTCGGATCCGAGACATCGCGGAGGATTTCGGGATCTCGGAATCGTGTCTGCAGAACTGGCTTCGCCAGGCCGATCGCGATGACGGGATCCGGTCCGGGCCCACAACCGATGAGTTGGCTGATCTGCGTGAGGCGAAGAAGCGGATCCGGCTGCTCGAGCAGGAGAACGAGCTGAGCCCACCAGCGTGCACAACCACGCCAACCTCGTCGCGAGATTCCGTCCACAATCCACAGGCCCCAACCGTCGGTACTGTGGCATCCCGTGCAACGGCAACTTCTCTCGATCCCGACAGCTCAACGAAAGCAGCGCTTGTCGTGAGCTCGAATCCTCGATGCACCGTCTACATCGACGCTCTCAACCTCTACGGCTCGTCGCTCAGAACATCCAAGTTCAAATGGCTCGACATCAGAGCTGTTGCTGAGACGCTGACCCCAAGCGGATACGACCTCACCGCCGTCAAGTACTTCACCGCCCAGCTGCTCGCCCACATCGCAGAAGATCCAGGCAGCGTCGAACGCCAGAAGACTTACCTGAAGGCGCTGAGCGCTACTGGCGTCGATGTCCGGAGGGGTGTGTTCAAACAGCGCACCGAGTTCCGGTCGCTGCCTGGGGATGAGTCGTGGATCGAGCGTGTCCGCCCTCCGCTTCTGCCGGGCATCGCAGCATCGTTGGACAATCTGGAGAGGGGATCGACGCGCCCGTGGAAGGTCAGAGTTCGGCTGCCGGAGGAGAAGTTCACTGACGTAGCGATCGGCGTCGAACTGGTGGACGACTACCACCTCCGGCAATGCGACCTTTCGGTGCTCGTCACGAACGACACGGACCTGACGCCTGCCGTCAGACGGATCGTGGAACACGGCCAGGAAGTCGCAGTCTTCAGCCCCACGGCCACGGTCGCACGCGAACTGAGCGAAGCAGCAAGCTGATCGCGTCCCATTCGACCGAACCTCTACCGCACCCACCAACTCGATGACCCGATCATCGGCGGCTCAGCCCGGTACGACAAACCGAACGCCTGGAAATGACAAGAGCCCACCCTGAAGGGTCGGCTCCGAACTCGCCGCCGTGGCAGCGAGTGGGTATGACGTTCAGTGTGGAGCGGCTTTCCAAGGTTGTCAACCTCCACCAACCCTTCGCGTCGGCGAAACGCTCGAGTGCCGGAGGAAAGTGTGGGCAAAGCACGCACACCTGTGTTACACGACGTTCATCGACGACGAGGGTCTCGCGATCCTCGAGGCGTATCTCGCCGGCCGACAGCCGGAGCGCCCTCATCGGCTCTGGCGTAAGCCACACCGGTGACGCTGCGTGTGATGCGCTGGCAGAGTCCGGTTCGCTGTGCCATGGTTTCCATTCACCAGTGAGGGACCATGTGGTGATGGGTTGGATTGATCGGCGTCCGCGTGACGCCAACGAACAGATGCTCGAGTTTGCGTCGTCAGGTCGCCTGGTCGACCTCGACCCGGGCGCGGCCGTGCACGCCACCGACAAGTCGTCGACGGTGTTCGCCATGGTGCTCACCGCCGCCGCGGTGGGCGTCGGTGCGACCCTTCTCGTCATCGCCGCCGTCACCGAATCGCTGATCGCTGCGATCATCGCCTTCTCGGTGATCACGGTGAGCCTTGCTCTGCTGCTTCCCTCGATCCGGCTGGTCCGGCTCCACACGTCGAGCCGCGCCGCGATGGTCAAGCCGGGCGCGGTGCTGCCGCCCGAACTCGTGCGCGAGGGGAACTGGATCTATCGCGGCGGCGCGTGGAATCGCGTCGAGCAGATCGGTCGCGGCGGCGAGGGTGACCTCACCGCGCTGCTGAGTTCCGGTGAGGTCATCGACCTCACGGCGCCGGTGACGATCGCCGGCGGCGACTTCCGGCCGGTGGTCGACCCGGTCGCCAGCCTGCGTTCCTGATCAGCCCTGCTCGTTGCGCAGCAGCCAGTCCCGGCTGGGATCGCTGCCGTCGTCGCCGTCGAGGAAGGTGCGGAATCGCTCGTCCTCGGCTGACTCATCGGCCAGCGCCGCGGCCAGGTCCTCGGGCGAGGTCTGTTCGATCAGACGGGCGCCCTGCGAACCGAACAGACCGCCGGTCGGCGCAGCCGGAGCCTCCGGCTCGGTGGCCTCGGCATCGGCCGCCTTGTCGGCGGTGCCTCGGTTGAAGAGGCCGCCGAGGCGGGGACGACGGCTCGGCAGGCCGGCGGCGGTGGTCTCGCTCTCGACGACCGGGACGCCGCCGAACTCGCCGGCCTCCGGTGCGGGCTCGATCGCCGGAGCGGGCGGGGCGGGCGGCACCGGCGGGGCGGGCGGCGCCATCATGTCGGCGAAGCTCGGCGCTGCGGGAGCCGGCTCGGCGGGGGCGTCGTAAAAGGCCGACGGCTCGACCGGCTTGGCCGGCGCACCGAACGGGCTGGTCGGCTCGACCGGCTGGTCGAAGGCCGCGAAGGGCGACACCGGCTCGTCGGCGGGCTCGGCTGCGGCATAGGCGGCGTCGATCGCCGCGAACGGCGAGACCGGCTCGTCGACCTCGGGAGCGATGTCGTCGATCGGCTCATCGGTCGCGACGGCGGGTTCCGCCGGCGTGGTGTCGAACGCGGCGAACGGCGACACCGGCGCTTCCGGCGCCGGCTCGGTGGTGCCGGCACCGGCGCTCCAGTCGATCGGCGAGGTGGAGGGCGCAGCGACCGCGTCCTCGACCGTCTCGACCGGGTCGGTCTCGACGGCTTCGATCACGGCGGCGTCGGCCTCGAGGGCGTCGTGCATGGCGTCGTGGGCATGCTCGATGATCTCGTCGACGAAGCTCGGCTCCGAGGCGATGTCCTCGACGCCGAACGACTCGACTGCATTTTCGTGGGCATCGTCGACATCGTGGGCATCGGGCTCGATCGGTTCGGGCTCGACATCGTCGGCCACGGCGGCGAGCGGCGCCTCGGGCGTGTCGTCGATGACGGCGGTGGGATCCGACACGACGGCGAGCTCGGGGGCGGTCAGGTCCTCGATGGCGGCGGCCGCAGCGATCGGCGGCTCGGTCGTCATGAACGACACCATCGACTCGGCGAGTTCCTGGACTCGTCGCTTGAGTTCATCGTGGTACGCCTCGAGCGCGCCTCGCTCGTCTTCGAGCGCAGTGCGCACCGAGCTCAGGCGTTCGATCTCGTCGGCGACCCGGGTCCGTTCGGCCGCGATCAGGGCCTCGGCCTCGGCCTCGGCGGCAGCGGTGATGTCGGCTGCGTCGCTGCGGGCCTGCTCGACCACGGATTCGTGGTCGGCCGCCTCGCTGCGGAGCGCGTCGGTGCGGGCCTCGGCCTCCTCAGCGATGCGAGTCGCCTCGTCGCGTCGGGCCTCGGCGGCGGCACTGACCTCGGCAGCGAGCTCGTCGGCCTCACGGCGGGCATCCGTCATCGCCTGATCGACGGTCGTGGCGGCCATGCCCAAGAAGCGGGCGGCGATGTCGGTCGGCTCGCCTTCACCTCGAACGGTCTCGAGCTCGGCGTTGAGACGAGCGACCTCGATCTCGAGTTCGCGTGCTCGCATGATGGCCTCGTTGTCACCGGTCGGCTCGTTCACGGCCTGGACCTCCCACCGCCGTGCCCATCACGGCGCTCTGGTGATCCATCGGCCTGTGGACACCGCGCTTGAGGACCTCGGACCTGGGTCTTGTGGACCACTACCCTCGGCCGCGATGTCCCCCGATCCCGAAACGCTCGTCTGGTACGCCTGCTACGGCTCCAACTGCTCCCGCGACCGCTTCCTCGTGTATCTCGACGGCGGGCTCGCCGAGGGATCCGCCGATCACCACGACGGGGCCCGAGATCCGAGCCCGCCGAGAGCCGACGGACCGGCCGTCTTCGACACCAACGTCTGCTTCGCCGGCCACTCGGGCCGCTGGGGCGGCGCCCCCGCCTTCCTCGAGCACCGTCGGGCCGACGCTGGCGCCCTCGGCCGTCGCTATCTGATCACCCTGGAACAGTTCGCCGACGTCCAGGCCCAGGAGAACCGACGACGTCCCGGCGAACTCGACCTGCCCGCCGACATCGGCGCCCTCGCTCCCGGCGAACGTCGCACCGTGCTCGATTCCGCGTACGGCGCGGTCGCCGCCCTCGCTCCCGTCGACGGTCACCCGACCCTCACCTTCACCGCCCCGGAACCACCCGAGCATCGCGACCCGGCCCCGCCGAGCGAGATGTACCTGGCGACGATCCTCCACGGTCTTCGCGAGGTTCACGACCTCGACCCCGACACCCTCGTCGAGCGAGTCGGGCGGTCGATCGGTGTCCGTCCTCACTGGAGCGACGACGCCATGCGCGACATGCTCCGCAAGGGCGTCGAGCTCTTCGCCCGCCGCATTCTGCGCCGCCTGGGACCCCTCGGACCCCTCAGCGCGATCGCTCGCTCGCTCGAGGTCTACGCGCTCGGACACCTGCTCGACCGCTACCTCGGCGAGGTGAGGCAGCTGCGTAGCCACCGTATCCTCGAGCCCGAAGCCCAACGGGTGCGCGCAGCGATCGACGCTGCGGTCGTGCGGGCCATCTACCCCTCGGTGAAGCCCAATCCGCTC
>JBCBYI010000117.1:0-13211 GCA_039815945.1 Actinomycetota bacterium | reverse complement strand
TTCAGCTGAGCCGACGATGATCACCTCGGTGTCGGTGCTCGGTTCGACCGGCTCGATCGGCACGCAGACACTCGAGATCATCCGTGAGCGCCCCGATGACTATGTCGTCACCGCGCTCGGTGTGGGCCGCAGCGGCGATGTCGTCGCCCAGGCCGAGGAGTTCCGTCCCCAGGTCGTGGCGGTCGCCGACGCGGCCGCGGCCGCCGAGATCGGGCCGGCGCTCCCTGCCGGGGTCGAGTTGCTGATCGGCGATGCCGCGATGGCCGATGCGGCGCTCACCGCCGACACCGTGATCAACGGTGTGGTCGGCTTCGCGGGCCTGCCCGTCACCCTCGCCACGCTCGAAGCCGGGAAGCGGCTCGGCCTCGCCAACAAGGAATCCCTGATCGCCGCCGGGCCGGTCGTGCAGCGGGCCTGGCAGACCCCGGGCGCGGAGCTGGTCCCGGTCGACAGCGAGCATTGCGCCGTGCACCAGTGCCTCCGAGCGAACGACATCACCGGCAAGGTCGGCGTCGACGATCGGGTGCATCGCATCGTGCTCACCGCCAGCGGAGGACCCTTCCGGGGCCGCACCCGCGCCGACCTCGAACAGGTCACGATCGACGATGCCCTCGCTCATCCGACGTGGTCGATGGGGCCCAAGATCACGATCGACTCGTCGACCCTCATGAACAAGGGACTCGAGGTCATCGAAGCCCACGAGCTGTTCGGCGTGTCGTTCGACGAGATCGACGTCGTGGTCCACCCCCAATCGGTGATCCACTCGATGGTCACCTACACCGACGGGGCCACGATCGCCCAGCTGTCGATGCCGGACATGCGTCTGTGCATCGGCTACGCGTTGGCGTATCCGGACCGATTGGAGGTGCCGTACGGCGCGATCGATTGGACCGAGATGAGCCGACTCGACTTCCAGACCCCCGACCTCGAGGCGTTCCCGTGCCTGCGCCTGGCCTACGACGCCGGCCGCGCGGGCGAGACCGCGCCGGCGTGGTTGAGCGCCGCGAACGAGGTCGCGGTCGACGCATTCCTCAATGGATCGCTTCGATGGGTCGACATCTCCGACGTGGTCGAGGAATCCCTCCAACGCTGGCCCGGAACCCCGGCGAGCGGCGTCGAGTCGGTGCTGGCTGCCGACGCCGAAGCGCGCGATGTCGCAAAGACGGTGATCTCGGGGAGAATGGGGTGATGCAAACCGAGACCCCGGTCCCCCCGCCGTCGGATTCGGACTCGGCGTCGGCTCCGGTCGAACCCGAGACGACCAACGACTTCTCCGGCCTGATCTTGATGATCGGTGCCGTTCTCGCCCTCGGCTTTCTCGCGAGCTGGGGCTGGGCCTTCTTCGTCCTCGCCCTCGTGTTCATGATCTTCATGCACGAGCTCGGTCACTACCTCACCGCTCGCTGGACGGGCATGAAGGTCACCGAGTTCTTCATCGGTTTCGGTCCGCGCCTGTGGTCGTTCCGCAAGGGCGAGACCGAGTACGGCGTGAAGGGCATTCCGGCTGGCGCCTATGTCCGCATCATCGGCATGAACAATCTCGATCCGGTCGAGCCCGGCGACGAACCGAGGTCGTACCGGGTCAAGTCGTGGCCCCGCAAGATGCTCGTCGTCTCCGCCGGCTCGATGATGCACTTCATCATGGCGATCGTCCTGCTCGCGATGCTCGCCCTCTTCTACGGGGTGCAGGACGACGACGGCGCGTGGGAGGTCTCGCGTACGTCGCAGGCCAGCGCAGCCGCCGAGCTGGGCATCGAGCCCGGCGACCAGATCCTCACCGTCGACGGTGAGGAAGTCACCGACTTCCTCCAGTTCGGCGATCTCGTCCGGGCCCGTGGGGGCGAGCTCACCGAGTTCACCTGGCTTCGCGGCGGCGAGATCCTCACCGACTCGGTGATCATCGGCAGCCGTCTCACCGACGAGGGCGCCGACGCGTTCGGCGGTCTGATCGAACGGGATCGCATCCTCGCGATCGAGGGCACCGACGTCGCCAACTGGGACGAGATCCTCACCGTGCTCGAGGGTCGTGAGGGCGAGTTCCTCGACATCACCGTCGATCCGGTGGGCGAGCAATTCCCGCGCGTGATGATCGACGTCGAGATCCTCGACATCACCTCGGTCGAGAACCCGACCGTCGGCTTCTTCGGCGTCGGCGATCAGGCCGTGCTCGACGACCTCGGTCTGTTGGCGTCGGCGTGGTACGGCGTCACCACGTTCGGCGAGTGGATCGCGGTTTCCGGCGAGGCCCTCGTGCAGTTCTTCACGCCGAGCACCCTCGGCAACTTCTTGTCCGACACCCTCGGCGGAGGTTCGGATCTCAGCACGGCCACCGAGGTGGCCGAGCAGCGCGAGATCAACAGTCGGGCCCTCGACATCCGCAACCCCGACGAGGAGCGGATCCTCTCGATCTACGGCGCCGCCCGCCTCGGTGCGAACGCCAGCTTCGAAGGTCAGCTCCAACTGCTGGCGATCCTCAACATCTTCATCGGCGTGTTCAACCTGTTGCCGCTGCCGCCGCTCGACGGCGGTCACGTGGCTATCGGCACCTATGAGCGCATCCGGTCGATCGGTGGCCGCAAGCACGAGGTCGACTACGCCCGGGTCCTCCCGCTCACGTACGCCGTCTTCGCCTTCCTCGTCGTCGTCGGCGTGTTCGCCCTGGCACGCGACATCATCGACCCGATCGACATCGGCTGAGCCGGTGGGCTTGTCGCCCGTCACACGTGCTCGTGGCCGCTGAGGATCGCGCGAGGCGGTAGATTCAAACCGTGGAGTTCACACAGAGCTTCCCCCGCCGGGAGACCCGCCAGATCATGGTGGGCGACGTTCCGGTCGGCGGAGGCGCCCCCATCACCGTCCAGTCGATGACGATCACCAAGACGGCTGATCACGAAGCGACCCTGCAACAGATCTACGCCCTCGCTGCGGCCGGCTGCGACATCGTGCGATGCACCTGCAACGAGCCCGAAGCCGCCGAGGGCTTGGCGCGCATCGTGCCCCGTTCGCCCGTGCCGATCATCGCCGACATCCACCACCAGTACCGTCGGGCGCTCGAGGCGCTCGAGGCGGGCGTGCACGGCCTGCGGCTCAACCCGGGCAACATCCGCAAGCCCGAGCACATCAAGGCTGTCGCCCGCGAGGCCAAGGACCGCAACATCCCGATCCGCATCGGCGTCAACGGCGGCTCGCTCGATCCGGCGCTCTACGACAAGTACGGCGGCAAGGTCACGCCCGAGGCGATGGTCGAATCCGCGCTCCAGGAGATCGCCTACTTCCAGGAGGTCGATTTCGACCTGATCAAGATCTCGGTGAAGGCGTCGTCGGTGCCGCTGATGATCGAGGCGTACCGCCAGCTCAGCGAGGTCACCGACCATCCGCTCCACCTCGGTGTGACCGAGGCCGGTCCGCCGCCCACCGGCACGCTCAAGGCCACCGCTGGCATCGCCACGCTGCTCGCCGAGGGCATCGGCGACACGATCCGCTACTCGCTCACCGCCAATCCGGTCGAGGAGGCCAAGGCCGGCCGTCAACTCCTCGAAGCGATGGGGCTGCGGGAGCGCAAGAACATCGACCTCATCGCCTGCCCGTCGTGTGGCCGGGCCGAGGTCGACGTCTACAAGGTCGCCCAGGACGCCATGGAGGCGTTCGGTGAGCGGGAGATCCCGCTGCAGGTCGCCGTCATGGGCTGTGTGGTCAACGGTCCCGGTGAGGCCCGCGACGCCGATCTCGGCATCGCCGCCGGCAACAAGCGGGGCCATCTGTTCGTCAAGGGTCAGAACGTCATGGTCGTGCCCGAGGACGAAATGGTCGACACCCTCGTCGAGTGGGCTGAGTACATCCACGAGAACGGTGCCGACGCGGCGCTCGAGAAGGCGAAGGCCACCAAGGACGCGGCCCGCAAGGCGGCGCAGGAGGACCGCGACCGCAACCTCGGAGAGAAGGGCGAGGACGCCAACGAGTCCGAGGCCGTCATCGCCGAGATCCGCCGCAAAGAGGGCTGACGTGCCGCGAGCGGTCGTGTCGGTCGCCGCTGCGCGTGATCGGTCGCTGCCCCGGATCTCGGTCAAGAGTGGCCAGCCGGCCGAAGGCTACGCACCGGTCACGGTGGCGAATCGGCGGATCCACCTTCCGTTGACCCAACGTGAGTTCGACCGGGTCGCCGACCTCCAGAAGCGGCAGAAGTGGGCGGTCTCCGGCGGGGTCGGGTGCCTGCTGTTCGGGATGGCGCTGGCCCGGTTCCCGCTGATGGTCCCGCTCGCCCTCGCGATCGCGGTGCTGTCGCTCGTGCTGTGGGTGGCGGTGCGACTCGCACTGCGCGCGTATCTGCCCGGGATCTCGGTGGAGGGATCCAAGGTGCAGCTCACCCGGGTGCACGCCCGCTTCGTCGCGGCACTCGGCTCGGCCGATTCCTGATACGCTGAGCGCATCGTTCTTCAGCCGGATTCGGATGAGGCGTGGCCACTGGCCACGCCTTTCTCATTTCCGGCGCCGTTTCCATCTCGATGACCACGAAAGGGGAGTGCCATGGCCGTCGTCGACCGAGTACGTGAGCTGATCGCCCCGGTCGTGGCCGACGTAGGCGCCGATCTCTACGACGTGGAGTTCAACGGCGGCATCCTGCGCATCCTCGTCGATGCCCAGGGCGGCATCGACATCGACGCCATCAAGACGATCTCGAAGTCGTCGAGCCGGGTGCTCGACGAGGCCGACCCGATCCCTGGTCGCTACACCCTCGAGGTGTCGTCCCCCGGGCTCGAACGTCCGCTCCGCACCCGCACGCACTATGAGCGGGCCGTCGGCGAGACCGTGAAGATCAAGACCTTCGCCGAGGTCGACGGCAGCCGTCGTTTCTCTGGCACCCTCGTGGGCGCCGACGACAACGGGTTCGTGCTCGAGGTCGACGGCGACACCCAATCCTTCGCCTACGACAACGTGTCCAAGGCGCGCACCGTGTTCGAGTGGGGCGGCGCGCCCAAGCCCGGACAGGCACCCAAGAGCTCGGATCAGGAGGCTCACTGATGAACCAGGACATGATGGAGGCGCTGCAGGCGCTCGCCACCGAACGCGGCATCTCCGTCGATGCGCTCTTCGGTGCCCTCGCCGATGCGCTCGAGCACGCCTACAAGCGCATGCCCGGCGCCTACGAGTACGCCTGGGTCACGATCAACCCCGAGACCATGGAATTCCAGGTCTTCGCCCAGGAACTCGACGACGACGGTGAGCCGATCGGTGAGGAGTTCGAGGTCACCCCCGACGACTTCGGGCGCATCGCCGCCCAGACCGCTCGCCAGGTGATGACCCAGCGCATTCGCGAGGCCGAGCGTGAGCTCAAGTACGAGGAGTACGCCGGCCGCGAGGGCGACATCGTCACCGGCATGATCCAGCAGACCGACGCGCGCTACACCCTGCTCGACCTCGGCCGGGTGGAGGCGTTGCTGCCCCAGGCCGAGCAGGTGCCGTTCGAGCGTCCCGACGGCAACACCCGCATCAAGGCCTACATCGTCGAGGTCCGCAAGACCGCCAAGGGCCCCCAGATCGTGGTGAGCCGCACCCACCCGGGTCTGGTGAAGCGTCTGTTCGAGCTCGAGGTCCCCGAGATCGCCGACGGCATCGTCGAGATCAAGGCGTGTGCTCGCGAACCAGGCCACCGCACCAAGATCGCGGTGTGGTCCAACGACTCGAACGTCGATCCGGTCGGCGCGTGCGTCGGTGCCCGTGGTGCTCGTGTGCGTCAGGTCGTCAACGAGCTGCGCGGCGAGAAGATCGACATCGTGCCGTTCCACGAGGATCTCCAGGAGTTCGTCACCCGCGCCCTAAGCCCGGCGAAGGTCACCGAGGTGCGCCCCGACGAGATGACGGGCGACTGCGACGTGATCGTCCCCGACTTCCAGCTGTCGCTGGCGATCGGCAAGGAGGGCCAGAACGCCCGCCTCGCCTCTCGTCTCACCGGCTGGGGCATCAACATCAAGTCCGAGACCCAGTTCGCCGAGGAGCAGGCGTACGCCGAGGCAGTCGAGTGGGCCGACGGCGAGTGGATCCGGGATCCCGAGACCGGTGAGAACCTCTGGCAGCCGACCGACGGCAGCGATCCGATCTCCGAGGCCGACTACATGGCGATGCAGGCCGAGGAGGCGGCAGCCGAAGCCGACGTGCCGGCGAGCGACGACGAGTACGCTGAGGACGAGGCTGGCGACGGTGCGGTCGCAGCGGCCGACGCCGCCACCGACGAGGCCGAATAGCGCGGTCCCATGCCGATTCGGACCTGTGTGGGGTGCCGTGTGCGCCTCGAGCAGGCCGAGTTGGTGCGGATCCGCGCTACCCCGGAGGGGCTGGCCGTGGGGCCGGGTCCGGGCCGAGGCGCGTACGTGTGCACCGATCCGTCGTGCCTTCAGGTGGCCGTCGCCCGCAAGGCGATTCCCCGTGCTCTGCGAATCGCGGCAGACGCCGATGATGTCGCTAGGCTTCTAGGTTCGTGGCCATCTGAGCCTGTCGCGCGTGCGCACGGCAGCGGGGACGGCCACTGACGACGCAGGTTGTGTCGTCGAACAAGTGAGCGATCCGGCGGGTTCGAGAGCGAACACCGGGTCAGAAGGGCAAACGCCTCAGTGCCATCCAACATCCGCGTCTACGAACTCGCACGAGAGCTCGGCATGACCAATGCCGAGACGCTCGATCTGGCCGAGTCCTTGGGGATTGGCGTCAAGAGCCACTCCTCGAGCATCGTCGACGCGCAGGCCGACCGTGTCCGCCGCAAGGCCGAGCGCGAGGGGCTGATCCGCGACGAGCAGCCCGAGGAGCCGAAGCCGGCGAAGAAGGCCGCCAAGAAGTCGACGAAGAAGGCCGCCAAGAAGGCGGCGAAGAAGTCGACGAAGAAGAAGGCTGCGGCCAAGGCCGAGCCGACCGACGAGCCCGTTCCCGCGCCCGCCGAGGTCGTCGCCGAGGACGCCCCGGCGGTGGCCGAACCGGTTGCCGAGGAGCCGCCGGCGGTTGCCGAGCCGGTCGTCGAAGAGCCTCCCGCAGCCGCTCCGGCTCCCGAGCCCGAGAAGCCGGCCGCGCCGGCGCGGGTCATCTCCTCGAGCGGCAGCGCAGCGCCGCCGAAGAAGCCGGCCACGCCCGACGGTGCTCCGGCGCCGGTCGTGAAGAAGGTCGTCAAGAAGGTCGTGAAGAAGGTCGTCAAGAAGGTCGCGGTCGATCCGTCGAAGCGGCCGCCGACCTCGGGTTCGGGCAAGCCGATCCCGCCGCCTCCGCCGCCTCGTTCGGCGTCGGGCAAGGCGATCCCGCCCCCTCCGGGCGGCCGTCCCCGTCCGGGTGGCCCTGGTGGGCCCGGCGGTGCGCGCCCGGGTGGACCGGCGCGTGGTGGTCCGCTCCCCGGCGGTCGCCGTCCCAGTGGTGGACCGCGCGATTCCGTGCCGGGCGCCGGCGCCCCTCCTGGGGGCGGTCGTGGTGGTCCCGGCGGCCGTGGCGGCCCCGGTGGTCGTCCCGGTGGTCCCGGTGGGCAGCGCCCGCCGCGTCGCAAGGGTCGTCGTCGTCGCAACCGCGAAGAACTTCAGCCGATGGATGCGCCGAGCTACACCCCCGAGGACGCACCTGTCCCCGAGGGCGAGATCGTCGTCGAGCGGGCATCGACCGCGCTCGATCTCGGTCCGAAGCTCAACCGCACCGCCGCCGATGTCGTCCGGTTCCTCATGCAGGCCGGCGAGATGGTCACGGCGACCCAGTCGCTGAGCGACGACATGATCGAGTTGTTCGCGGCCGAGGTCGGCGCCGAGATCCGGCTCGTCGATCCGGGCGAGGAGCAAGAGGTCGAGCTGCAGAAGCTGCTCGTCATCGAGGACGACGAGTCGGGCGACGACGCGCCGATCCGTCCGCCGGTCATCACCGTCATGGGTCACGTCGATCACGGCAAGACGCTGCTGCTCGACCGCATCCGCGACGCGAACGTCGTCGATGGCGAGGCCGGTGGCATCACCCAGCACATCGGTGCCTACCAGGTCGAGCGCGACGGTCAGAAGATCACCTTCATCGACACGCCGGGCCACGCTGCGTTCACGCAGATGCGGGCCCGTGGCGCCGAGTCGACCGACATCGTGATCCTCATGGTCGCGGCCGACGACGGCGTGATGCCCCAGACGATCGAGGCGATCAACCACGCGAAGGCGGCCGAGGTGCCGATCATCGTGGCGGTCAACAAGATCGACCGTGAGAACGCCGACGTCGACAAGACCATCGCCGGTGTCGCCGAGCACAACCTCGTTCCCGAGGCGTGGGGTGGCGACACCATCTTCCAGCAGGTCTCGGCGTTGCAAAACGTCGGTGTCGACGAGTTGCTCGACCAGATCCTCCTCGTCGCCGAGGTCGAAGATCTCCGGGCGTCGGCCGAGGGCCGGGCCCAGGGTGTGGTGCTCGAAGCCAATCTCGACATCGGTCGTGGTCCGGTCGCCACGGTGCTCGTCCAGAGCGGCACCCTCCGGGTCGGCGATCCGATGGTCGCCGGTGCGGCGTGGGGCCGTGTCCGTGCCCTGATCAACGATCACGGTGAGCAGGTCAAGGAAGCCGGTCCGTCCACTCCGGTCCAGGTTCTCGGTCTGTCCGAGGTCGCCGACGCCGGTCGTGAGTTCGTCGTCGCGCCGAACGAGAAGGTTGCCGGTCGGGTGGCCGACACCCGCGAGCACTGGCAGCGTCAGTCGTCGCTTGGTCGTGAGGCGCACGCCCTCGCCGGTGGCGCCAAGCTCGAGGACATCTTCGCTCAGATCCAGCGGGGCGAAGCCGCCACGCTCAACCTGATCATCAAGGCCGACGTCAACGGTTCGCTCGAGGCGCTCACCGAGTCGCTCCGCAAGCTCGAACGCGACGAGGTCAAGATCGGCTTCGTGCACCGTGGCGTCGGTGGCATCACCGAGAACGACATCCAGCTCGCTGCGACAGCCAACGCCACGATCATCGGCTACGGCGTTCGACCGGACCGCAAGGCCCGCGATCTCGCCGACGCCGAGAAGGTCGAGATCCGTACGTACGAGATCATCTACCACCTGCTCGAGGACATCGAGTCGGCGATGGTCGGCCTGTTGGCGCCGGAGTTCGAAGAGGTCGTCACCGGCGACGCCGAGGTACGCGAGATCTTCTCGGTGCCTCGCATCGGCAAGATCGCCGGTTGCATGGTCCTCAACGGTGTCATCACCCGAAACTCCAAGGTGCGCTTCATCCGCGAGGGCACGATCATCTGGAAGGGCACGGTCCAGTCGCTCAAGCGCTTCAAGGACGACGCCCGTGAGGTCCAGGCCGGCTTCGAGTGCGGCATCGGTCTCTCGGACTTCCAGGATCTGCGCCCCGGCGACATCATCGAGACCTACGAGGAACGCGAGATCGAGCGCACCCTCGAGGACCTCAACGGCTGATGGCCAAGGGCCGCGGCCGCCACAATCGATCCGGCTCGCCGGGCACTCGCACGGCCAAGGCCGGCGAGTTGATCCGGCGGGTCGTCGCGTCCGAACTCGAGTACATCGAGGACGAACGCCTCGACCTCGTGTCGCTCACCGGTGTCGATGTCGACCGCGACCTCCACAAGGCCGTCATCTACTTCACGACCTTCGATCGCGACGATGATCCCGAGATCGACGAGGCGTTCGAGGAGTACCGCGGTCGCCTGCGTCATGCCGTGAGCCAGGGCACCCAGCTGCGCCGGGCGCCCGAACTCGAGTTCCGCTCCGACGACACCCTGCGGTCGGCCGAGCGCATCGAGGAACTCCTGCGCCGGGAGGCCGACCGGGCGGCGGTGTCCGACGGCGATGGCCCCGACGCGGTCGGCGATGGCACCGACGAAGTCGGCGATGGCACCGACGAAGTCGGCGATGGCAAAGAGGAATAGCCAGGCCGGCCCGCACGGGGTCGTCGTCATCGACAAGCCGGCGGGTTGGACCAGCCACGACGTCGTCGCGAAGTCTCGCGGCGTGATCGGCACTCGCAAGATCGGCCATTCGGGCACGCTCGATCCCGACGCGACCGGGGTGCTCGTGCTGGGGGTCGGCAAGGCGACCCGCCTGCTGCGGTTCCTGACCGAACTCCCCAAGCAGTACGTGGGCGAGATCGTGCTCGGCACCGAGACGTCGACGCTCGACGGCGCCGGCGAGGTCACCGCCATCCACGACATGTCGGCGGTGACCGACGATCAGGTGCGAGCGGCGGCCGCCGACCTCACCGGGGATCTGATGCAGGTTCCGCCGATGGTCTCGGCGATCAAGATCGACGGCAAGCGCCTGCACGAACTGGCGCGTGAGGGCAAGGAGGTCGAGCGCCCGCCTCGGCCGGTCCGGGTCGATCGCTTCGACGTCGTTCCTGTCGCCGGCGAACCCGGGGTGTGGCGCTGTGTGGTCGACTGCTCGTCGGGTACCTACATCCGGTCGCTCGCGGCCGATTTGGGAACCGCGCTCGGCGGTGGTGCCCATCTGCGGGCGCTGCGGCGCACCTCGGTCGGTGGCTTCACTCTCGACGACGCAGGCACCATCGAGAAGCCGTCGCTGCTCCCCGTCGCCACGGCCGTGCAGCACCTGGAGACGGCGAGGATCGACGACGAGACGGCGGTGCTCGTCGGTCACGGCCGCATCCTCCCGCTCGATCGGCTCGGCGTCTCCGGTGCGGGTCCGTGGGCGGTCGTGAGCGACGATGGGGTCCTGCTCGCGGTCTACGAGCCGCATTCCCAGGGCGGGAAGCCGACCGTGGTGATCCCCCGGTAGCGTTTCATCAGATCCCCCCGACCTCGAGGCGCCATGGAACTCCTGCACGACCGCCGTGACCGATTGGACGACGACGTCGCCGTCGCGGCCACGATCGGGGTGTTCGACGGTGTCCACCTCGGGCACCAGGAGGTGTTCCGGCAGGTCCGGGCCGCCGCCGACCGGCTGGGCGTGCGCTCGGCGGTCGTGACCTTCGATGGTCACCCGGCCCACGTCGTGCGGCCCGAGAACGCACCGAAGCTGCTGACCACCCTCGAGCAGAAGCTCGAGCTGATCGAGGCCCAGGGCATCGATTGTGTCTACCTCATCTCCTTCGACGAGGACCGAGCGGCCACCCCGCCCGACACCTTCGTTCGCGAGGTGTTCGTCGACGCCCTTCACGCCAAGGCGATCGTCGTGGGGGAGGACTTCCACTTCGGCGCCGGTCGTTCCGGCAACGTCGACGGCATGGCCGAGATGGGCGACGAGTTCGGCTTCGAAGTCCACCCGCTCGAGTTGATCCGCCACGACGACGACGCCCGCGAGCCGGTGTCGTCGACCAAGATCCGACGGGCGTTGGCGGGCGGCGGTGTCGCCTACGCCGCCTCGATGCTCGGCCGTGCGTACGAGGTGCGAGGTGTCGTCGAGGGTGGCGATCAGCGTGGCCGCCAGATCGGGTTCCCCACCGCCAACATCCCCGTCGCCAAGACGATGGCGTGGCCGGCCGACGCCGTCTACGCCGGGTGGTGCACCCGTGCCAACGGCGACCGTCACCCCTGTGCGATCAACATCGGACGTCGCCCGACCTTCTACGAGCACGCCGAGCAGTCGCTGCTCGAAGCGCATCTGATCGACTTCGAGGGCGATCTGTACGGCGAGGAGGTCGCGGTTTCCTTCGTCGACTTTCTGCGCAGCGAACGCAAGTTCAACGGGCTCGAGCAGCTCTCCGAACAACTCAAGGTCGACATCGACGACGCCCGTGCGGTGTTGCGACGCGACGCGAATTGACCCACCCCGCCTGAAGAGAGAAGCCTGGATCGATGTTCACCGGTTTGGTCGAAGAGGTCGGCACCATCCGCTCCGTCACTCCCGTGGGTGAGGGCGCACGTGTCACCATCGAGGCGTCCACCGTGCTCGACGACGTCGAGATGGGTGCGTCGATTGCGGTCAACGGCTGCTGCCTCACGGTCGTGGAGTGGGGCGACGACTGGTGGTCCGCCGATGCGGTGCCCGAGACGATGGACCGCACCAACCTCGGTGCCCTCGAACCCGGCGACCCGGTCAACCTCGAACGTCCGCTCGCCGCCAACGGTCGCTACGGCGGCCACGTCGTGCAGGGCCATGTCGACGGCCGCGGTGAGGTGCAGTCGATCGAGGAACTCGACGACGGATCGTGGCGCTTCACCTTCACCCTGCCGCCCGAGCTCGCGAACTATGTCGTCGAGAAGGGCAGCATCGCCATCGACGGCATCAGTCTCACCGTCGCGTCGGTCACGCCCACGACCTTCTCGATCGCCATCATCCCCCACACGTTCGCGGTGACGGCGATGGGCCGTCGCTCGGTGGGCGATGCCGTCAACCTCGAAGCCGACGTGCTCGCCAAGTACGTCGAGCGGCTCGTCCGCCCCAGCCAGTGAGGAACCCCCATGCCTGACTTCGCGTCCGTTCCCGACAGCATCGACGCCCTCGCCGCGGGCGCGCTCGTCGTCATCGTCGACGACGACTCCGACTCCGCCACCGGTGCATTGGCCGGTGCCGCCCAGTTCATGGACACCGAGAAGCTCGTGTGGCTGAGCCGGCGGATCACCGGGCTGATCGGCGTCCCGATGGCGGTCGATCGCGCCGACGCGCTCGGGCTCGATCTCATGGTGCCCGAGGACGAGGCCACCGGTCGTGGCGCCTTCACCGTTTCGGTCGATCTGGTCGACGGCAACACCACCGGCTCCTCGCCGGCCGATCAGGCCCGCACCATCGCCGCCCTGGCCCGCGCCGAGGTGGCCTCAGAGGACTTCGCCCGCCCCGGCCACGTCTTCCCGCTCCGCGCCCGCGAGGGCGGCGTGCTGAAGCGCGCCGGGCACGCCGAGGCCGTCGTCGACCTCTGTCGTCTGGGCGGCCTCAGCCCGGTCGGTGTCGTCGCCGATCTCGTGAGCGACGCCGGCGACATGATGGTCCTCGCCGACGCGGCCGCCTTCGCCGCGGACAACGACGTGCTGCTCGTGTCGATCGCCGACGTCGTTCGGCATCGGCGCAAGAGCGAGATCCTGGTCGAACACATGGGTGCGGCCCGGGTGCCGACCAAGCACGGCGATTTCCAGTGTCACGCCTACCGGTCGGTGCTCGACGGCGTCGACCACATCGCGTTCGTCATGGGCGATGTCGACGGCGGCGACCCGCCGCTCGTTCGGGTCCACAGCGAGTGCCTCACCGGCGACATCCTCGGCAGCCTCCGCTGCGACTGCGGCCCACAGCTCGACCTGGCGCTCCAGAAGATCGCGCAGGAGG
>JBCBYI010000116.1:0-13367 GCA_039815945.1 Actinomycetota bacterium | reverse complement strand
CCCGATCGCTTCTGGGCGATCGGGGAGCCGACGGGCCAACACGTAGAACATCAGCACGCAGGCGACGACCAGGCCACCGACCGCAGCGCGACGTTCGGCGATCACGTAGATCAGCCCGACGGGCAGCACCAGGAACGGCATCGCGAGACGCGCCGCGAGCGGACTGCCCTTGAACAAGGTGACGGCGATCAGCACGAAGAGGACCACGTTCATCTGCACCGCCGCCGAGTGGGTGACGGGGCTCGTGCCGAGGTCAAGGGTCTGGCGCTGCTCGACCTGGTCGAAGGTGAAGAAGAAGGCGTAGAGCGCGAAGCAGCACTTGATCGTGATCGCCCAGATCATTACCCACAGGGCCGTGCGTACGGTCGTGCGGTCGAGCAGGTTGATCAACAAGAGGTAGATGACCGGCACCAGCAGCATCGAGCGGGTCTGGTTGATCGCGATGCTGAGCTCACCACCGGTGAGCACGCCCCAACCGAGGCCGATGACGATCGCACCCGCGAACACGAGCGCAGGGATCGTGTAGGGCGTCCAGACCCGCAACGCGCCGCCGTGGCGGAGGTGATGCAGCAGCAGGGCGATCAGGGTGACGCCGATGTACCCCTCGAACGGCGAGACGAAGAGGCGGTCGTCGACGAACAGCCACGACTCGGCCGACGAGCCGTTCTTGTTGAACGGGTACCACGGCATCGTGTCAGGCTCGCCGACGAAGGCGAGGAAGATCAGCAGGTACACGCCCATGCGTGGCGTGGCGAGGATGACGGCAACGCCGAACATGTACAGCGTCGCTGCGACCGAGAACTCCGCGTAGGGCGACGACAGGGCGAAGGTCGATATGACCAAGGCGCCGAACGTGGCCAGGCCGAGCATGGCGAACTCGTCGATGGCCCGCCGGACCCGATACGCCATGACGGTCGGGACGTGGCGACCCGTGCCGCTCAGGACGTTCACAATTGGCCACCGTAGAACAGCAGTAGGGCGCACACGACACCGGCGTACCCGAACCAGTTCGACCGGAATCGCGTCGACGAGCCGGCGATCACGGCACAGAACAAGAGCAGGAAGATCGTGCGCACGCCGATCAGCCTGCGATCAGCGGACTCACGAGCCAGGCAGGAGACTTCATCTTGGCGTCGTTGAGCACGACACCGGCGACGTGATCGTCGCCGAGATCCGACATCACCTGCTCGATGCGCTCGATCGGAACGCCACCTTGGCGGATGACGAGGAGACTCTCGTCGGCCAGGTGGGCGATCGCGAGTGCGTGGGCCGAGCCCGACAGCGCCGGAACGTCGAGCAGAACCAGATCGAAGCGCGACGACAGATCCCGCATCAGCTCGGCGAGGGCCTGGGAGTTGGCCGCCGGGGCCCGACCCGAGAGCGCGACCGAACCGGCGGCAACGTAGGAGAGACGATCGAGGCTGGTCGGCTGGACGAAATCGTCGACCTCGACCGAACCGGCGAGGTAGCCGGCGAGGCCGATGTTTTCGTCCCCGGGTTCCTCGGTCCAGTCACAGTCGACGAGACACACGGACAGGCCCGTGTCGTAGGCGACGGCGGCGGCCAGAGAACGGGCGACGAACGTCGCGCCCTCGTCGCGCACGGTGGCACAGATGGCGACGATCCGGCCGCTGGAGTTGCCGAGATCCTGGCGCCGGGCCAGCAGCCGCATCTCCTCGGCGACACCGTGGGAGAGCGTGAACTGGCCGAACGAGCTCGACTCGACCACCACGTCGGCGGGCGAGGGTCGATTGCGTCCGAAGAGCTTGGGCCGGTTCATTCAGGACTCCGAGAGGTGGGGGTGGACGACGCTCCGTCGGTGTTGCCATCGGACGGAGCGGCGCCGAATCGAGCCAATCGCTGGAAGGGTCCCCCGAGCGTAGCCAGCTCCGAGAGCCGAAGGGCGCCGAAGGCGAGCGCGCCGATCCCGTAGGCGCCGCCGCCGACGATGAGGGCGAGGAAGACGTTGAGGTCGCGGGCCGCCCACAACACCCCGGCCATGGCGGCCGCGGCGAAGCCGGCGCGGACGAACATCGAGAGCGTGGCGCCGTTCATCACCCCGGGCAGGACCCGACGGAAGCCGAAGATCACCGCCGAGGTCTCGGTGACCAAGAACGCGATGGCACCGGCGAGCGCCGCGTTGTCGAACCGGTCCTCGGAGAACGGCACCAAGAAGATGTCGAGCGGGACGGTGGCCACGGCCGACGCGAGCAGGACGAAGGTCCAGACCCGTTCCTGTTTCGAGATCGTGCAGTACATGCCGATGATCACGGTCCAGGCGACGGGAATCAGCACGATGCCGTACACCCGCATCACGTCGCCCGACTTCTCGAAGTCCTCGCCGAGAATCGTGACGGCGAGGTCGGGACCGAGCATCCAGGCGCCGACGGCCATGGGCAAGGTCACGACGCCGAGCAGCGCGCTGAGCCGACGCAGTGTCGCCCGCACCGCCTCGGGATCGGTCGTGAAACGGCGCGCCAACGTCGGGAAGAGGGCAAGGCTGATTGCCGAGGGCACCATGACCATCGCGCCGAAGAGCCGGTCGGTCGCCGCGTAGAGGCCGACCGCTTCTTCGTCGGCGAGGGCGGCGAGGGCCAGCACGTCGATCTCTCGATACAGCAGCAGGGCGCTGCTCAGCAGCATCAACGGGATCGCCCGCTGGATGACGCTACGCCGATCGGCCAACGTCGGCTTCACCACCACCTCGGGATCGCGGGCGACCGCGATCCCGTGGGCGCCGAGCGCGACGACGGTCGCAACTCCGGCAACGGCGGTGACCACGACCACGCCGTACCCGAGCACAACCGCGACGATGGTGACCCCGGCGGCGATCGCCCGTTCGATCACCGAGACCGACGAGGTGAGACCGAGACGCTCCCGGCCGATGATCGCCCCGCGGGCCGACTGGTTCTGCTGACTGATGATGGTCGCCAACCCGACCAGCACGAGCAGCATCGCGACCGTGTCGTCGACCCCGGCGAGCACGGCGTACGCCGCGACGAGCACCGAGACGCCCACCCAGGCGAGCGCCTGGAGGGCGACGACGTTGGAGAGAACCCGGCTGCCTTCCTTCGGATCCTGGGACATCTCCCGGATGATCAGCTGGTGCGATCCGAAGCCGATCGCGATGTTGCCGAGCTGCCAGATGGCGGTGGCCAGGCCGAGCTGACCGATCGCCACCGGCCCGAGCGCTCGGGGAACGATGACGATCGCGACGGCGCTGAACAGCCAGGTCGTGAGCTGCGACGCAGCAACGGAGGCGATGTTGCGGGCGACCCGACCGGCGTTGTCGCGCGGGTCCGGCTGCGTCTCGGACGCAGCGTCGTCGGACATCAGACCCTGGGGACGACGGCGAGGGGTTCCTTGCCGAGGCGGTCACGGACCTCGGCGGGGAACCGGATGCTCGTGTCGGTGAAGGTGGTCATGACCAGCACGCCGAAGGACGCACCGGCTCCGAGGATGGCGAACAGGATCACCTGGGTGAGGTTCGACACCAGCTGCGACTCGGGGGTGGTCGGCAGCGCCGGCTGATCGACGACGCGGAGGTTGACCCGAGTGTCGACCTCGGTCTGCGAGGTGGCGAGCTGTGCGGTTTCGACGTCGAGCAACGCGGCCTCGTAGCGTTCGCGCGCGGCCGTGACCTCGGCCTCGAGTTCGGCCAGCGAGATCGCCTCGGCCGTCGGGCGGGTGCCCTCGGCGGGATCGGGGTTGAGCAGCAGGAACGACGCGAGCGCGTCCTGCGCGGCTTCGAGTTCGGCCCGACGCTCTTCGGCCCGATCGCCGAGGAAGGTCTCCGCCGACTGGCTCTGGGCGAGATCGGCCTCGATCCGCCATTCGATGAACTGGTCGATGACCCCCTGCGCGGACGCCTGTGCGGTCGCAGGGTCGGTGGAGGTGCCGGTGACCTCGAGCAACGAGCCGGGACGGGCACCCACGCCGATGCCTTGGCGGAAGAACGCGAGGGTGGCGCTGTCGTAAGTGAACGAGGAGTCGGTGCCCTCGATGCGGCGCAACACGTCGGAGGTGAAGGTGTCGGTGCCGAGGAGACCGAAGAGCTGCTCGACGGCGATGTCGGCGGGGCTCAAGAACGAGAACGAGTTGTTGCCGCCGATGTCGGTGACCGACGACAGGAACGAGCTGTCCTCCACGAACACCACGCCGGTCGAGGTGAAGTCGTCCTCCTCGGGCAGGTTCAGCACGGCGAAGCCGGCCAGCAGCACGATCGGGATCAGATAGCGGATGGGGTGACGGAACAGGTTGTCCACCAGCCGCAACAGGAATTTCAGCGTCATGACGAAGCCGCCTTCGGAGGGTCGTGAGGAGTTCCCGCCTCGAGCAGCGGGAGGAGTTTGAGATCGTCGAGTTGAGTACGGACCGACGGGGTCATTCCGATGACCTCCACCTGTTCATTGTGCGCACGGGTCGAGGTGATGGTGGTCGACAACACCACGAGATCCTCGGCGGACAGAGTGTCGCGACCCGTGAGGTCGAGGTCGGCAGCGAGGGTGGTCGGGCCGTTGGCGGGGGCGAGACGTCGCTGGCGGCGCACCGCCGGGAAGAACACGCGGGCGTCGGTGAGGTACCGGCCGCTGAGCCGGCGGAAGTCGGTGACGAGACGATGGAGCCATTCGAGACCCGACCGCTGCATCCATCTCGGGGCACGGGCCCGGTCGCCGCTGATGAACTCGAAGCTGGCGCCGACCCCCATCGACACCGGGACGCCGAGGGTCGCGGCGTGTCGCTGGATGAAGCGTTCTTGTTTCGGATGACCGAGTCCCACACAGAGCACATCGGGCGAGAAGTCGCGAAGTTGATCCACGACCGCATCGGGTGCGGAACCGTCGGCGCCGATCATGCCGGTCGCGCTGGCGATCTCGAGGTCGGGATGCCGCTCGCGCAGAATGGCAGCGGCGTCGGCGGCGGAGTCGCCCGCACCGCCGAAGAACATCAGCCGCAGGTCGGTGCCGGCGAGCGCACGGCCGAGCGCCGGCACCAGATCGGCACCGGCGACCCGCTGGGGCAGCTCGCCACCCAGCCACGACGACGCCCACACGACGGGCATCCCATCGGCGACCGCCAGATCGACGCGCTGGAGCATCGTGTGGATCTCGGGGTCGCGGTACGCCGACACGAGGAAGTCGGTGTTGACGGTGGCGACCTGTCGGGAACGGCCATCGGCTCGGCCCTCGGAGGCGAGCTCGACGATGCGGTCGAGGGCCTGGTCGAAGGTGACGTGGTGGATGGGGACACCGAGGATCGGCACCGAGGCATGCGTTGTGATCACGACGCCTCCTCGTTGCGGGTCGTGCGGATCCAGTCCTGGGGCCCCCGCCGGATCGCGAGCCGCAGCAGCATCGACACCTTCCACACGATGTGGACCGGTGCCAGCAGCAGCGAACGGTACACGGCGGCGGGCGCGCCGGTCAGTCGCAGGGCGAAGAGGGTGTGGAGCACCTGGATGGCGAGCCCGCTGACCGCGACGACCGCGCCGAAGACGGCGAGTGGACCGCGGGCGACGAGGCGAAGCAGCCCGCCGGCGAGCGCGGTGAGGGCGAACAGCGCCGTGATCGGCGGCAGGCTCAGGTCGAGCAGGGCGTCGAGGTAGGGCCAGCGGCGGCCGCGGCGGCCGGTCACCGCGGCGCTGGCGAGGCGAGGGCCGAACGCGCCGAGCACCTGCATGCGGCCCGCCTCCCAGCGCTGGTTCTGGGTGACGGCGTCGTCGAGGTCGACGGGCATCTCGGCCCGCACCTCGGCGTCGGGGGCGAAGGCGACGGGGCGACCGTCGAGCAGCAGGTCGACGTAGAGCTCGATGTCTTCGACCAGATGGTCGGAGAAGCGGTGGGCCCGGGCGACGGACTCACGGAAGGCCATGCCGTTGCCGTAAAGGCCCGACGATCCGCCGAGGGCCGTGCGGCCGAGCGGGCGGACGTAGTGCCGCACGGCGAGCGCCGCCGCCCGGAAGCCGACGTTGCCGCCGCCGGTGTCGCCCCGCACCGCGTAGTGACCCTGGACGACGTCGGCGCCGCCCTGGAGTTGGGCGTCGAAGGCCCGGAGCAGCCCGGGCTCGACGACGGTGTCGGCGTCGACGAGCACGAACGCGTCGTTGGTGCTTTCACGCACCGGGAGTCGATCGATCAGCCAGCCGAGGGCCGGCCCCTTGCCGGGATTGGTCGGGTCGTGGCGCTCGTGGGCGGTCGCCCCGCCGGCGCGCACGAGATCGGCGGTCGTGTCGGTGCAGTTGTCGGCGACGACGTGGATCTCGAAGGAGTCGGCGGGATAGTCGACCGCCTGGAGGGCGGCGACGGTGTCGGCGATGAGCGCCTCTTCGTCGTGGGCCGGGATCAGCACGCGGAAGACGGTGACCGGCTCAACGGCCACCGAACCGCGACGGCGTCGGAGGCCGAGCAGCGCACCGGCGCTGATCACCACGAGGTAGGCGCTCCACATCGCGGCGAGGGCGGCCGCAACGGCGGTGGGGACGACGAGGATCCGTCGCAGCGTCGACAGCATCACCAGCGTCCTCGGTGGCGCTCGACCGCGGTGGCGAAGACCTCGGCGTAGACGCGCACGTCCATGCGCTCGATCGCGACCTGGCGAGCGGCGGCCCCGAGCCGGTCCGCCTCCGCAGGATCGGCGATGAGCTCCTCGATCACGGCGCGGAGGTCAGCGGCGTCGCCGGGCGCGACGTAGCGACCGGTCACACCGTCGTCGATTACATCGGTCTGGCCGGTGGTCTTCGTGCACACCGTCGCCCGGCCGACTGCCATGGCCTCCAGGATCGTGGTGATGCCGGCCTGGAAGTCGGTCTCGACGACGGGCACGACACAGAAGGCCGATGCCTCGAGCGCATCGCGGAGTTCGGCCTGGGTGAGCCGGGTGACCTCGACGTTGTCGGGGATGTCGACGTCGTGGGCGTTGTCGGCTCGCTTGGACCACGGGCTGGCGCTGGCGATGAGGACGTCGAGGTCGAGTCCCTCGATCGCCGCGATGAAGGTCGGGTAGTCGCGCGACTCGCGCCCAGCGGTGACGAGCAGCGGCCGCTCGCGTTCGGGACGGCCGGCGCCGGGGGCGAAGAACGCCGTGTCGACCATGAAATCGATCAGGGTGCACTTGTCGGCCGGGGCGATCCCGCGCTCGACGGTGGCGTCGATCTGTGCCGTGGCGTAGAGGAGATACTCGTCGATCGAACGGTCGAGTCGGGCCGCCTTGGCCAACAGCACCTTCTTCGATGCGGTGAGGCGGTGCCCGATCATGAGATGGGCGGTCTGGCGCCGGCCGCCGAGGTTCATCAGCAGTGCCAGCGGGTAGCCGACCTGCTCGCCGTCGGTGATGATCACGTCGGCGTCGCGGCGACGACGGAAGAGGTCGTAGCCCATGGCGATGTCGGGATGGATCCGACCGAGCAGGGAGGTGATCGGCCCACCGTCGGCGGCGACCCGGGGGCGGTCGACGATCTCCGCACCGAGACGATCGGCGATGGCGACATAGTCGGCGAGGGGCCGTTCGCCGGCGTCGATCTGGCGCCGGATGTCCGGTGCGACCTCACCGCTGACACTCAGCACCACCTTGGGCGGGGTGCGTCGCTCGGCGTGCTCGAGCATCCGATCGAGCACCTTCTCGGCGTTGGCACGGGCGTCGAGGTTGGTCTCGGCGAAGCGCCGGGCGGCCTCGCCGGTGCGACGGCGAAGATCGCGATCGAGCACGTAGGGCTTGATCGCGGCCTCGATCGCCGCGACCTCGACGTCGACGACGGTGCCGGTCTCGCCCGTGCGCACGACCTCGGCGATCGCGCCGACGTCGGTCGAGATCAGCGGGAGTTCGCTCAGTGCGGCCTCGCCGAGGACCATTGGGAGGCAGTCGCCCTTGGTGGGCAGGGCGAAGAGGTCGCAGCGGTGGTACAGCGCGATCAGTTCGGGGCTGTTGGGCGTGAGCCCGTTGTGCACGACGATGCCAGGTTCGTCCGGGAGTTCGGCGCCCGTGGCGAGGTGCACTTCGACCTCGACCCCGGCGGAGGCCAGTTCGGGATCGGTTCGCAGGCGGCGGATCGCCTCCATCAGCAGATCGCCGCCCTTGCGAGGCAGATCGCCGCCGACGAAGAGCACCCGCACGACACCGTCGTCGTGGCGATCGCCGGTGCGGCCCCACACATCGGTCATCACGCCGGGGGCGAGGACGTCGATGCGGTCACGGGGGATGCCGAAATCCCGCACGATGCCGTCCGCGGTCCACTCGGACCATGCGACGAGGCTCGCGGCCCGTTCGAGGGCGCGCTTGGTGGCCTGGTGCTTGAGCTTCTCGATCGGAGCGGGGCCGGGATCGTGGGCGTAGAACTCGCCCAGTTCGTCGATCTGGCTCGGCGTGGCGTCGAGCGAGACGATCGACGGGATACGGCGCATGTGGCGCCCCATGCCGACCGAGACGACCTGGGTGTGGAGGAACAGCCCGTCGACGGGACCGTCACGCAGCCAGGCATCGACGGCTCGGTTGGCGGCCTTGCCGGCCCGGACCGTCCAGTTCGACATCAGCGGCAGGGTGTCGATGCGCCGGACGTCGTCGTGGAAGCCGAGGAGCGCGAACTCGACCGTCGCCCGCTCGCTCGCTCCGAGCGCGGCCTGCAGGTTCTTCGCGTGGGCGGCGTGTCCCAGACCGTTCTCGATCACGACGCCCATACGGCGTCGAACGGCGGTGGAGTCTGTCATCACGCAGGGAACCTCAGAACCGGGGGGAGAACGTGGCCGGACTCCTGTCGGCACACGTGTCCCGCACGGGAGCGGAACGACGCCGATTGTACCGCCGCAGCGGGGGCGCGTTTCCGCACCCCTGCGAACACCCGATGACGAGAAACTGACCATGGTCACCACGCTCGGTGAGTCGCCTCAGGACGACGGCGGACCCCGCCGATGGCCAACCATGATCTGGATCGTCGACTTCATGGTGGGATTCGCGCTGATGGTCGTCGGCTGCTCGGCAGCCACGGGCGTCGTGATCGGGAGCATGTACGCCGGACGATGGCTCGGGTGGGAGTTCCGCCGGGCCTCGCTGGCTCGTGAGGCCCAGGGTGTGATGGCCCGCGACCGGGTCCGCCAACGCGTGATCGACTGACCGCAGGTCGGGTCAGAGGGTGACCCGGCGCGGCCGCGTCGCGCTCCAGGCCAGGTAGCCGACGTCGAAGAGGACGAAGATCACGATCGCAGTGAGGAGCAGCGGGTTCGGGCCGGTGACGGCGAGCTCCCCCGGCGGCGGGCCGGCGACCTCGTTCGGCGGGGTCTGAACGATCGGCGGCTGATCGGGGTCGAACGAACAGGCGAGCTCCAGTGCCCCACCCGGCAGATCGATGCGCAACGACGCGTCGGCGAACCGGAACTCGACCCGCGTGGCGGTCGGGGTGAAGGTCATGTCGTCGGCGGCGACCGCGACATCGGCACCGGCGGCGGTGCCATCGCCTGCGTCGGTGACCGTGAACGAGGCGGCGAGCCCCGACTGACCACGGCTGGCCTCGACGGTGCCGTCGGCGGCGATCGTTGCGCCGATCGACACGCCGATCTCGTCACCGAGCGAGACGAGTCCCGCCTGGCGGGCGTTCTCGAGCACCGCGGCGGGGATGGCGACTTGCCACACCTGATCGCTCACGACCAGGGGCTCGCCGATCACGACGACGGAGGGGACGCTGGCGCGTGCGGTCCAGACGAAGGTGCCGGCATCGGTGACACCGCTGGTGCAGTCGGCGGCGAACGAGCCCATGCCGGGAATCGTCGTCGGCACCGTGGAGGTGACGACGGTCGAGGTGGTCGGAGCGAGCGAAGGATCGGGTGCGGTGGTCGATGAATCCGGGACCGATGTCGACGAGGTGGGGCCGGCGATGGTCGTGCTCGTCGACGAACCCGGCTCGGTCGTGGTCGACGAACCCGGCTCAGTGGTGGTCGTCGACGTGACCGGGTCGGTCGTGGTGGTCGTGGCCGGGTCGGTCGTGGTGGTCGAGGTCGGGTCGGTCGTGGTGGGTGCGCCGGTGGTCGTGGTCGATGTCGGGGCATCGCCGAGCACGATGCAGACCGTCTTGACGAAGAGGTCGTCGGGCTCACCGTTCGGGACATGCCGGACGGTGGCCGTGTCGAAGCTCAGCGACCGGCCGACGGGCAGGGTGAACGCCCGCCGCACCTCCTGGTCACCGAGGTCGGGGGTGGTGCCGACGATCGTGTCGCCGAGCGCGACGCTGACGCGTTCTCCAGACTGTGGTTCTTCGTCGGGATGGGCGAAATCGGCGAGGTCGACGACGATGGACACCACATATCCCTCCGTCGCCGAGATCGGCCGCACGACCGTGGCGGGGGTGATCCCGTCGAAGTGGAACTCCGTCCAGATCCCGATGCAGAGCGGATCACCTCCGGTACCGCCGCCACCCCCCGCCGCAGTCGCGACCGGGGCGATCACGGCGAATGCCGCGAGCATGAGCGCCGCCGCAGCCGTCACGGCAGTCGCCGCCCGGCGCCCCGCCTGGGTTCGTCGCCATCGCACGCAGCGAACCTAGCCAGCCACGAAGCGTGCGGACAAGTGAACTTTTCGCCACGTCACGTGGCCGTACGGTTGCGCGCCGTTGCGATGCTCAGCCGTCGGCGCGGCGAGCGCTCCACTCGTCGATGACGTTGCGAATGGTCTCGGTGACGTCATCGGTGAGGTCGATGTCGGGCTCGCGCCGGTCGGGAACGATGCCCAGCGTGTCGACGGTCGCCACGTCGGCCAGCAGGGAGGCGATCCGGCTTCGGATCTCCTCTTCGCGGGCGTGCAGGTCGTCGATCTGCGCATGACGGCGAGCGGTCGCCCGCTGGATCACCTCTTCGACCCGGACGTGCGCGCTCCCGAGGGTCTCGGCCGCCCGCAGTTCGACGTCACGCTGGTAGGCGGCCGCCTCGTCGATGATCCGCTGCGCTTCGAGCTCTGCGTCGCGGACGATCACTTCGGCGTCGCTGCGGGCCCGGCCGCGGGCCGCCTCTACCTCGGCCTCGACACCGGCGAGCATCGTCGCTGCGTGCTCGGTTGCGTTGACGAGCGTGCGGTTGGCCTCGCCGTGGAGTTCGTCGACCTCGGCGAGTCGCGCCCGGGAGGTCTCGACGATGCGTTGGGCGGTGCCGAAGCGTTCGTTGGCCGCCTCGAGCCGTTCGCCCATCGCGTGGCGGAGTTCTTCGATCTCTTCGAGTTCGCGAGCGAGCGCCGCATGGTGATCGCGGCGGACATGCTCGGCCTCGGCGAGCACGGCCGAGGCGGCCTGATCGGCTTCGTCGAGGAGTCGGCGTAGGGTCTCACGCGCCGAGTCGGCCTGAGACTGAGACGGGTCGTGTCCACCCGGTCCCGCTCCGTGCATCGCAAACCTCCTCGCCTCGCACCATGGCGGCGTTCGCCGACCCGGGCCGAGCCTACCGGCCGGCGTGTCGCCACGTCGAGTGGTCGAACGACCCATCCCCGTGACGTTGGGTGGGCGGCGCTGCTAGCGTCTCAAGACACGAGCGGCGGTGGAGGCACGATGCGCACGGCAACGAGCACACAGAGGCGTCCCAGCGTCCTCGTCGCGTTCGCAGCAGCCCTGATGCTCCTGGTCGCCGCCCCGCTGGGCGCCCCCGTGGCGGGTGCCCACGCCCAGGAGACTGCTCCGGGGCAGCTCACGATCATCGATGCGCGGCTCACGGGCGACGGCCCGTGGACCTCCTGGTTCGGAGGTGCGGCCGAGCGGCGCCTCCTGCTCGTGTTCGAGAACTCGGGGGACGTCGCCATCGACGCGCCGGAGCTCGTCCTTCGGATCGGCAAGGGCGAAGCGACGACCCCGCTCGAGGCACCCGAACTCGCGCCCCTCGATCCGGGCGACCGTCGCACCGTCCAGGTTCCCGTCGAACTCGATCCGTTCGCGTTTGGAACCCATGCGGTCGTCGGCGAGTTCCTCGGCGTCGCCGATACGCCGGGATTCCGGGCCGAGACCACCCATGTCCCGTGGCTGCTGCTCTTGCTCCCGACCCTGGTTCTCGCGCAGGTCGCGCTCGTGGGCCTGCGCAACCGCACCCGCCGCCGGCTCGCGCCGACACCGGCGGAGCCGACCGTCCGTCCGACGATCGACCTGCGCGAGCCGCCGACTCGAGCCACCGGCGGCGCGCTCGACGAGACGACGGTCCGCCGTGCCGTCGAGCGGGAGCTCGATCGTGCGCTCGCCGATCTGATGCCCCGCATCGATGCCGCTGACCGGGCGGAGCGCATCGAACGCCGGGCGGCGCTCGCCACCGAGCGGGTCGCCCGACGCCTCGATCTCGACGATGCCGAGCGACCCCGTCTCGCCGCCGAGATCACCCGTGCGTTGCTCGCTGCGATCGACGCCGCCACCCTGACGACGACCTGAGCCGGAGGCACTGGACGGTCGTTCAGTCGAGGCCTACCATCCGCGCGCCTCGCCGGACGGACCCAGGAGTCGACCCATGCAGATCTCGCTCGATGGCAAACGGGCCTTCGTCACCGCAGGCGGCGATGGCATGGGACGCACCACGGCGATGACCATGCACGAGCTCGGCGCCGAGGTCTTCACGTGTGACATCGATCCGAGCGGGCTCGCAACCCTGCCCGAGGGCATCACCACCTGGGCCTGCGATGTCACCGACTCCGACGCGCTCGACGCGATCTTCGACGAGATCCTGCCCGGCGGGCTCGACATCATGGTCAACAACGCCGGCGTCGGCGGCCCGACCAAGCTCGTCGAAGACGTCACCAACGAGGAGTGGGCCCATTGCATGGGGGTCGGGATCGATGCCCAGTTCTATTGCGCCCGACGGGTCGCCCCGGTCTTCAAGGCCCAGCAGAGCGGGGTGATCATCAACATGGTCTCGGCCGCCGGGATCATGGGCTTCCCCGGCCGGTCGCCCTACGTCGCCGCCAAGTGGGCCGTCGCCGGCTTCACCGAGACCCTCGCCATGGAGCTCGGCCCCGACAACATCCGCGTCAACGGGATCGTCCCGGGCAACGTCAACGGCGATCGCATGGAGCGGGTGATCGCCAACCACGCCGAACTCGACGGCCTCGATCCCGAAGCGGTTCGCCGGCTGTACGCGATCGGGACCTCGATGCAGTGCTATGTCGACCCGCAGGAGATCAGCGATCTGATCATGTTCCTGGTGAGCGACTACGGCCGCCACATCTCGGGCCAGATCATCGGGGTCGACGGCAACACCGAGACGCTCTACCCGCGGAGCTGACGCCGATGGACAGGATCGAGCTCGACGACCTCGATCGGCGCCGCCTCGACGGATTCGAGGGCGCGGTGCCGCAACTGGCGATGCGGTTGCTCGTCGCCGCGGCGGAGACCGCCGGAGCGACCCGGTTCGTGCCGATCGAGTTCG
>JBCBYI010000115.1:0-13375 GCA_039815945.1 Actinomycetota bacterium | reverse complement strand
AGCCGCGATCCGATCCGATCCGTCACACACCAGTCGACTCGTGAAGAGCCCGCCTCCCGACATGCCGGTGACGTACACCCGGCTCTCGTCGACGCAGTAGTCAGCGATCATGAGATCGAGCAGGGCGTCGAAGAACGCCACGTCGTCCTTGGCCGGATCGTCGACATCGGCGACCTCCCAGCCGTTGCGCCCCTCCTCGTCGCCGCTGGCCGGGATGCCGGTCGGATGAACCACGACGAAACCTTCGGTCTCGGCGAGGTCCTCGTAGCCGGTGAAGCGTGCCTGCTGTTCGCCGTTGGAGCCGAAGCCGTGGAAGTTCACCACCAACGGGACCGGCTCGGATCCGTCGTGTGACGAGGGAACGTAGACACGGACGTCGTGCTCGCCGCCACCTGCGTCGAGCACCAGGTCGGTCTGCCCGGTCGCGAGGCTGCCGCAACCGCCGACGTCGGCGGTCGTGGTCGGAGCAGCCGTGGTCGTGGGAGCGGCCGTGGTCGTCGGAGTTTCGGTCGTCGCCGGGGCCTCGGTCGTGGCGGGTGCGGTCGTCGTGGGCACGTCCGGCTCGGTGGCGGTCTCGGCGTCGCCGCTGCAGGCGGCAGCCACCACGCTGATGGACAACACGATGGCCGCGAGTCGGTGGTTGGTCGGGGTCTTCATCACTGGGCTCCTCGGGGGTCGGAGGGAGATGCGGCGGCGATCGCCGCGTCGATGGTCGCGATCCACGGCCGCCGGATCTCCGGTGGGCGGCGTCCGTGGCTGTCGCGCAACTGTTGCCACGATTCGACCGACGTCAACACCGCGATCGTCAGCACGAGGTCGGCCGCGGCATCGGTGTCGAGGCCGGCGAGGTCGGCGGCGAAGTACGTTCTCACCTGGTCGGCGAGCAGGTTGCGGCTGGCATCGACGAGCGTGGCGGCGTCGGGTTGGGTCGTGGCGTGGTGACGCTGGATCAGCGCAAGGGCACCGATCGTCTCGTGGAAGCGAAGCCGCAGGTCGACGAAGTCGGCGATGCGTCCACGGCGGCTCGGCGGGGCGTCGCCGAGATCGAAGAGTTCGATGAAGCGCTCGAAGACCCGCCCCATCGCGGCATGGCGGAGATCGTCGAGGGTGTCGAAGTAGCGGAACATCGACGAACGGGACACGCCGGCGCGGGCGGCGACCGCCGGCTGGCTCGGCGCCGGATCACCTTCAAGCGCGAGATCGATGTAGGCGTCGACCACCTGGGCGCGGCGGCGCACGAAGTCCGAGCGGCGAGCATCCGTCGGGGCGGGCGCCGTGGTGCTGAAGGTGGTATCGGTTTCGGTGTCAGCGTCCGTCGTCACAGAAGTGAGACTACTAGTCCCACTTCAAGAGTCGAGTAAGGAACGTGTCCTGGCCCACCACCGACGGCGGTCACCCTGGACGATCAACGTGACGTACGTCACACTGGACCCATGCAGGTCAGTGAATTGCTCCGTCGCAAGGGATCCGGTGTCGCCACGGTCGACCCGGGTGCATCCGTCACCGCCGTGCTGTCGATGCTCGCCGAACTCGGCATCGGCGCCCTCGTGGTGTCCGGCGACGGGGTCAAGGTCGAGGGCATCGTGTCCGAGCGCGACATCGTGCGCCGTCTCGCCCGTGACGGGATCATCGCCCTCGAGCTCCTCGCCCGCGACGTGATGACCGAACGAGTCGTCACCTGTGGACCGGAGACGGGCGTCGACGAGCTCATGACGATCATGACCGAGGGGCGGTTCCGGCACGTGCCGGTCACCGAACTCGACCTGCTGATCGGCATCATCAGCATCGGCGACGTCGTCAACGCCCGAGTCCGGGAGCTCGAAGAAGAGACCCGCCACCTCACCAGCTACATCAGCGGCTACTGACCGATCCGCGCATCGCTGTAACCCCACCACCTCTGCCTCCACCCCGACCGACGGTCGAGCACTGTGGGGTCACCGACCCTGCGGCGTGTGCAGGCTGTCGGTGTGTCGACGTCGTCTGCTGCGCGGCCTGAGCGACCGGAGCTCAGTCGTTCTTAGGAGATTCGGCCACCGTGTAGGTGCGCTGGTCGACGAAGCAATACGCCCAATGCTCGCCCGGCTCGGCCGAACGCATCATCGCGTGGCCGGTCTCCTCGAAATGGGCCCGGGCATGACGATGCGGCGAGCTGTCGCAACACCCGACGTGGCCACAGGTCAGACAGAGTCGCAGGTGCACCCAGCGATCACCGCTGGCGAGACACTCCTCACATCCGGCCGCGGATGGTCGGACCGGTCGGATCTGGGCGACGTGTTCACACGTCATCGGGCTCCTCGACGATGTGGGTGACGACGATCGAATCCGGATCGGCGAGGCCGTAGACCTCGCCGGGTTCGTGTTCGGGCACCGTGCCGAGCGTGCTCTGGGTGACGACCTCGACGACTCGTTCCGGCACCGCGAACACGCCCAGGAGATGGCCGATCAAGGCGTCGATCGTGGCGCCCTCGTCGGCGACGACGTGGTCGACCAGGCCCTCGGCCTGCAGTTCCGACGCCTCCTCGTTGGTGCTCACGTGGGTGAGCACGAACGCATCGGGGTTCATCAGCCGCATCACCGAGGCGACGTGATGGGTGCGCTCGACGCTGTCGTCGGCGATGACGATCACCCGGGCCTCGGCCACGCCGGCCTCTTCGGCGATGACCCGCCGAGTGACGTCGCCGGGGACGACATGGCGCCCGGACTCCGACGCAATACGTCCCATGTCGGGATCGAGGGTGGTGATGACGTAGGGCCGATCGGCGAAGTCGAGCGCGGCTGCCAACTGTCGAGCACGCTCGCCGTACCCGGCGAGCACGACGTGATCATGGAACTCGGAGTTGGCGTGCGCCGGCGAATCTGCGTCGAAGACCTTCCGGGGCGGGGCGTCGGTGGTCTCGAGACGGGCCGACATGAGATCGGCGAGCCGGATCATGAACGGGCTGAGCACCATCAAGAAGACGGTGACCGCGATGAACGCATCGGCACCGCCGTCGATGCCCATCGGCACGAGACCCACGTCCTCACCGGCTCGCTGGAGAACGAAGGAGAACTCACCGACCTGGGCGAGCACGAGCGCCGACGCGACGACGACCGATTTCGGCCGCCCGAGGATCGTCGCGGCCGCTGCGGTCGTGACGAGCTTGATGACGACGACGGCAGCGGCGAGCGCCAGCACGAGGGCGAGGTTCTCGACCACGTACGTGAGGTCGAGGAGCATGCCGACCGACACGAAGAACGTCGCCGAGAAGAGGATCTGCAGCGGCATGATGTCGCCGAGCGCCTGGGCCGAGAGCCGGCTCTCGCTCACCATCAGCCCGGCGAGGAACGCACCCAACGAGATCGAGACGTCGGCCAGGCTCGTGAGATACGCGGTGCCGAAGCACAAGCCCACGACCGAGAGCAGGAAGATCTCCTCGGAGCACGTGCGGGCGACGGCGTCGAGGATCTTCGGAACGAGCGTGCGGGCCACGACCAGCACGGCGACGATGATGCCGATCGCCTTGCCGAGCGCCCAGGCGAGTTCTCCAGGGCCGGAGGCTTCACCGCCGAGCATGGGCACGACGAGCACCATGGCGACGATCGCGAGGTCCTGGAAGATCAGGAACGAGATCGAGACGCGACCGGTGGGCGTGCCCGTCGTACGCCGGTCGGCCAGCATCTTCAGCACGATCGCGGTCGAACTCAACGACACGAGGAGGCCGGTGAACACCGCGGTCTGCCAGTCCTTGCCGAAGGCGAGCACGATGCCGGTCACGACCAGCGTGCTCGTGGCGACCTGGATCGCTCCGCCGCCGAAGATCAACGCCGCCAACGAACGCAGCTTGTCGAGGCTGAACTCGATGCCGATCGTGAACAACAACAACACGATGCCGATGTCGGCGGCCTGGTTGACCAGATCGAGATCATCGACCAGACCGAGTCCGTTGGGACCGATCACCACGCCCGAGGCGAGGAAGCCGACGATCGGCACCGTGCCGATCCGAGCCGAGATGTAGGCGATGATCGCGCCGGCGACGGCCAGGACTGCGAAGACCTCGAACGACGGGGGTGCGGCAGCGGCGAGCATCACCGCATCCTACGAAGTCGTGGCGGCGCTTGGAGGCGCCGTCAGATGCGGGTCAGGCCGCTCGGGCCGGCGTGCGCACCGGGCCGATGCTGCGAGACCCCGTCAACGACAGCACTCGGGCGTAGTGATCGAGCAGGACATCACCGATCGCTTCCCATGATCGATCGGCGACCATTCGCCGCGCGTCCGCGCCCATCCGGGTGCGGAGTTCGGCGCTCTGCAGCAGTGATGCGACCGCCTCGACCATCTCGGTCGGCCGATCCGGGTGGTACCGCCATCCGGTCTCGCCGGGAAGGACGAGATCCCGGGGTCCACCCGCATCGGGGGCGACGACCGGCACGCCGGCCGCCATCGCCTCCTGGATCGTCTGACAGAACGTCTCGTGGGGCCCGGTGTGCACGAACACGTCGAGCGACGCCATCGCCTCGCCGAGCGCCTCGCCGCGCAGCATGCCGGTGAAGTGGGCCGTGGGGAAGAGCCGCTCGAGCCGGTCCCGTTCGGGGCCGTCGCCGACGATCATGAGGCGATACCGGTCACCCAGCGACCGCAGGCCGTGGAGCCGTTCGATCTGCTTCTCGGCCGCGAGCCGACCGACGAATCCGACCAGCGGCCGCTCGGCGGAGGCGCCGGCGACCTCACGCAGCTCGGTGGAGCGACGGGCCGGGTCGAACTGGCGATGATCGACCCCGCGACCCCACACGCCGACTCGCCGAAAGCCCCGGGATTCGAGTTCGGCGGCAAGCGTCGGCGTCGGGGCGAGGGTCAGGTCGGCCCGGTTGTGGATGGTCCGCAACCACCGCCAGATCCCGGCCACACCGAGGCCGAGCTCGTAGTTCTGCACGAAGCCGGCGAGGTCGGTTTGGAACAGGGCGACGGTCGGGACGCCGGCCTGCGACGCGGCCCGACCGATCTGGCGGCCGAGCACCGTCGGCGCCGCCAAGTGCACGACGTCGGGACGATACCGGCGAACGATCGACACGCTGCGACGCTCGGACGGCCACGCCGCGGTCAGACCGTCGTAGAAGGGCACGTTGACCGCCGCGATGCGCTCGACCGGAACGGACGTGCCCGTCGAGAGCCGCACCGAACGGGGCCCGGGTGCGGGGGCGACGACGAGCGCCTCATGACCCCGTCGGTCGAGGTGCTCGAGGACGCGAAGCACCGAGTTGGTCACCCCGTTCACCATCGGCAGGAACGATTCGGCCGCGATCAGGACTCGCATGGGAGGCCTCCCCCTGGTTGTCTCAAATCACATGGTCGTGATTCGATCCGGCGGGTTGGCGGCGATCGGGTGTCCCCTGGGTGAACGGGCGCGGACGTCTCCGCGCGCGTTGTTTCACAGAGCGGAGGGTTTCACAGAGCGGAGGGTTTCACAGAGCGGAGGGTTTCACAGAGCGGAGGGTTTCACAGAGCGATGCGCGCCCGTTTCACGGCGGTGAGGGTCAGGTCGCGACGATCTTCGACACGGTGCCGCTGAGAGAGACGACGTACACCTCGCCCGTGTTGTCGGCGAAGAACGCCGACACGAGGCCACCCACCGGCTCCACGCCGTACCAGATGGGCCCGGAACCGAACGTGTCGTTGAAGCCGCGGAGCTCGGCCTGGACATAGTCGGCCCACAGGTAGGTGCCGTCGAGGCCGACGATTTCCGTACCTCGATAGACGACACCGCCGGTGACCGACTGGCCTTCGGGACCGTCGGTGACGTAGTCGTAGACCGGGGTCACCCGACCGGGGATCTCCGGGTCGCCGAGGTCGAATCGCAGCGTTCCCTCGTAGGTGTTCCACCCGAGGTTGGCCCCGAGGCCTCGGCCGTCACTCGACCGGAGCCGGTTGATCTCTTCGCGTCGGTTCTGGCCGACGTCGGCGACCCAGAAGTCACCGGTCGACGAGTCGAACGAGAACTTCCACGGATTGCGAACCCCGTAGAGGTAGATCTCGGGCGCCACTCCCCCACCGAACGGGTTGTCGGCCGGGATCGTGTACGTGCCGTCGCCGACCGGGTCGATGCGGATGATCGCACCGAGCAGATTCGTCGTGTCCTGCCCGTTCTCCAGCGGATCACCGCTGCCGCCACCGTCGCCGAAGCTCGCGTACAGGCGATCGTCGGGGCCGAAGACGATGTGGCCGCCGTTGTGGTTGGTGAACTGCGAGGGCTGATCGACCTCGATCAGCACCCGCTCGGATCCCTCGATCGGCCCGTCGCCGTCGAGGTCGAACTCCCAGACGATCGAGTCGTGATCGACGCGATCGGTGCCCGAGAAGTAGATCCGACCGCCGTCAGGGCTGATGGCGACACCGAGCAGACCCCGTTCGTTGCCGCTCTGGCTGACGACCGACGACAGGTCGAGAACGAACTCGCGCGGCGCGTCCCAATCGGGCGTGCCGTCGCCGGCGCCGGGGATGCGGTGCACCCCGCCGCGTTGCTCGATCAGAAACACCGAGCCGTCGACAGGATGCACGGCGGCTCCCACCGGGCGGGCCAGGCCGCTTTGCACGGTGGCGAAGCCGAGTTCGATGGTGGCCGGATCGATGAGGCCGGCGGCACCGATGTTGAGCCGATAGAGGAAGGTGATCACCTGGGCTCGGGTGACGGTGTCGTTGGGCGAGAAGGTGGTCGACGTGGTGCCGGTCGTGATCTCGCGCCAAAAGAGCCAGTCGATCGGCTCGGCGAAGAAACGGCTCCGGTCGACGTCGGCGAAGGGGTTGACCGGCGCGCCGTCGGGCGTGCCGACCAGACGGAACAAGAAGGCGGCAAGTTCGCCGCGGGTCAGCGAACCACCCGGGTCATAGACGTTGCCGCCAGCCGCCGGCTTGCCGGTGGTCAGCCCTTCGCTCCAGAGCCAGTCGACAGCCTCGTCGTAGAACGAGCCCGGCACGACGTCGGGGAACGGCGCCTCGTCGGTGGCGGCGGGCCGACACAGCATGCGATGCAGCATCGCGGCGAACTGGGCCCGGTTGACCGGATCCAACGGTGAGTAGCGGGTGGCCTCGGTGCCCTGGACGATCTCGTTGAGGTACGCCCATCCCACCGGGTTCGTGTAGAACTGGCCGGCCGGCACGTCGACGAACGGGGTCGTCTGGACGGTGTTGGTGATGCACGAACCGGGCGTGTACTCGTCGGCGAGATCTGCGGACGCAGGACTCTCTGCGACCACGATCGTCGTGACGAGTGAGGCCGCTAGGAGAACGGGACCGAGGCGTCGCAACATGAGCGCCGACGGTACCCGTGTCTCAGTCCCGGTGGGTGTCGCCCCGGTCAGCGAACGAGCACGCGGCTGCCGCCGCCCAGGACCTGCTCGATCAGCGAGAACACGTCGCCGGCCTCGCGATCGGTCTCCGGCAAGGCGTCGGGTGCGAACCAGCCCACCGCGCCGAGTTCGGGTGAGTGGATCGTGATCGACGCCGGATCGAGGTCGTCGGGGATCGATGCGTGGAAGACGACGTCGATGCGGCGCATCGCCGAATCCATCAGGATCCACGGCTCGGTTTCGTCGACGTCGGCCTCGATGCCCAACTCTTCGCGAAGCTCTCGCTCCACCGCCGTCGCCGGCGCCTCACCACGATCGATGAGCCCGCCGGGCAGGGTCCAGCCCTTGCGGTAGACCGGGTCGACCATCAGCCACTTGCCGTCGCGCTCGATGATCGCCACCGCGCCCGCGGTCCAGTTCGGGCTGACCGTGTGCACGATGAAGCGTCGCACCGGCTTCGGGAGGCGGCCGAATCCCCGGAAGAGCCGCTGCTTGATCGAGCCACCTCGTCCGAGGTCGGTCACGAGGTCCTCTGCGAGCGTCGCGCCTCGACCAGGCGCCTGAAGGCATCGCCGGCGCCTGCGACCGGTGTGCGGCGCGCCGTGTGCTCGGTGGTGACGAGCGGACGATCGAACGCGTCGACGATCTCGATCCCGACTTCCTCGCAGATCAGCATCCCGCCCAGATAGTCCCACGGACCGAGCGCATCGTGGTCGAAGTCGACGTAGGCGTCGAAGCGGCCGTCGGCCACGGCACAGAGGTCGAGCGCGGCGGCGCCGTAGCAGCGGAACTGGGCCCAGCCAGGGTCGTGGGACGGCAAGGCGTTGATCGCCACGATCGCCTCGTGCAACGGCACCGGCTCGCGCATCGGCAGCGGCGCGCCGTCCACCCGCGCTCCCCCGCCGGCCACCGCATCCCACCGAACCGCGGAGGCGTGATCGTGCACGACCGCGACCCGAGGTCGGTCGCCGTCGATCACGCACACACTCGTGGCGAACCACGGCAGCGGCCGAGACGCGTTCGTCGACCCGTCGAGCGGATCCAGGACCGCCACCAGATCGGCGGTGCCGGACAGGCCCGACTCCTCGCTCATCACCGCGATGCCGGCGGCGTCGAACACGGCGAGCGCCGCTGCGTCGGCGACGAGATCGCTTGCGTACTGGCTATCGCGTCCACCGGACAGGCCCCAGTCGTCGTGACCCTCGAACGACGCGACGACGGCGTCCACCGCCTCATGCACCACTGCGAGTAGGTCGTCATCGGTCACGGCGCCACTGAACCACGCCCGCACCCGCCCGCCGGGGACCCCCACCGGCGGCTCGGGGAGGAGGGATGGCGCATGAATCGTGGCAGGCTGTGCTCGTGGCCGTCATCGATCTCCAGGGATTCGTCGCCGATCTCAAGGACCATGTCGCGGAACACGGGTTCCACGTCCACGACGAACGCCATTTCATCGAGACCTACACGAACCGCCAGACGTGGGAGATCGACCTGCACCCCGACCGGGCGTGCGACGGGCCGCTCGACATGCACGTCGCGATCGAGGTCGACCCCCGCATCAGCATCGCCTTCGAGGACGAGGTCGCCCGCGTCGGTGAGACCGGCGAACCCGACGGCTCGATCTCGGTGCCCGTCACCTTTGCCTTCGCGCTGCCGCCGCTGCCGGCCAGCCCCGACCTGTTGATCCTCGCGACCGATCTCGCCGGGATCGGCGGAACGGTGCTGCCGCTCGACCTCAGTGCCGTCGACAGCTACGCGGCAGTCACCGACGCCGCCGAGCGGGCCGTCGCCATCTCCGGGCGCGTCGAGGTCTCCCTGGCGAGGATCTACCTCGGCCAGGAAGTCCTGTGCGACGTGCTCGACACGTGCGCCAACGTGGCCGAGTTCCTGCTCGACCGGGCGCCCGTGTGGCTCGACGACACGCTCAACTAGCTCGCCAGACTCCGCAGTGCTTGGAGGGCGTCGTCGGCGTGGGTGAGCATGTTGGTCTCGCTGCGGATCGCCTTCACCATCCGGCGATCGCGATCGATGACGAACGTGGCCCGCTTGCCGGGCAGCGGACCCATCCGCTTCGTGCCGAACTGCTTGTGGACCTCACGGTCGGGATCGCTCAACAGCGGGAAGCCCAGGCCGTTCTTGTCGTCGAATTCCTTTTGCCGATCCACCGGATCAGCGCTGATTCCCACTCGTGACGCTCCGAGTTCGGCGAACTCGGAGGCCAGGTCACGGAAATGGCAGCTTTCCTTGGTTCAACCAGGGGTCATGGCCTTCGGGTAGAAGAACAAGACCACCGGGCCGGCTTCGACGAGATCGCCCAGCGTGACCGTCTGGCCGTGCTGGTCGAGCAACTCGAAGTCGTCGACGATGTCACCTTCGAGCATGGTCACCTTCGTTCACGGGTACTCCCTGTGGGGGCAGTGTGCGCACCCTAGTCGGGGCGCCTCATGTCCGTTACGTTCGCACCATGGGTGATGGATTCGATCCGGTGCGCGAGATCGCGATGGCGCTTCCCGAGACCAACGAACGGCTCAGCCATGGCATGCCGACATTCTTCATCCGTGACAAGAAGACGTTCTGCAACTGTGTCGACGATCATCACGGCGACGGGATCTTCGGACTCTGGGTTGCCGCCGCCCCCGGCGTGCAGGAGGAGCTCGCCGCCCAGGAACCCGACCGCTTCTTCCGGCCGCCCTACGTCGGCCACCGGGGCTGGCTCGGGGTGCGGCTCGACCTCGACCTCGACTGGGACGAGATCGCCCAGATCCTCACCGACGCCTACCGCCACGTCGCACCGAAGACCCTGGTGAAGCTGCTCGATCAGCCAGACTGACCCGCATGCATCGGCGGATCCTCACCGGCCTGGTGGCCGGCACCCTGCTTCTCGGCGCGTGCTCCACCGGCGACGATGCACCTATCGGAGCTCCGGCCTCGACGTCGCTCGCGACGACCACGCTCGCCGAGATCACGACCACGACCACACCCGTCGAAGCCGCGGCGCCCGACGACGCGATTCTCGTCCGCAGCAACCGCACGTCACAGCCGTCGACCCGGCGACCGGCGACGAACTCGCCCGGATCGAGATGGACCGCACGGTCAGCGGCGTGGCGCCCATCGGCGAACCGGGTCACCTCCTGATCCTGCAGCCGCCCCAACGTTGGTTCTTCGCCGATCTCCGTACAGGCGAGACGACCGAACTCCCGGACGTCTTCGAGTACGGGGTGGTTCGCGGCCTCGACCGACCGTCCGCCGCCATCGCGACCGTCGGCGACGTCGACGGGACCGAGATCCTGATGGCCGACGGTGACGACCTGGTCATCGCGCCGCTCGACGATCTGGCCGTGACACGAACCATCGGGTCGGGCCGGCCGGTCGCCTGGATCCCCTGGTCGCCGGCCGATTCCTGACCTAGAACTCGCCGTCGATCACGCCGAGCATGAAGGCGTACTCGAGGGCGACCTCTTCGAGTCGGGCGAACCGGCCTGACGCCCCGCCGTGGCCGGCGTCCATATTCATGCGCAACAGCACCGGCGCGTCGCTCGTCGAGGTGTCGCGGAGCTTGGCGACCCACTTGGCCGGCTCCCAGTACTGCACCTGGGAATCGTGGAGGCCGGCGAGCGCGAAGACCGGCGGATGATCGACCGCCTCGATGTTGTCGTAGGGCGAGTACGAGAGCATGTACTCGTAGAACTCGGGGAGGTTGGGGTTACCCCACTCGTCGTACTCGAAGGTCGTGAGCGGGATCGACTCGTCGAGCATCGTGGTCACCACGTCGACGAACGCAACCTGAGCGACGATCGCGCCGAACAGATCGGGCCGCATGTTGAGCACTGCGCCCATGAGGAGACCACCCGCGCTGCCGCCGCTGGCGATCAGCTGCGCCGGCGAGGTGACGCGGGTGTCGACGAGGTGCTGGCCGACGTCGATGAAGTCGGTGAAGGTGTTGCGCTTGTGCAAGAGCTTGCCGTCGTCGTACCAGCGGCGACCGAGCTCCTGGCCGCCCCGGACGTGGGCGATCGCGAAGACGAAGCCGCGGTCGAGCAGGGCGAGGCGAGCCGACGAGAACGACGGATCCATCGTGATCCCGTAGGAGCCGTAGCCGTAGAGATGCAGCGGTTGCGGAACCGTACGATCGAGATCCCGACGATGCACGAGGCTCACCGGCACGTCGACGCCGTCGCGGGCGGTGACGGTGATCCGTTCGGCGACGTAGGCGTCACGGTCGAAGTCGCCGAGCACCGGCTGCTCCTTGCGGAGATCCAACGACCGGTCGGTGAAGGAAAAATCGTAGACGCGAGCCGGCGTCGTCAGTGATGTGTACACCAGCCGCACCAGGTCGCCGTCGGCGTCGCCCGGCGCGCTGATACCGGCGGTGTAGACGTCCTCGTCGAACTCGATGTCGTAACCCGCCGACGGGTTGGCCCAGGGAATGACCCGGACGCCGAGCACCGCGTTGCGGCGCTCTTCGACGACGAGCGCGTCGTCGAAGAGGGCGAAGTCGGAGACATAGACCTCGTCGTCGTGGGCGACAATCTCGTCGAAGCCGTCGACCGTGGTGTTGGCCCGTTCCGGCGTCGCGAGGAGACGATGGTTGGGCGAGTCGAGGTCGCTGCGCACGAAGAAGCGGCCGCCGTGATGGTCGATCGAGTACTCGTGCCCGACGAGGCGAGGCAAGAAGACCACCGGCTCCTCATCGGGCTGCTCGGCGGCGATGGTGCGGATCTCGGAGCTCTCGGTCTGGAAACTGCCGATCGCCACGAACTCGCGGGACCGGGTGAGCCACACGCCCACGTGGTACTCGGGATCGGGCTCTTCGAAGACGAGCACGTCGTCAGCGGCGCTTGTGCCGAGCACGTGCCGCCAGACCTGGTAATCCCGCAGCGTCGTGTCTTCTTGACGCACGTAGAACACGGTGCGGTGATCGCCGGCCCACACGACACCCCCGGACGTCTGTTCGATCACCTCGTCGTGCTCGGTGTCGTCGGCGAGAGAACGGAAGCGAAGGTCGTAGATCCGGCGACTGAGCGTGTCCTCCGCGAACGCCACCGTCTTGCCGTCGCGGGAGACGGCGAGCCCGCCGAGGCTGTAGAAGCTGTGCCCCTCGGCTCGCTCGTTCTCGTCGAGCAGGACCTCCTCGGGGGCATCCATCGTGGCGACCCGACGGCAGTGGATCGCGTACTCGCTCCCCTCCTCGAAACGGCTGTAACGCCACGCACCGTCGCGGATCTGGGGGACGCTGCTGTCGTCTTCCTTGATGCGGCCGCGCATCTCGGCGAACAGTTCGTCCTTGAGCGCCATCACCGGCGCGAGCACCTCGTCGGTGTGGGCGTTCTCGGCATGGAGATGGGCGAGGATCTCGGCGTCCTCGCGGTCGTCGTCTCGCATCCAGTACCACGGGTCGACGCGGACGTCGCCGTGGACTTCCATCGTGTGTGGTCGCTTCGGAGCGATGGGGGCATCGGACACGGTGAACTCCTGCAGGAACGGGGGATGGTGGGCCCGGTGGGAATCGAACCCACGACCGAGCGATTATGAGTCGCCTGCTCTGACCATTGAGCTACGGGCCCGCTGGGACCCTACCGGTCGCCGTCGGCGCCTCGTTCCACGAGCGTGCGACACACCGGCACGCCCCCGTCGTCGGATCGCATCTCGTCGACTCCGGGCGACACCGCAATGGCCGTGAGATCAGGTGTCGCGAACAGATCACGGAGCACGACCTGGCCGTTGACCGAGACGAACACGCCCCGAAACAGCCCGCTGGCCCAGGGATCGGACACGATCTCGACGTCGACCGCCCTGCCGTCCCAACTCGTCTCCTCGACGAACACGGCGCCGTCCGGCAGGCTCAGCCAGACGTCGAGCGTGTCTGCGTCGACCGGCTCGAGCACGAGGGTGCCGCCAGGCCCGTCGAGCACGACGGCGGTCTCGGTCGGGTCGACGGTCACGGTGCGGGCCAGGACGCCCTCCGCTCGTTCGATCGCCTGCCACGAGATCGCGTCCGAGACGTAGAGCCCGTCGCAGTCGCCCGCGACGGCGAGCAGCCCGACGGGCGCCCCCTCCG
>JBCBYI010000114.1:0-13670 GCA_039815945.1 Actinomycetota bacterium | reverse complement strand
GCGTCAGATCCGCAAGCAGCAACCCGACGCCGGCGGCCTGGTGATCGCCATCGATCAGGACCATGCGCGGGCGTGCGCTGCGTTGCTCGAACGCTGGACGGGCGAGGCGCCGGCGATCGCGCTCTCCGACGATCCGCGGGCATCCGACGTGATCGAGGGCTACGCCCGATCCGACCAGTCGTGGGTCGTTGCCGTGCGCATGATCTCCGAGGGTGTCGACATCCCTCGTCTGCGGGTGGCGGTGCACGCCACCACCACCGTGACGCCGCTGTTCTTTCGCCAGGCCGTCGGCCGTATCGCTCGCTGGACGCCGGGCCTCGCGTCGCAAAAGGCGTACTTCTACGTGCCCGACGATCCGCGGCTGCGTCATCACGCCCAGAACATCGCCACTCAGCGACGCCACTCGATCGACGAACGCATCGAGAAGGAGGCCCAGCGCGAGACCGCGCTCGACGACCTCAACCGGGCCGTGCAGATCGACGAACAGCCGTCGCTGTTCCAGGCCCTGTCGTCCACTGCGCTCGACGGCGAGGAGACGCCGCCGCCCGCCGACGACGGCATCGACCCGCACGAGGACATCGTGATCGCGGCAGAGGATCTCGCCGGCCTGCCGATCGATCTGCCGCCTCCGCCGAAGCTGCCGGGCCGTGACCTCGATCCCAAGGCCGCGCTCGGTGGCCTCCGTACGAAGCACGCCCGCAAGAAGGATCTCCGCAACTGGAACGCCGACCGCGTGCTCGAGCTCGTGCGCGCCACCGGGATGGAGCACCCGATGGTCAACGCCGAGCTCAACAAGCGCTCCGGTATCGAGCGGGTCGCCGAGGCCGACGAAGCCGGCCTCCGGCGCCGCCTCCAAGCCGCCGACGACTGGCTCGAATCCCTCCGCAGCGTGAGGTGAAATGGAGACACTTCGTGTCAGGTACGAAGTGTCTCCAACTCAGCTGAGGGCGGCGCGCTGGTCGAGGAGCGACTGGAGTGGGGCGAGATCGAACGGCGTGCTCGTCATCACGATGACGTGATCGGCGCCGGCTTCGACGTAGCGCTCGATGCCGTCGACGTCGTCGGTGCCGATCGCGACGGTTCGCTCGATCTCGGACGGATCCCGTTCGAGCTTGTCGCACCAGTCGTCGAGGATCTGGTTCTTCTCGGCGAAGTGCTCGGGCGGACCGAACGTGTTCCACGCGTCGGCGTACTGGGCGGTGAGCCGCAGCGTGACCTTCGGGCCCGACCCGCCGATCATGATCGGCATCGGGCCGACCGCCTGCGGGTTGAGCTTGTCGAGCCGTGACCGCATGCGGGGGAGATCCTCGCCGAGCTGACGCAGCCGGCCCGGCGCGGTGCCGAACTCGTAGCCGTACTCGGTGTAGTCGCGCTCGAACCAGCCGGCGCCGACCGCGAGGTACATGCGGCCGTCCGCGACGTGATCGATCGTGCGAGCCATGTCGGCCAGCAGCTCCGGGTTGCGGTAGCTGTTGCCGGTGACGAGGGTGCCGAGCTTCGCGTTGGTCGTGTCGGCCGCCATCACCGACAGGAGCGTCCAGGCCTCGAAGTGGGTGGCGTCGGGGTCACCGAAGAGGGGGTAGAAGTGGTCCCAGATCCAGATGGAGTCGGCGCCCATGTCGTCGGCGGCCTTCCACGCCGCTCGCATCTCCTCGACGGAGGTGCCCTGGGGCTGGATCTGGATGCCGACGTGGACGGGGTTGGGGGAGTCGAAACGTGCCATGGGCCGATCCTGCCACAGGCCTGTCGGCAACGTGACCGATGCCATGCATCCGCCGTTTGGCCTGTCTCCGTTGGCCTTCACGACGTCAAGATGACACTCGGACCATGCCCCGAGTGACCATTGGCATCGGGCCCCGGGTACGGTGGCGAAATGTCGGCTCCGCTCCTCAGGTCCCCCAATCGGGGAACCGACGGGGGTAGGACTGACGTCACAACTGAAGTCGGAACATCTTCTGGTGAGGAGGCGTTGTCATGGGTATGAGCGATCTGGAGACCTACATCCAAGCCATGCGCAAGAGCGTGGACGGTGACGTGTTGAGCCGTTCCCGCACGATGGATGCGCTGCTCGATCTCCGCATCGAGGCAGCCGGCCGTGACGACATCACGAGCCTGGTCGATGCCGCCCTGGCCGACCTGCCCGGCAAGACCATGGTGCCGGGCGACTGGTACCGCGAGCGTCTCGACATCTTTGAGCTCGCCGCCGTCAACCCGGTCGAGCCCGTCGGCTGACCCCTCGGGCCGTAGCATCGGCCCGACATGACCGACTTCACCGCGACTCGCTCGCTGTTCCATCTTCCCGACGGTCTCGTCTATCTCGACGGGAACTCGCTCGGGCCGACGCCGCGCGCCGTCGCGGCCGCAGTCACCCGCACCATCACCGATGAGTGGGGCGAGCTGCTGATCCGGGGCTGGAACGACGCGGGCTGGATGGAATCCTCGACCGGCGTCGGCGATCGCATCGCTCGCCTGATCGGCGCGCCGGCGGGCACGGTGATCGTCGGCGACACGCTCTCGTTGAAGGTGTACCAGGCGCTCGCCGCGGCGCTCGATCTGCGCCCCGACCGCCGGGTCGTCGTGTCGGATTCCGGCAACTTCCCGTCCGACCTCTACATGGCCGACGGCTTGCTGCGCACGATCGGTGGCGATCACGAGCTGCGAGTCGTCGAGCCGGAGTCGGTCATCGACGCGATCGACGAGTCGGTCGCCGTCGTGATGCTCACCGAGGTCGACTACCGCACCGGCCGGCGCCACGACATGACCGCCCTCACCGCTGCGGCGCACGAGGCGGGCGCGCTCACCGTGTGGGATCTGGCCCACTCGGCCGGTGCGGTCGATGTCGATCTCGCCGGCTGCGGCGCCGACTTCGCCGTGGGGTGCACCTACAAGTACCTCAACGGTGGGCCCGGCGCTCCGGCGTTCATCCACGTCGCCGAACACCTCATCGCCGAGGTCCGGCCCGCGCTGTCGGGCTGGCTCGGCCACGAGGCGCCGTTCGCGTTCGATCTCGACTATCGGCCCGATCCCGGCATCGCCAGGATGCGGGTCGGCACGCCCCCGGTACTCGCGCTCGCTGCGCTCGATGCCGCGCTCGATGCGTGGGACGGCGTCGAGATGGCCGACGTGCGGGCCCGCTCGATCGAACTGTCGGAGCGGTTCATCGCCGGGGTCGAGGCGTCGTGCCCTACGCTCGAGCTGGGGTCGCCTCGCGATCCGGCCCAGCGGGGAAGCCAGGTCTCGTTCCGGCACCCGGAGGGGTACGCGGTGATGCAGGCGCTGATCGCCCGCGACGTGATCGGCGACTTCCGGGCGCCCGATCTCATTCGCTTCGGGTTCACGCCGCTCTACCTGGACGAGGCCGACATCGACGCCGCCGTCGAGATCCTCGCCGAGATCATCGCGACCGATGCGTGGGACACGCCCGAGTACCGGGAGCGCAAGGCCGTCACCTGATGTTCGGTTGAGCCGTCGCCCTGGCCGCGGGACACTCACTCCATGCCCGTTCGTGAGTCCTACGCCCATGGCACGCCCTCGTGGTGTGACGTCTCGTCTCGTGATCTGGAGGGCTCCAAGGCGTTCTACGGCGCGATCTTCGGGTGGGAGATGCGCACCGCTCCCGAACCGGAGGCGGGCGGCTACACGATGGCCGTGTTGGAGGGCAGGTCGGCGGCCGCCGTCACGCCGCAGCCCCAGGAACAGATCGACATGGGCATCCCGCCGCACTGGACGATGTACTTCACCGTCGACGACGTCGATGCGATGCCGGCCAAGATCGAAGCGGCCGGTGGCTCGGTGATGGCACGACCGTTCGACGTGATGACCGCCGGCCGGATGATGGTCGCCACCGATCCCGAGGGAGCCGTCTTCTGCCTCTGGCAGGCGGGCGAGAACATCGGCGCCGAGATCGTCAACCAGCCGGGTGCGCTGACCTGGTCCGAGCTCTACACGGCCGATCATGAACAGGCCGCGGCGTTTTACGGCGACGCTCTCGGCATGGCGACTCGCATGAGCGAGAGCGGCACGTCTGCCGCGCTGGCGATCTTCGGCGTGGGCGACACCGAGTTGGCGTCGGTGCTGCCGATCATGGGCCCGGAGGGCACACCGCCGCACTGGTTGCCGTACTTCGGCGTCGAGGACTGTGCGGCGACGCTCGCTCGGATCAACGAACTCGGTGGCCAGGTGCACATGGGTCCGATGGACATCGATCAGGGACGCATCGCCGTCGTGGCCGACCCTGAGGGTGCGGCGTTCGCGCTGATCGAACTCGCTCCGGGCCTGGGCGCGTAGCCGTCGATTGGCGTCGCGGCGACGAGGGCGTCCACCATCTCGGCCATGGCCAACACCGACGTCCTGGGCTTCTGGAAGATCGCCGAAGCCGACCCCGACCATCTCGCCATCGTCGGTCCCGATCACGAGCAGATGACGTTCGGTGAGCTGTACGCACTCACCAACCAGATCGTGCATGGGCTGCGGGCCCTCGGCCTCCAGCCTGGCGACCAGGTCACGACGGTGCTGCCCAACAGCTTCGAGCAGGTCGCGATCTGCCTGGCCGCGTTCCAGGGCGGGTTCTACGTCACCACCGTCAACTGGCATCTCGTCGGCCCCGAGATCAGCTACATCGTGAACGACTCCGACACGAAGGCGTTCATCGTCAACGCCCAGTTCGCCGACGAGGCGACTCGCGTGCTCGAGGACTGTGCGACCCCCGAGGCCAACCGGTTTGCCGTCGGCGGTGCAGTGGAGGGCTTCCGTTCGTTCGACGAGCTGCTCGACGGCCAGCCGACCGAGCGCCCCGACGATCTTGGACCGAGCGGGTCGTTCATGTTCTACACGTCGGGCACGACCGGCCGCCCCAAGGGCGTGCGGCGTCCGCTCAACCCGGCCCACCCCGACGAGTCGGCGTCGGGCGGGCTGCTGTACCTGTTCGGCACCAAGGCCCACGACGACAACGTGCAGATCACCCAGGCGCCGCTCTACCACACGGCCGTCAACAACTGGACCACGATGTCGCTGCACCTCGGACACTCGATCGTGCTGATGGACAAGTGGGACGCCGAGGGCGCGCTCGAACGCATCGAGCGGTACAAGGTGACCTCGTCGCACATGGTGCCCACGATGTTCAACCGCATGCTGCAGCTCCCCGAAGAGGTCCGGGCGAAGTACGACGTGTCGTCGACCCGCTACATGGTTCATGCCGCAGCGCCATGTCCGGTCGAGACCAAGAAGAAGATGATCGAGTGGTGGGGCGACTCGATCTGGGAGTACTACGCGGCCACCGAGGGCGGCGGTACCTATGTCGGGGCGGCCGAGTGGATGACCAAGCCCGGCACGGTCGGCAAGCCGTGGCCGATCTCGGAGATCATCGTCGTCGACGAGGACGGCAACCGGCTGCCCCCGTTCGAATCCGGCACCGTCTACATGAAGATGGGCGGTGGCCAGCAGTTCGAGTACAAGGGCGACGACGAGAAGACCCAGAAGTCCCGCCTCGATGACTTCTTCACCGTCGGCGACGTCGGCTATCTCGACGACGACGGGTTCTTGTTCCTGAACGACCGGGCCAACGACATGATCATCGTCGGCGGGCTCAACATCTATCCGGCCGAGATCGAGGGTGCCCTCGTGCAGCATGAAGCCGTGGGCGACGTCGCCGTCTTCGGTATTCCGAACCCCGACGTGGGCGAGGAGATCAAGGCGGTCATCGAACTGCGGGAAGGCTGGGAGCCCACCGACGAGACGACTGAAACGATCATGTCGTGGCTGCGCGAGCAGATCGCCCGCCAGAAGCTGCCCCGGTCGATCGACTACACCACCGAGATGCCCCGCGATCCCAACGGCAAGCTCTACAAGCGCCGCCTGCGCGACCCGTATTGGGAAGGCCACGACGGGGCGATCTGAGAGGGCGCTGCGCTAGCTTTACAGAATGTCAAAGCGCACGATCGACGCTGCTGAAGTCGCACGGGCCCACGAGTCGCTGGGGCTCACCACAGAAGTCGCCGACCAAGGCGTCTACGACCGCACCGTTCAGCGTTTCACCGAACGAAACATCGCCCTGCCGACGTTCGCCGAGTTGGCTGATCCGTCGACGATCCCGTCGGCCCGTCTCGCTCCGTTGGCCGGCCTCGATCGCAACGAGCCCGATTCGCGAAACCTGTTCCGGGTGCACTGGTTCGGTCGTCTCGACGGCGGCGGCCCGCATGAGGTGCCCGACTACATCGAGCTCCCGCCGGAGATGACCGGCGTCGAGGCCCGGATCCTGTTGGCGATCGGCAACCGCTTCCCGATGATCCGGGCCCACAAGGTGCTGGCCGCCTACTCGTGCCTCGTGCCTCGTCTCGTCACCGGCCGCTTCGACCCGACGGCGCACCGTGCGGTGTGGCCGTCCACCGGCAACTACGCCCGTGGCGGCATCGCCATCTCGCGCATCATGGACTGCCGTGGTGTGGCCGTGCTGCCAGAGGGCATGAGCAAGGCCCGCTTCGACTGGCTCGAGCAGTGGACCCTCGACCCGGCCAACGACATCATCCGCACGCCGGGTACCGAGTCGAACGTCAAGGAGATCTACGACGCCTGCAACGAGCTGGAGAAGGATCCCGAGATCGAGATCATCAACCAGTTCTCGGAGTTCTCGAACCACCTCGGCCACTACGCCGTCACAGGTCCGGCGCTCGGCCGGGTCTTCGAGCACGCCACCGCCGGGCAGTCCGACGCCCGCCTCGTCGCCTATGTCTCGGCCTCGGGTTCGGCCGGCACGCTCGGCGCCGGCGACTACCTCAACGACACCTACGGCAGCCGCATCGTGGCCGTCGAAGCGCTCGAGTGCCCGACGATGCTCGAGAACGGCTTCGGCGATCACAACATCCAAGGCATCGGCGACAAGCACGTGCCGCTGATCCACAACGTGATGAACACCGACGACGTCGTCGCCGTCAGCGACCGCTCGACCGATGCGCTCGACGCGCTGTTCAACACCGACGCCGGCAAGGCCCACCTCGTCGATCGGGTCGGTCTCGACCCGGCGCTCGTCGAGATGCTCGTGCACATGGGCTACTCGTCGATCGCCAACGCCCTTGCCGCGATCACGATCGCCAAGGACCGAGGCCTCGGCCGTGACGACGTCATCGTCACGGTCGCCACCGATGGCTCGGAGCTCTACGACAGCGAGCGTGACGAGTACCTCGCCCACCACCACGCCGACGGCTACGACGCCGTCGCCGCCGCGGCCGATTTCGCCCGCGAACTCGAGGCGGGCGACACCGCCCAGCATCTCGAGCTCACCGAGCAGGAACGCCGTCGCGTGTTCAACCTCGGCTACTTCACCTGGGTCGAGCAGCAGGGCACGTCGTTCGAGGACTTCACCGCCCGCGGTGACCAGGCCTTCTGGGACGGCATGCGCCACTTCATCGGCGACTGGGACGAGCAGATCCGCGAGTTCAACGCCCGCACGGGCACCCGCGCCGACGACTGACGTGACGTCGACGTTCGCCACCCACGCCGACCGGCTCGACGTCGTCGCTGCGGCTGAGGCGGAAGGGGCCGACCGCACCACCGTGCTCGCCACGATCGAACGGCTCGACGCCGCCGTCGCCAAGATCGACGGCCACGGCTTCGCGCCAACACCGTTCGGACCGCAGTCGGCGTTGGCCGAGGCGATTGGCCTCGATGGTGCCGAGCTGTGGGTGAAGGACGAAACCAGCAACGTCAGCGGCTCGCACAAGGGGCGCCATCTCTTCGGCGTGGCGCTCGGCCTTGCCCTGGCGGGGGAGCGGCCCGACCGGCTCGCCATCGCCAGCTGTGGCAACGCTGCGTTCGCCGCCTCGGTCGTGGCCGCTGCGGTCGACCAGCCGCTCGAGGTCTTCGTGCCCGACTGGGCCGACCAGGCGATCACCGACCGGATCGCCGCTCACGGCGCTTCGGTCGTGCGCACCGAACGCGATCCCGACCGGCTCGGTGATCCGGCCTACCACGCCATGGTCGACGCCATCGCCGCCGGGGCGACCGCCTTCTCGTGCCAGGGCACGGACACGCCCGGCACCGTCGACGGCGGCCGCACGATCGCCTACGAGATGCTCGACACGCTCGGCGACCATCGCATCGACCGGCTCCTGATCCAGGTCGGCGGCGGGGCGCTCGGCTCGGCCGTCGTCAGCGGCCTGCAACGTCAGCTCGGCGACGAGGCCATGCCCGTCATCCATGCGGTGCAGCCCGAGGGCAACCACCCACTCGTCAGCGCGTGGAACCGAATCATCGGCGAACTCAGCGATCGTGGGCCGGTCACCAACGCCGATCGGGCCACCGCGGCCGCCGAACTCGGCCGCCTTCCGGCCGAGGCGCGACGCGTCGTGCTCGCCCGTGTCACGTCGCATCCCGATCGCTACATGCGGCCATGGCCCGTCGCCCCCGAGTCCTACGCCACCGGCATCCTCGACGACGTCACCTACGACTGGCTACCGATCGTCGACGCCATGCTCGCGACCGGCGGCTTTCCGATCGTGGCGACCGACGACGACTTCCGCATCGCCCATCGGCTCGGCCACGCTCATACGTCGATTCCGGTGTGCCCGACCGGTGCGGCCGGCCTCGGCGGGCTGCTTGCGCTGCGCCGAGACGTTGCCCCCGACCTCGACGGCGAACGCATCGCCCTCGTCTTCTCCGGACACCAACGCCCCGGCGATCCCGATCCGAGCTGAGGTTTCGTACGCCGACCGGAGCGACGATTAGCGTCGCCGGGTGGCCACCGCCGAGCGACGCATCCTGACCCTCGCCATCGTGCTGGCCTCGGCGATGGTGGCCCAGGCGTTCGGCCGCTTCACGTGGGGTGTCGTGCTGCCCGACGCTCGGGACGATCTGCTCGACGGATCCAACACCGCCGCCGGTCTCTTCGGTTCGCTCAACGTTGGTGCCTATCTCCTCGGGACGATCGTCGTCGCGTGGCTTGCTTCGCGGTCGTCGCTCGTCGGACTCGTGAAGATCGGGCTCGTCTTGTCGACCTCGGGGCTGGCCCTGGCGTCATTCACGACCGAGCCGGCGGTGCTCGCGGTGGCCCTCGCGATCATGGGGCTCGGCGGGGCGATCATCTGGGTGCCCGTGCCAGGCATCGCCGCTCGCCAGTTCCCACCGGAACGCCGCGGCTTCGCAACCGGCATCGCTGGCGTGGGCATCGGCGTCGGCATCGTCTTCGCCGGCCGGATGGCGGCCTTCCTCCGCGACGGCGACCAGGACGTCTGGCAGACCCTGTACCGGATCGAGTTGGCGATCGCGCTCGTCGTCATCGCGTCGGCCTTCGTCTTCCTGCGCAGCCAGGGCGAACGGCCGTCGGTCGCCGGCGGGTTCGGCGGCTTCGGCGCCCTCCGCCAAATCGAGGGGTGGAAGGCCCTGACCGGTGCCTACTCGGCATACGGCTTCAGCTACATCCTCGTGATCAGCTTCACCGTCGCTCGGCTCGAGGACGACGCCGGCTGGAGCTCGGAACGAGCCACGCTGGCGTTCACGATGATCGGCTTCGCGGTGATCGTCGGCGGGCTGATCGTCGGCTCGATCTCCGACCGCATCGGACGGCGGCTCGCGATGACGATCGCGTTCATCTCGTGGGCGATCGCGTCGATGGGGATCCTGACCGGGTCGCTGCCGGTCGTGCTCGTCTCGACCGTGCTCGTCGGGATCATGTTCAGCGGCATTCCGGCGACGATCATCGCCCACGTCGTCGCCCACGCCGACGAGCGGTCGTTCGGGCCGGTCTTCTCCGCCACGACGCTCGCCTTCGGCGTCGCCCAGGCCGTCTCCCCCCAGATCGGCGGGGCGATCGCCGACTGGCGGGGTTCGTTCACCACCGTGTTCATGCTCGCCGCCGCGGTCGCGCTCCTGGGAGCCCTCGCCGCATGGTCCCTGCCGGACGAGACGGTCAGGGACGACAGATCCGCTGCCCGCTGAGCACGCTCGCCTCGCCGCCGTTCAGGAGCCGGAGGGTGGCGGCGTCGACCTCGCCGATCGATGCGGCGGCCGTCTCCCAACTCGTGCCACCGACCGGTTCGATGCAGGTGACCGTCTCCGACCGCTGCATCACGCGCTCGCCGGTCGTGAGCCGTTCGTTGACGTGGGCCGCGACCCGTTCGACGAGCGCGATCCCCTCGGCCTCGGTGGCGTTCTGCTCGGTCATGACGGTCATCGCGTACACACCGCCGTCGCGGTCTCGGACCGCACCGGTCGTACCGAGCCGCCAGCCCCGACCGCTCATCGGGTAAAAGCCGTTCTTGAGCGCAAATTCATGGTCAGCGGGAAGGCCGGCACTGACACCCCACGACTGGGCATCGCTCACGCCCGACATCCATTCCCACGCCGCCGCGCGGGAGGCATCGTCGAGCGGCCCGCCCCCGACCAGCAAGGCGTCGACGAGGATCGTCCGGTCGGCCGCGGTCGACAGGGTCGCGCCGTAGCGCGGCGTGTGGCTGGTACCGGGCACGGCGAAGCGGGCGTCGAGCGCTTCCATCCCGGCCGCGCTCCCGACCTGGAGATACAGCTCGCTCGTCGGCGGCCGGTTGTGGCTGTAGTGCATCATCAGTTCGACGTTGGCCGCCTCGGTCGCCGTGAGATCACGCCCGGCTTCCTGGGCGTCGAGCAGCACGCCGGCCAGGACCTGGGCCTTGATGACGCTGGCGGTCGTGACCACCCTCCCTTCGTCGAGGTGATACCAGCAGCCGGTGCGGTGGTCGTGCACGGCCGCGGTGACGATGACGTCGGTCGGCAGCGAGGCCACGAATGCGTCGCCGAAGAGGTCGCTGCAGACACCGAGATCGACGTCGCAGTTGTGAAGCGGATCGGCGGGCGCGGTCGTTGTCGCGGCGGGTGATCCCCGCCACCGCCACAGGAAGGTGACGAGTTCGGCTCGGGTCACCGGCGTGTCGGGGTCGAAGGCGGTCGGGCTGCGCCCGGTGGTGATGCCCTCGGCGGCGAGCCATCCGATCGGGGCGATCTGCCAGTCGCGCACGACGTCGACGAACACCGACGGCGGCGCGTCGGGCCGACCCGATGCCCGCCACAGGAACGCACCGATCTCGGCGCGGGTCGCGGGCGCGCTCGGGTCGAAGGTCGTCGGCGACGTGCCGGTCGTGATCTCCTGCTCGAACGCCCACGCCACCGGCGCCTGCTGCCACCCGGCGACGACGTCGGTGAAGGGGTAAACGCCCGCCGAGCCCGGCTCACCCAGCGCGCGATGGATCACCGCGATCACTTCGGCGCGGGTGGCGGTGAGTTCCGGGCCGAAGCAGTGCACCGAATACCCGTCGACCACGCCATCCGCCCTGGCCCAGGCGATCGGTTCGGAGAAGAAGCGGTCGCCCGCCACGTCGGTGAAGCCGACACTCACCACCGGCTCGGAGGCGGTCACGGGGACAGCCGCGCTCGCTGCGGCGAGCACCAACACCACGGCTGCGGCGAGCCGTCGGTTCACGCTTCGGGGTCGGCCTCGTAGAGCCACGCTGTCGCGATGGTGCCGTCGTCGAAGGTGACGTCGACCTCGACCCGGCGATACCCGGGGCCCTCGAAGTCGTCGAGGCGGCGCAGGTGCTTCTCGAGATCATCGCTTTCGAGCACGTCGACCGCAGTCGCCGGGGCGTCGGCGTCGAGCGTGATCCCTGGATACCCGTCAGCCGGACCCCACGTGATGTCGTAGACCCAGCCGCGAACGGTGGCGGTCCGCCAGGTGCCGGCGATGTTGCGGACCTCGTAGTGATGGCTCTCCCCGGGGCGGAGGGTGCCGTAGAACGCCATGCGCATCGGCTCTGTCTAGCGGGTGCCGGAGAGAACTCCCGGGACGGCGACCGGTACGCTCCGGCGGTGACCGATCGTGATCAGGAGCTGCTCGGCGGCCTCGCCCCGTTCGTGGGCGACCAGCACCGCTCGACCATCGGTGTCCTCGTCGCGGTCATGCGCACCGGCCGTCAGCTCGAGTCGTGGCTGAGCGCCACGCTCGCCTCCGACGAGCTCGACACCTCGGAGTTCACCGCCCTCGTCACCTTGCTGATCGCCGGTGAGCCCTACCGCCGTTCGGCGGGCGAGCTGTCGTCGTCGTTGGTGCAGACCACCGGCGGCACCACCAAGACGATCCGTCGCCTCGAGGAGCGGGGCCTGGTGATGCGAGTCGACGACCCCGACGACGGCCGCCGCACCCTGATCGAACTCACCGACCACGGTCGCGCCCTGGCCGAGTCGACCCTCGATCTGGTGCTCGACGCCTTCGATCTCGACATCGGCGACCTGGGCGAAGCGGAACGTCATGAGCTTGGCGCCGGGCTGGTGCGGCTCTCACTCGAACTCGACGACCGCCTCGGAAACCGCTGACGCCACGGCCAGTTCGGCCGTGCTGGCCTTCACCTCGGCCACCGCGGCGGCGAGGTCGGGAAGCTCGACCTCGACCGGCCCGTCGTCGTTGAGGAACACGAACACCATGCGGTGCACCGGTTCGCCGGTGGCCGCCTCGACGGCGGCGGCATAGGCCGCGCCCTGGAGCCGGTAGCGGGCAACCTTTGCTGCGACGGCGGCATCGTCGTCGACTTGGTCGGTCTTCCAGTCAACGACCACCAGGCCACCCAGGCTGCGGTAGAGCAGATCGACATAGCCCTCGACGAGGTGGTCGCCGATCGGCGCAGCGACCCAGACCTCGCGCCAGAACTCCCCGGCGGCCGCCTCGGCCGCAACGGCGCTGTCGAGGGCGTGGCGGGCGAGGCGTTCGACGACATCACTGCGGTTGGCGACACCTTCGGCGGCGGCCTGGGCGGCCGCCGCCGCTGCCAAGCCGGCACCGTCGGCCAAGCCGACCACCTGCAGCACACCATGGACCGCCCGACCGATGGCGGTGCCGTAGCGGCCCTTCTGCCATGGCGGCAGGTCGAGATCCCGTGGCCGCTTGTCGAGGCCGGGGTCGGCGGCCTCCGCGGCTTCGCGGGCGAGGGTGGTGGCGGCCACGACCGTGCGGGCACCCGCCCGTTCGAGTGCGTCGTTGCGCTCGGTCGACCAGACGGCTCGATCAGGCATCGGGACCGGCTCGGGAGGTTGCAGCGGCGGGCGCGACCCGATGGTCGGCACGAACGGTGTCGACACCGGGCACTCGCCGGCCGGCCCGGCCACGACCGATGCACCGGTGCGGGCCTTGGACTGGGTGCGATGCAGCGACACGACGAGGTGATCGCGGGCCCGGGTGGCGGCGACGTAGAGGAGGCGGAGGCGTTCGTGCTCGTCCATCTGGTCGTCGATCGGCTTCCAGGCGTCGTAGCCCTCCGAGGTGACCGCAGACGACAGACGCAGCACGGGATCACCGTCGGGCGGGAACGAGATCGACGGGCCCCGGGCCGGGTTCTGGATCCGGGTGGTCATGCCGGCGAGGACGGTGACGGGGAACTCGAGGCCCTTCGAACCGTGGATCGTCATGATGCGGACGCTGTCGTCGTCGGTCTCGGGCAGCACCGTCTCGGACACCCGGGCGTTGTCGGCGCCCTGGAGCCGAGCCCACTGGAGGTACGCCCGCAGATCGACCCCACCGGCATCGACCCAGGCTCGGGCCTGGTCGATCACGAACCGCAGCCGTCGCCAGACGTCGCGGGGGCTGCCGGTGGCGATCGCCGTCTCGAGCACGCCCCGCTCGCGGATCAGGCGGTCGAGGAGTTCGGCCGGGGTCGACC
>JBCBYI010000113.1:0-13688 GCA_039815945.1 Actinomycetota bacterium | reverse complement strand
CCCGGGCCCGCCAGCGCTGGCTCGAGCGGGTGGCGGCCGAGGAGGCCACCCTGCCCGGCGTTCTCGTCGACCTGGCCGAGCGCCGGCGGCCCGTCACGGTGCAGACGCTCGACGGGCACCGCGTCACCGGACCCGTCGTCGCGGTCGGCGCCGACTTCGGTGTCGTCCGGGAGCCGCGACTCGGCGACGCCTTCGTCCCGACCCATCGCATCGCAGTGGTGCGCCCCGCTCCGGGCGACGACCTCCCGACCGGCGACCGCCCCGCCGACTTCGTGCTGACCTTCGGCGACGCCCTGATGGAACTCGCGACCGAGCGGCCCGACGTCATCGTCGGGGTCGGCGGCGAGTCACACCGAGGCGAACTCCGCACGGTGAGCCCCGATGTCGTCACCCTCGCCCTCGGCGGCGACCGTCGCGATCCTGTCCACGCCGCACTGGCCGCCATCGACCATCTGGTCGTCCTGCATCGCTGACCCGAGCGCGAGCGAGGCTAGGTCCGCCGGGATCGTCGCTGACGTTCGAGGAAGCGGTACACGTCGATCTGGTCGACGCCAGGGAACGGGCTGAACTCGCGCTGCGACGGAGGCAGTGCCGACAGCACGTGGCTGCGCTCGGCCGCCGACGGCCATGCGAACCCCGCCCACTGCTCCAGGAGCAGCGGGTCGGGTTCGATCTCGCGTTCGCGTGCGTACTCGCGCCGCAAGGTGTTCGATCCTCGGAAACGGTGGGCGAAGGGCGCGGGAGTCCCGAGCGAGATCGCGTAGGGATGGCGATCGGTCTCGGTCTCGATGTAGGTCGTGCAGAAGTACTCGCCGGCGTCCATCACCGTGTACTGCGAGTGCAGCAAGAAGCTGCCGGTCGCGTTCCAGGCCTGACGCGAGCCCCACTGGCGCGGGACCCGCTCCCCTTCGTGGCCACCGTCGATCGCGGTCGGGAACGCGACGCCGTCGTTCTCGTACGCCTTGTCGATCACCCCCTCGCTGTCGGTGCGCAGGAAGTGACACGGGATCTCGAGGTGATGGGTCGCCAGGTTCGTGAAGCGGTGCGTCGCCATCTCATAGGAGATGTAGAACACCTCCTTGATGTCCTCCACGGAGATGTCCTCGGCGGCATCGGCGTCGCGGAGGAACTCGACCGCGGGTCCCTCCGGGGCGAGTACGGCGGCCGCGAAGTAGTTCGACTCGATGCGTTGGCGGAGGTAGTCGCCGAAGTCACGGGTGTCGCTGTGGTCGAGGGCGAAGTGGCCGAGGGTCTGGAGCACGACGCTGCGGGCCTGGCGCACCTTCAGCCCACCGCGATCGGGGATGAAGATGATCTTGTCGCGCATGTCGGTGATGCTGCGCGCCGAGCGGGGCATATGGCCGACCCGTTCGATGGTGAAGCCGCACCATCGGGCGAGTTCGGTGAGCACCCGTTCGCTGATCGGCCCCGAACCGCTGTAGCCGGCAGCTGCGAGGCCTCGGGCGGCGAGCGCCTCGATCTCGGGGAAGTAGTTGTTGCGGTCGCGCATCTCTTGGCGCAAGGCGTTGTTGGCGGCACGGGCGCGTTCGGCGAGATCGGGTCCCCGGCGGTCGGTGTCGCCGACCGGTCGATCACGCACGGTGTGCCACATCGTGACCAGGTGTTCGAGCGCCTCGTCGGGCACCTTCGCCGACGGTTTCAGATGGCCGAGCCCGAGCGCCTGGTAGGCGGGGTCGCGCTGGGCCCGCTCGAGTTCGATCTCGAGATAGGCGCGTCGATCGGGCGCTTCGTCGTCGAGCAGCGCAGTGGCGGTGGTGTCGAGTGCATCGGCGAGTTCTTGCAGCAGGCCGAGCTTGGGCTCGACCTTGCCGTTCTCCAGCTGGGAGAGATACGGCACGGGGCGGCCGACCGCTTCGGAGACGTCGGCGAGGGTCGCCCCCTTCTGGCGTCGGGCGAACCGGATGCGGTGTCCAAGGACGAGGAGGTCGAGATCTTCAGCCATCGCAACAAAGATTGGCAGAACTTTCGAGATTTGCAAACACGAACGGACAACTGAGCCGAAAGACACGTTGTTCTGTCGGGTTGGCGCCGACAACATTCATATATGGCCACCGCCGTCGACCTCCGCCAACGGGTAGCGATCGCCGATCACCCGCTGGCGTCAGAGGTGCTGACCGACGACGTGCTCACCTTCCTGGTCGGGCTCCACGAACGCTTCGGGGCCCTGCGCACCGAACTCCTGGCCCGCCACGAGGCCGCCGCGGCTCGACACCGCGCCGGGGAGCGGCCCGCCTATGACCCCGAGACCGCCTACATCCGCGCCAACGAGTGGCACATCGCGCCGGCTCCCCGCGATCTCGTCAACCGCCGCACCGAACTCGTCGGTCTCGTCTCGCGCCCCGCCCTGGTCGAGGGCCTCAACAGCGGGGCTCAGGTCTACATGGCCGACTTCGAAGACACGATCACGCCGACGTGGTCGACGATCCTCGACGGCCAGCGCAACCTCGCCCACGCCTACGCTGGGACCCTGACCGCCGACGTCGACGGTGAGATCCGAACCCCCGCCACCGACCACGCGACGCTGATGGTGCGCACCCGCGGGTGGCACCTCGACGAGACCAACCTGATGATCGACGGCCGGCCCATCGCCGCCGCGCTCTTCGACTTCGGCGTGTGTGTCGCCACCAACGCCACGGCCGCGATCGATGCCGGGACCGGCCCCTACTTCTACCTGCCCAAGTTCGACGGACCCGCCGACGCCCGCCTGTGGCACGACGTCCTCGAATGGACCGAGGCCGAGCTCGGGCTGCCCGCCGGCACCATCCGGGTGAGCGTGCTGATCGAGACCGTCGGCGCTGCGTTCGCGATGGACGAGATCCTGTTCGCCCTCCGCGATCACATCACCGCCCTCCACGCCGGCAACTGGGACTACCTGTTCTCGATGATCAAGACCTTCGCCGGCGATCCCGAGATGGTGCTGCCCGATCGCGACTCCCTCGGAGCCACCACCCCCTTCATCCGGGCGTTCACCGAACTGCTGGTCTCGACCTGCCACCGTCGTGGCGCCCACGCCATCGGCGGCATGTCGGGCGTGATCCCCGACGAGATCGATCCCGCTCGCACCGCGCCGATGGTCCGCAAGGTCACCGTCGACAAGCGCCGAGAAGCAGGCGACGGTTTCGACGGCACCCGCATCGGGCAGCCGGCGATCGTCGACATCGCCACCGCCGAATTCGACCGGGTGCTGAGCTACCGGGCCAACCAGCTCGAAGTCCAGCGAGACGACGTCTACATCACCGCCAGCGATCTGCTCACGATCCACACCAGCAGGGGCGAGTGCACCGATGACGGTCTTCGCACCGCCATCCGCACCGCCGTGCACTATGTCGGCGAGTGGCTCGTCGGCATCGGTGCGGTCGCGATCGACGACCATCTCGAGGACACCGCGATGGCCGAGCTTTGCCGGGCCCAGATCTGGCAGTGGCGCCACCAGGGCGTCGCGCTCACCAACGGTGTCGTCGTCGACGACGCCCTGCTCGACCGGCTCTTCGCCGAGGAACTCGCCGAGCTCCGCACCCACCTGGGCGAGACCGCCTGGGCCGATGGCCGTTACGACCGCGCCGCCGAACTCCTGCGGGCCTGGAGCTCGCTCGACGACCTCATCCCCTTCTTCCCGATCACCGCTGCCGGCGAACGCTGAGCCGCTGCGATCACCCCGACCTCCACAACAAGTATCCAAGGAGACCCCTGAGATGACCCGCACCTTCGACGAACAGGTCGCAGCCCTCGAAAAGGACTGGGCCGAGAACCCCCGTTGGAAGGGTGTGACCCGCGACTACACCGCCGCTGATGTGGTGCGTCTTCGTGGCTCCGTGACCCCCGAATACACCATGGCCCGCAACGGCGCCGAGAAGCTCTGGGCGCAGATCAACGACATGGACTACGTCCATGCGCTCGGCACCATGACCGGCGGCCAGGCGATCCAGTACGCCAAGGCCGGCCTTCCCGCCATCTACCTGTCGGGCTGGCAGGTCGCCGGCGACGCCAACCTCGCCGGGCAGGTCTACCCCGACCAGTCGCTCTACCCCGCCAACTCCGTCCCGTCGGTCGTGGCGCGCATCAACAACGCACTGCGCCGGGCGGACCAGATCGAGTGGAGCGAGACCGACGGCAAGCCCGAGGTCGACTACATGCTCCCGATCGTCGCCGACGCCGAGGCCGGCTTCGGTGGCCCGCTCAACGCCTACGAGCTCATGAAGGGCATGATCGAGTCCGGCGCCGCCGGCGTGCACTGGGAGGACCAGCTCAGCTCGGCCAAGAAGTGTGGCCACATGGGCGGCAAGGTCCTCATTCCGACCCAGCAGCACATCACCACCCTCAACGCCGCCCGTCTCGCCGCCGACGTCGCCGACACGCCCACCATCGTGTTGGCCCGCACCGACGCCCTCGCCGCGAACCTGATCACCACCGACGTCGACGAGCGCGACCAGGAGTTCCTCACCGGTGAGCGTTCGTCGGAGGGCTTCTACTACACCGAGCCCGGCATGGCGACGCCCATCAAGCGTGCGATCGCCTACGCCCCCTACGCCGACCTGATCTGGTGCGAGACCGGCACCCCGGACCTCGAGCAGGCCCGTCAGTTCGCCGAGGCCGTCAAGGCCGAGTACCCGGATCAGATGCTGAGCTACAACTGCTCGCCGTCGTTCAACTGGAAGGCCCACCTCGACGACAGCACCATCGCCAAGTTCCAGCGTGAGCTCGGCGCCATGGGCTACGCGTTCCAGTTCATCACCCTCGCCGGTTGGCACGCCCTGAACTACGCCGCCTTCGAGATCGGCAAGGGCTACACCGAGTCGGACATGACCGCCTACGTCGATCTCCAGGAGCGCGAGTTCGCCCGCGAGTCCGAGGGCTACACCGCCGTCAAGCACCAGCGTGAGGTCGGCGCCGGCTACTTCGACCAGATCGCCACGATCGTGTCGGGCGGCAACGCGTCGACCCTCGCCCTCGAGGGTTCGACCGAGGAAGAGCAGTTCCACTGAGCAGGTCTCTCGCTGCATTCGCAGAGCAAACGAGGTGAACGCCGTCGGTCCTCCGGGGTCGGCGGTTTTCGCCTTTTCGGGGTCAGGTGCGGTCGATGTCGGACTCGCGGAAGAGGCCGTCCATGTCGAACGAGCCGTTCTCGTCGAGGAAGGCCTCGTTGCGGGCCGCGGCCTCGGCGGCCAGGGCCTCGGCGTGGACGACGGTGTCGAGGGGGCTCGCCGGGCCGGAGACGCCGCGGGCACCGTAGCGGTTCCAGCCCGGGCTGCCGGGCGCCACCAGCAGGTACAGACCGAGGATGACGTTGGCGATCGGGACGAGGGCGAAGACGACCAGCAGTCCGTTGTGGCTGCGGTCGTGGAGCCGGCGCACCGTGTTCATCAGCGACAACCACCCCAGGATCCCGAGGCTCACCATCGCCTCGATGGTGAGGTCGATGTCACCGGTGAGGACGTCTCGATCGCCGAGCAGTCGGTACGCGACGCCGGCGGCGATCACGAGCAGCACGTTCGTGCCGAGGTACTCGAGGCGTCCCACCCGGCCTCGTCCCACGAAGAGGTCCATGCCTCGGTATCGGCACGGAACCGGTTGCGGCTTGAACGGTGCGGGGTTCGTGCCGATGAACACGTGTGGAGATGCTCACTGCCTCTGAGTCCGACGAGTCGACCGCGCCTGCGGCCGGAGCCGCCGTCGAGCGGCGTTTGCTCGTCGTCGCGCTCGTGATCGGGCTGCTGATCGTGGCCGCCTCACTGATCCGCCACGACGGCGACATCGCCGGGCTCATCAAGTTCGGCGCCGGTGGTTCGGTCGCCGAACGCACCGCTCATGTCGAGGACGTGCTGGGTCGAGAGGTCGCCACCGTCGATCTGCTCGGTCACGACGGCTCGATGTTCTTCCTGCAGGCGCTCGACCCCTTCTTCGTGAACCCCGACGAGCACGCCGTCCATCTCGACCGCCCCGTGTATCGAGCCCAGCGGATGCTGTTCCCCACCGTCGCCGGCGGACTCGGCCTCCTGCCGGCCGAAGCGGTCCTGTGGTCGATGGCCATGCTCAACGTCGCAGCGATCGCCCTCGGCAGCCTCGGCACGTCTCGCATCGCGCAGCGGCTCGGCGGATCGGCGTGGCTCGGCCTCGCCTTCGCCCTCAACCCCGGCGTGATCTTCGAGTTCGACATCTCCGGCGCCGGCATCCTCGCCTTCGCCTGCGCCGTGTGGGGCACCCTCGCCGTGATGGACGGACGGACCAGAGCGGCGGTGCTCTGGTTCTGCGCCGCCGTGCTCGCCCGAGAGGTGATGCTCCTCTACCTCGCCGGCGTCTGTTGTCATCAGCTCTGGACGAACCGCCGCATCCCCTGGCTGCTCGGGGGAATCCCGGCGCTCACCGCTGCGGCGTGGGCGGGCTACATCCGCCTGCGGCTCGACTCCCACGACGGTGTACAGGAGGTGCAGGAGTTCGGTGTGCCCTTCGGCGGCATCCTCGACGCGTCGGAGAACTGGTTCGGCGACCCTGTCCAGCTCGGCGTGATCGCCGGCCTCATCGTCGTGATGCCGCTGCTGCTGGTGCGAGCGTTCCAGCGTCCGAACCCGATGGCCTGGGGCGCGCTCGGGTTCGTGCTCCTGGCGATCCTCATGACCCGGCAGGTCTGGTGGAACTTCTTCGACATCAGCCGGGCGATTGCTCCGGTGATGACCGCCTACCTGGTGACGGCGTTCACCGAACCGCCTCGTACACGGGACGCCGCTGCTTCGCCTTCGTGAACACGACCTGGAACAGCTGCAACGCTCGCACTCGGAAGCCGGCAGCCGAACCGAGCAGGTAGTACTCCCAGGTCCGCGTGAAGTGATCGTCGTAGTGCGGGATCTCGTCCCAGCGCTGGCTGATGTTGGCGTGCCACGCCATCAGCGTGCGGTCGTAGTCCGGACCGAAGTTGTGCACGTCCTCGATCGACCACGTCTTCTCCGCCGCTCGCGAGATCTGCCCGAGTGACGGCAGCACCCCGCCGGGGAAGATGTACTTGTCGAACCACGGGTCGGTGTGGGTCTTCCACTCGTTCGAGCCGATCGTGTGGTGCAGCATCATGCCGTCGTCGGCGAGCAGGCGATCGCACGTCTCGAAGAAGGTGCCGAGGTTGCGAGGCCCGACGTGCTCCATCATGCCGATCGAGGTGATGCGGTCGAACTCGCCCTCCATCTCCCGGTAGTCCTGCTGCAGGATCGTGACCGGCAGGCCCTCGGTGTTGTCACGAGCGACGGTGACCTGCTCGATGGCCGGGCTGATGCCGGTGACGTGCACGTCGTAGCGGGTGGCGGCGAACTGGGCGAACCCGCCCCAGCCACAGCCGATGTCGAGCAGCCGCATCCCCGGTTCGAGGCCGAGCTTGCGGCAGATCAGATCGAGCTTCGCCTCCTGAGCCGAATCGAGATCGTCGGCGTCGCGCCAGTAGGCACACGTGTAGATCATGCGCTTGTCGAGCATCCGCTCGAACAGGTCGTTGCCGATGTCGTAGTGGGCCTGGGCGTTCTTCTTGGCCTTGCGCTCGTCTTGGCGGTTGCCGATGCGGCTCTGCAGTGCGAGCTTCAGCAACGCCGGCGACGGCTTCACGTAGTCGGCGAGGTTGGTCTCCTGGGCGACCGACAGGAATTCGTCGAGTCGGTTCGCGCTCCACCAGCCGTCCTGGTACGTCTCCCCGAGGCCGAGCTCCCGGTCACGGATGACCCGTCGGTAGAACCGCTCGTCGTGGACGTGGATGTCGGCCGGGCCGTCACCCCCGATGGTCACGCCGATGTTCTCGAGCAGATCGGCAGCGAACTCAGCTGCATCCATGGTTCCGGACTCCCTTCCCCCGAGAACCTACGAACCGTCATCTTCTCGCAACGCTCGGTGGTTCCGCCACCCCCTCTTCGTGGCGGCCCCGCTCGGCGGCGCTCGGATGTGATGGCACCCCTGACAGGACTCGAACCTGCAGCCGTCGGGGTAGAAACCCGATGCTCTATCCAGTTGAGCTACAGGGGCACCGCAAAGGGTAGGCCCCTGGGGGTCGGTCCCGATACACTCCGTCTCCGCTTCGGCCTTCGGGTCGATGCATCGCTCCGGGCTCTCGGGTCCGGCGTGGTGGGCGTAGCTCAGTTGGTTAGAGCGCCTGGTTGTGGTCCAGGAGGTCGGGGGTTCGAATCCCCTCGTTCACCCGTAGAATTTCTCTTCGGAGCAATTCCTGCACCTCTAGCTCAATTGGTAGAGCATCGGACTCTTAATCCGCAGGTTCTGGGTTCGAGTCCCAGGGGGTGTACCACCACAGAAGTCCCGGCCTGGAGGCCGGGATTTCGTCGTTTTCCCGCCCGTCGCCGAATGGCCACCTGATGGCCATCTCCAGCGGGACCTAGGCCCCTCTTCGCGTGAGGCCCGATCCGGTTCGATCGTGTCGAGGCCAATGACGGAGAGGACGGCCATGAACCAGACCAACAGCGGGGTCCAGCTCGCCAAACAGCTCGCACGGCGATCGACTGCGGTGCGGCTCGCCGAGCGGCTCGGCGACCACTTCACCTACGACACGGTTGCGGCGTTCGTCGACGAGGTCCACGACGAACTCGAGGAACGCTTCCGCATCAAGACCCATGTGCCGACGTTCGCCCACCGGTTCGCCCGCGAGCGCCTCGAGGCGCTCGCTCGCCATGAGGGCCGCATCACCGATCATCGTCCGACCGTGCTCTTCGTGTGTGAGCGCAACGACGACGTCTCTCAGATCGCCGCAGCGCTGTTGCGGGAGCGGGCCGGCGACCGGGCCCACGTCCACTCGGCCGGCACTCAGCCGGCCGACGAGCTCCACGTCGCGGCGGTGCACGCCCTGCACGAGCTCGAGATCGAGATGATCAGCGAGTTCCCGAAGCCGCTGACCCCGGAGATCGAGGCCGACGCCGATGTGATCGTCACCCTGGACCGCAACGACCGAGTCGATCTCGTCATGAACGACACCACCCAATACTTCGCCTGGGACGTTCCGGCCGACCACGGCGACGACCTCGAGGCCTACGTAGCGTTGTGCCACACGATCGAGCGCCTGGTGATCGAACTCGAGGCCGCCGTCCTCGCGCCGGTGGCCGGCTAGTCGACCGGGCGACGCACCTGTCCCCCGCCGACGACTCGGGCAACGTCGAGTGGATGGACGATGCCCGGCGCGGCAGCGCAGACGTCGGGGATCGCATTGACGACGCGGTTCGCGGCGGTGGCGTTGCCGCCGCCGGCGGCGCCGGGCTCACCGTGTTCGGTGCCGTGGACCTCGACGGTGAGATCCGGACGCCCGGAGATGGTGACGGCGTGCAGGCCCTGGCCGGTCTGCGGCAACGGCCACTCGGGGGCGCACTCGTCGTCGATGCGGGTGATGTGCTCCATCACGATCAGCGGCCGCCCGCCGACGATGCCCTGCACCTCGAAGCGGAAGGCGCCCATGCCTCCCTCCTCGAAGTCGCCCATGCCGTCGACGGTGACCGTGCGTTCGAGTGCCCGCTTCTCGACGACGGTGCGGATCTCCTCGATCTCGACGCCGAGCCCATCGGCCACGACCCGCACAACCGGGCCCCACACCATCTCGAGCGCGAAGTCGAGCAGCATCGGCGGGGTGGCCTCCATCGGCCCGCCGAAACCGATCAGCGTCCGCACCGCATCGGGCTGGTCGTAGAGGGCGTAGTTGAAGATCTCCCGGCTGCGGATCTCGGTGATGTCGGCGCTCATACCGGTGAGGAACAGCGGGAGGATGTCGCAGATCCAGCCCGGGTCGATACCCGAGGCGAGGATCGACGAGCCGCCCTCCTCGCATGCCGCTCGGATCGGTTCGCCGAGCGCGGACGGGGTCGAGGGTGGGTGGTAGAGCGGGTAGAAGCTGGGCGTCACCACATCGGTGCCCGAGCGCAACACCGTCTCGACCTCGGCCTGGGATTCGACCGGCCGGAAGTCGGAGTTGACCGAGTAGACGACCGCGTCGACGTCGGGCGAGCAGGCGAGATCGACGTCGTCGGTCGCGGCGACGCCGAGCGGGTCGATGTTGGCGAGCGTTCCGGCGTCGACCCCGACCTTGTCGGGGTTGGCAACGATCACGCCCACGAGTTCGAGATCGCGATGGGCGGCGACCGCCCGGATCGCCGGGCGCCCGACGTTGCCCGTGCCCCACACCACCACTCGCGTCATCACGACCTCCTCGTGGGCGATCGTAGGAAGTCCCGCCTCGGGTGTCAGATTCCGCGTCTGGGGCCCGTCTCAACCTTCGACAAGCCGCCACCGATGGATCGGGGGCGGGATCACACCCCGCCCCGGCGGAGACGAAGGAGCCACCCATGGTCGACATGGCCAAGAAGGTCAACAAGAAGTCCGAGCTGATGAACCCGCGCGAGACATGCATCGCCGCCACGGTCGTCATGCAGAAGGGCCATTTCACGAAGTCCGTCACGGCCGGCGCCATCGGCGGGGTCGTCGGTGCGGCTGCCGCCGCCGCCATGAACAAGGGCGACAAGGAGGTCGCCGAGGGCACGATGGCCGACGGCTTCCTGCCCCAGACCGACGCCATCCTGGCGCTCACCGATCAGCGCTGGGTCGTGTTCTCGAAGTCGGTCATGTCCGGTGGCCCGAAGGAACTCATCAGCTCGATCGACCATGCCGGCATCACGGCGGTCGACAACGAGAAGGGCAAGCTCATGAACGAGCTCACCCTCCACTTCTCCGACGGCTCGGCGCTGCGCGTCGAGGCGCCGAAGGCCAACAAGCCCGAAGAGCTCGTCGAGGCGAGGGCCAAGATCGGCTGATCCGGCCCCGACCGGGGCTCAGTGGGAACCGACGCGACCGGTCGTTCGTTCGTGCAGCTTGTGGGCGTGCTTGTTGAGCCCGACCAGCTTTGCCTCGATGCCCCGGTCGGCGAACTTGGCGACCACCGTGTCGAGGGCAGCGACGGCGGACGTGTCCCACACGCGGGCATCGGTGAGGTCGATCTCGACGAGCTTCGTCTTGACGGCGTCGTAGTCGAAGGCGTGGATCAGCTCGTTGGTCGATGCGAAGAACAGCTCGCCGGTGACGGCGTAGAGGCGTTCCTTCACGTCGGGATCGACGACGCTGGTCACCTTGACGAGCCCCGACACGTGGCGGGCGAAGAACACGACCGACAGCACGACACCAGCACCGACGCCGTAGGCGAGGTTGTGGGTGATCACGACGGTGAGCACCGTCGCCGCGATCACGAGTGACTCGGTGATGGGCGTGCGGTTGAGCGTGCTCGGCTGGACGCTGCGCCAGTCGAAGGTGCCGATCGACACCATCACCATGACGGCGACGAGCGCGGCCATCGGGATCCGGGCGACGAGGTCGCCGAGCACGAGCACCAACACGAGCAGAAACACGCCCGACGCGAGGGTCGAGAGGCGGGTCCGACCGCCGGAGCGGTGGTTGATCATCGACTGGCCGATCATGGCGCAGCCCGCCATGCCGCCGAGGAAGCCGGTGGCGACGTTGGCGATGCCCTGGCCGCGCGACTCACGGTTCTTGTCGGACTGGGTGTCGGTCATGTCGTCGAGCAGCTGGGCGGTGAGCAGCGATTCGAGCAGGCCCACGAAGGCGAGGGTGATCGAGAACGGCAGGATGATCTGCAGGGTCTCGAGCGTGAACGGCAGGTCGGGCAAGGCCACGAACGGCAGGGCCGACGGCAGCTCACCCATGTCGCCGACGGTCGGCAGGTCGAGATCGAGCCACATGGCCGCACCGGCCAGCAGCGCGATCGCCACGAGCGGCGACGGCACGGCGTTGGTGACGCGGGGCAGGCCGTAGATCACGGCCAGACCGATACCGATGAAGGCGAGGTTGAGCGGCAGCTGCGACGAGTCGGCGTCGTCGCCGTTGAGGAGGATGTGGGGCACCTAGGCGAGGAAGATCAGGATCGCCAGGGCGTTCACGAAGCCGACCATCACCGTGCGGGGGATGAAGCGCATCAGCGAGCCGACGCCGAGGTAGCCGAGGCCGACCTGAAGCACGCCGGCGAGGATCGTCGCGGCGAACACGTACTCGATGCCGTGATCCTCGACGAGCGGCACCAGTACGAGGGCCATGGCGCCGGTGGCAGCGGAGATCATGCCGGAGCGGCCGCCGGCGAAGGCGATGATGATCGCGATCGAGAACGATGCGTACAGCCCGACCTTGGGGTCGACGCCGGCGATGATCGAGAACGAGATCGCCTCGGGGATCAGCGCGAGGGCCACGACCATGCCGGAGAGCAGATCGGCCTTGGGGTTGGCGAGCCACTCGGCGCGCAGGTCGGATCGGCGGCGAGCGACGCGCGCGCCGAAGTTCATGTCGGTTGTCATCGAGACCTCAGGAGAAGCGGGGATCGTCGGGCGGCGGATGCGCCGCCTCGGCACCGCAAACCCATCGGTCGACGCGCACCAGCCCTGGAGGGTACGAGGACCTTCGTCTGCGACTGGTGACCCTCGGTGTCAGTTGTGTCACACCACCCGTCGACGCTGCGCGACACTGCGAGGGATCGATCGCGGCCTCCGGGCCCGGAGAGGAGCATCGTGCAGCTCGTCAACACCGAGACCATCCCTGGTTGGAACATCACCGAGGTGAAGGGACTCGTCAGCGGCAACACGATCCGGGCGAAGCACCTCGGACGCGACATCGGCGCCGCGTTCAAGAACATCGCCGGCGGTGAGCTGAAGGCCTACACCGAACTCCTCGCGGAGTCGCGGGCCGAGGCGACCAGCCGCATGATCGCCGAGGCACAGGCGCTCGGCGCGAGCGCGATCGTCAACGTCCGGTTCACGACCTCGACGGTCGCCGGTGGGGCGGCCGAGATGTACGCCTACGGCACGGCGGTCGTGGCGGTCCCAGCCTCGTGATCATCGTCCTGATCCAGCTGGCGATCCCGCTGGCGCTGATCGGCGCCGCGATCGGCGGCCGCATCGCCCATCGACGACGCGGTGCCCACATCGAGCGCCGGCGGGCCGCTGTCGCCCACATCGCCGTCTCCCCCCGCCCCGCCCATCCCGGTCTCGGCGAGCTGAGCAACGGCGAACTCGTGATCGGCAGTGTCGTCGTGGGCGCCGACTACATCCGCCAGCTCGTCGGCGGGCTGCGCAACCTGATCGGCGGGGAGGTCCGGTCCTTCACACCGGTGCTCGACCAGGCCCGGGCCGAGTCGAGTCTGCGCATGCTCGAGGCCGCCAACGCTAAGGGTGCCGTCGCGGTCGTCAACGTCCGGTTCGAAGCGGTGCGGATCAACAACAATGCGAGCGAGCTCGTCAGCTACGGCACCCTCGTCCACTGAACGGCGACACGAGTCACGTCGCGGAGCCGAGGCACGGAACCGGATCGGACCTAGGCTCGAACGTTCCGCCGTTTTGGAAGTAACGCAATGAGCGAATCCGACGCCCCGATCACCGAGCACGAGCAGGGTGGCTTCGCCGCGCTCGGCCTTCGAGCCGAGCTGCTGGCCCGGCTCGTCGAACTCGGATACGAGGAGCCGACCCCGATCCAGGCAGAAGCGATCCCGCAGCTGCTGACCGGCGTCGACCTGCTCGGCCAGGCCGCCACCGGCACCGGCAAGACCGCCGCCTTCGCACTCCCGATCATCGAGGCGATCGAGCCGCGCGCCGAGGCGACGCCCCAGGCGCTCGTCGTCGTACCCACGCGCGAACTCGCCGTGCAGGTCAGCGAGG
>JBCBYI010000112.1:0-13752 GCA_039815945.1 Actinomycetota bacterium | reverse complement strand
GAGCGCCGGGTCGTCGAGCAGCATCCGGGTGAGCACCCCCTCGGTGACGACCTCGACCCGGGTCGCCGCCGACACGCGGGTGTCGTTGCGGGTCCGGATGCCGATCGTCGCGCCGACGGACTCGCCGCGCTCGGCCGCCATGCGTGCGGCCGCGGCTCGGGCCGCGACCCGCCTCGGTTCGAGCACCAGGACCGTGCGATCGCCGACCCAGGGCCGATCGATCAGCGACGGTGGGACCCGGGTCGTCTTTCCGGTGCCGGGTGGTGCCTGCAGGACCACGAGGCGCTGGCGATCGAGCGCGGCGTGGAGTTCGGGGAGCGCCCCGTCGACGGGCAGCGCGATGCGATCCGACGTGCTCAGCTCGCACCCTCGAGCTCGGCGACGACGTGAGCGACGCCGTCGGCTACCGACTGCGGATGGCTGCGCATCACGAAGTGCCGGGCGTCCTCGACGGTCGTGCGGCGGGCGTGGGGCAGCTTGCGTTCGAGATAGTCGTTGGCTCCGAGGAACGCCTTGTCGCCGTCGCCGATCACCAGCGCGAGTGGCATGGTGAGCCCGGTCAGGCGCTCCATCACCATCGAGTCGTGGTGGAAGGCGATCGTCGCCGCTGCGTCGCTCACCGAGTACGAGGGCGCGTTGGCCCGAACCCGGTCGTTCCACGAGGTCATGGCGTCGTGATCGCGAAAGCCCGGACCGGTCGACACGAGGACCAGCCCGTCGACGGCGGCATCGCCCTCGCGGGTGAGCGCGTGGGCGAGCCCGAGGTACCCGCCGAGGCTGTGGCCTACCCAGACGATGTTGGCGCCCGGCGAGTCGGCTCGGATCGAGTCGAGAACCGTGTCGATGTCGGCGAGTACCGGCGCCCGGCGATAGTCATCTTCGTCGTCGGACACCGGCGACTCGCCATGACCGAGGAGGTCGATCGCGACGCATCGATGGGTGGTCACGATCAGGTCGATCGCCGGCTCCCAGACCGCCGCGTCGGAGTCGACGCCGTGGACCCAGACGACGACCGTGTCGCCGGCGCCGGCTGCCGGCCCGCTGGTGGAGGTGTGGAGTTCATGGGGCATGGCGAAACCTCGGAGGTGGTGATCAGACCCCACGAAAGCGGGGTGGACGCTTCTCTGCAAACGACCGGATGCCCTCGCGGAAGTCCTCCGACGAGTAGCAGGCCGCGGCGACCTCGGCGGCCGCGGGGGAGAGCGCGGCGAGATCGACGTCGGCGGCGGTACCGTGCGCGAGCACCGCGTCGACGACCGCCTTCGAGGCCCGGTGGGTGAGCGGTGCCTTGCGAGCGATCGTGTCGACGAGCGCCGCGATGTGGGCGTCGTGGTCGGCCGCGGCCACGACCTCGTCGACGAGCCCGATCTCGGCGGCGCGTCGGGCGTCGATGGCCTCGGCGGTGAACAGGAGCCGCTTGGCCTGTGAGGGGCCGACGGCGGCGACGAGGCGGCGCGTCGCCTCGGGAGGATACGACAGGCCGAGGTTCGCCGGGGGCACCGAGAAGCTGGCGTCGTCGCCGGCGACGCGGACATCGGCATGGAGGGCGATCGCGACCCCGCCACCGCGGCACGAGCCGCGGATCGCGGCGACCACCGGCACGGGGATCGCCGCGATGGCCTCCCAGGCCGCGTGTTCGGCACGGTCGTAGCCCTCCGACTCGCGGCCCATGCGCCGTTCGCGGAACTCGGTGATGTCGCTGCCGGCGGAGAACGCGAGGTCGCCGGCACCGCGCAGGACGACCACGCGCAGATCGGGTTCGGCCTGGGCCTCGGCACACGCCTGGGGGACCGCCTGGTACATCGCCGCGTTCATGGCGTTGCGGCGGTCGGGGTTGTCGATCGTGATCGTCGCAACCGACCCGATCCGTTCTCCTTCGAGCACGACCGGCTCGATCGACGTGTGGACGCTGGGCACGGCCGCAGTCTTGCAGGCCGACCGCCCCAGGTGGGTCAGCGGCGACCGGTCAGTGGCCGTGGCCGGCGAGCGCCTCACCCTCGCGCTCGCGCGCCAGGCTCTCGCCGATGACGTCGGCGGGCGCCGGACGCTTGAAGTAGTAGCCCTGGCCGAGGGCACAACCGAGCGAGACGAGGCGTCGGTGCTGGTCGGGCACCTCGATGCCCTCGGCGATGGTCTCGGCGCCCATCGCCGCGGCGATGTTGAGCACCGTCGTGACGATGGCGGAGTCGTCGCTGTCCTCCAGGCGGGCGACGAAGCTCTGGTCGATCTTCAAGATGTCGGCCGCGAACTGGTCGGCGTAGGTGAGGGTGGCGTAGCCGGTGCCGAAGTCGTCGATCGCGACGCGGAGGCCGGCGTCGCGCAGCGCGTCGATGCGGAGATTGACCAGTTCGAAGTCGCTGATCAGGGCCGACTCGGTCAACTCGAGCACGATTGCGTGGCGGTCGATCGTGGCCTCGTCGACCACGTCGAGGATCTCGTCGACGATGCCGTCGCGCTGGAGTTGCACGGCCGAGACGTTGACACTGGCGTAGAGGTCGTGACCGTCCCGGCGCCAGGCGGCCACCTGATGGGCGGCCTCGGTCAGGACCCAGTGACCGATCGGAGCGATCATGCCGTTGCGTTCGGCGATCGGGATGAACTGCCCGGGGCTGATCATGCCGCGCACCGGGTGGTCCCACCGGACGAGCGCTTCGACCCCGACGGTCCGACCGGATCCGAGGTCGACGATCGGCTGGTAGTGGACCATCAGCTCGTCGTTGTCGATCGCGTGGGCGAGGGAGTTGTTGATCTCGAAGCGTTCGAGGGTCTGGTCGGCCATCGACGACTCGAACATCGCCCAGCGACCCTTGCCCTGGTCCTTGGCCTCGTACATGGCGACGTCGGCGGCCCGGAGGAGGTCCTCGGGGGTGGCGGTCGCGTCCTCGTCGAGGGCGATGCCGACGCTGACGCTGAGGCGGACTTCGGTTCCCATCAACATGACAGGGCGGCTGAGCTCCTCGATGATCCGGTCGGCCACGAGGGTCACGTCGGTCTCGCCGTAGACGTCGGTCAACAACACGGCGAATTCGTCGCCGCCGAAGCGGGCGGCGTTGTCGTGCAGCCGCAACCGGCTCCGGAGCCGGCCCGAGATGTCGACGAGCACCTGGTCGCCTGCCGCATGGCCGAGCGAATCGTTGATCGTCTTGAAGTCGTCGATGTCGATGAAGAGGGCGGCCACCATCGCCCCGTCGCGCCGGGGCGCAGCGAGCGCGGCCTGGAGCTGGTTCGAGAACTGCACCCGGCTCCCGAGCCCGGTGAGGTCGTCGTGCAGCACCTGGTGTCGCAGGTCCTCTTCGAGTCGCTTGCGGTCGGTGATGTCGCGGATGTTGAGCACGAGGCCCTGGACCGACGGGTCCTCGCGCAGGTCGGTGATCGTGACCTCGGCCATCCGTCGACTGTGATCGGGGCGTTCGATCATCAGTTCGAGATTGCGGACGCCCGGCGGCTTCGACCGGATCGCCCGGTGGACCCGTTCGAGACTGTCGGTGTCGTCGGCCGGGAGGAGCTCGGTGAACGTTCGGCCTTGGAGATCGGAGGGCGACGACCCGGTCAGCTGGGTCACCGCCGGGCTGGCGTAGGTGAACACGCCCGCCTCGTCGAGCACGGCGATCACGTCGGAGCTGTTCTGCACCAGACCCCGGAACCACTGCTCCGAGCGGAGCAGGCCGAGCTTGGCGGCTCGTTCCTCGGTGATGTCTCGGGCGGTCAACACCAAACCGGCCACCTCGGGATCGCTCGCGAAGTCCCGCGCCGTGAGGCTGTACCACCGGTACTCGCCGGAGCCGGTGCGCATCCGTCCCTCGATGGCGGTGGCCGACTCGTCGGCGCGGGTCGGTGCGTCGAGCAGGTCGCCGATCGCCGAGGCGTCGTCGGGATGCACGACCGCGATGGGATGGTTCCCGACGACCGAGGCGCTCGCGCGGCCCATGATCTGGTCGACGTTGGGGGAGATGTAGGTGATCGAGCGGTCGTCGTCGAGCACGGCGACGACGTCGCTCGACTGCTCGCTGAGCGCGAACAAGCGGCGTTCAGCGCGCTGCTGGAAGCTGAGCTCTCGGGACTCGATGCCGCGGACCGCCATCGCGAGCTGCGTCGCGAACGTCTCGAGTGCGAGCTGCTGGGCGTTCTCGAGCCGAGTGCGGGGCAAGACGACCAGCGAGCCGTTGGCCGTGCCGAGGGCGATGTGGCTGGAAAGGCCGGCGTCGTCGGGACCCAGGATCTCCGCCAGCCGGGCATCGTCGTCGGTGCGCTGCCAGTCGACCGATGCCGTGGTCGTAGTACGACCGTCGTGACAGGTGACGAGCACCGCATCGCCCGCGGCGTTGCGCAGCACGACCGCCGAACGCAGGCTCGGGTCGAGACGGCGGAGCGTTTCTCCGGCGAGGGCGGCGAGTTCGTCGAGCGTCTCGACGACGAGCGACTCCTGGCCGGCGTCGCGGATGATCACGTCGAGGTCGGCGATGCGGTCGCGGCCGCGGAGCAGGTTGAGGATCCGCCACAGCACCAGGGCCGACAGCGACGCCACGAAGACGAGCACGAGGGTGGGGTCGGCCAGGGTGCCGCGACCGACCGATTGCAGCAGCAACAGCGCCGGGATCGTCAACATCGCGAGCGCCATCGTCGCGACACGGGTCGCGGTGAGGCGTGGGTCGGTCGCCGGCGGCCGGGCCGAGATGTCGGCCAGGTCGGGCTGACGGGGGAGGATCTGCGACGACACGGCAACGACCGATGCGATCGGCAGCGCGAGACCGGCTCCCGGCAGGCCGATCGTGTCGAGGATGAACACGGCGTCGAGGGCGGCGGTGACGATGCCGACCACGCCGAGCAACACGAAGGTCGCCGAGCGGCGACCGGGACCCACGAGCAGGCGGAGCGTCACAGCGATCAGACCGACCTCGAGCACGGCGTAGAACGCGGTCATCGACCGGTGCATCAGCGAGAAGGTCGAGTCGCGGAAGTACGCGTCGAGGACGAGGATCCAGAACGGCCCGGCGATCGACAGCGCGAGCATCAACACGTCGAGCGTGTCGCCCGCGCCGCCGAACGCCCGGCGGCTTCGAGCGATGAGGTAGAGACCCGTCATCATCGACGCCATCGCAGCGAGGGCGAAGCCGTCGGCGAGACTCGGGAAGGGGAAGTCCTCGCCGACCGCAGCGCCATGGACTCCGCGCACGATGATCGCCATGAGATTCAGCGGCAGCCCGGCGAAGAGCAGCCACCACGGCCGTCGATCGACGTCGGTTCGGCGGCGCAGCGCGAGGGGCACGCTCACCAGACCGACGAGCAGCAAGAAGAGGACCGTCGCCTCCTGGGCGACGGTCGGCATCACCCACACCCCGAGCGCGATGACGATCATCGCCCCCAGAGTCAGTGCCTCTCGCAAACGCATACCGACTCCCTGTCGGCACCCGGCACCGAGACCTGAGGAGAACACCAGGTCGTCCTGTGGACAACCTCGGGACCTCTGGCCCTGGGTCGCCCGGGCCGGCTGACCCATGGCTGTCGGGACTTTTGTCATCCGCACGAGTTGCGCCGTACACTGATCACTCCGCGAGGAGAGGTCCCTACCGTGCGTGATCTTGCGCCAGATATCCACAGGCAGCGCCTCGTCATCGAGGGTATTCCGCGCGCCCCGATCAGCCCGAACGACATCCGCGACTATCTGTCGAAGATGTCGGAGACCATCGGGATGATCACGTTGCAGGATCCCGTCACCAACCACAGCTCTCGCTACGGGTGGGCGGGGTGGATCCACTGGGAGACCAGCGGCGCACACTTCTACGCCTGGGAACGCCCGCAGCTCTTCTTCAGCGTCGACATCTACACGTGCAAGGCGTTCGACGCCCAGGACGCACTGGAGATGACCCGAGAGTTCTTCGGCATCGACGACCTCGAATACGCCGAGTTCTGAGCGTGGTCCACGTCATCGATCTGACCGAGCCGGGCGATCCGGTCACCGCGATGACGGCTGCGTTCCTCGACACGGTCGGCCGCCCCGAGCGCGACGATCGACCGTTCGGCATCTACCACGTCGCCGCCGACTCCGAGTTCGCCCCACTCGCCCGCCTGGTCGAACGTGAAGTCTTCGACGCGTACTTCGACAACGACGCGGCGGTCATGGACGCCGAGTACGGGCCCTACGAGGAGAACTCGTCGTTCGTGCTCGCGATCGACCATGTCGCTCTCGAACCGGTGGGGGTCATCCGCCGCGTCTTCCCGGGTCCGCCCGGCTCCAAGACGCTCCGCGACCTCGAGGAGGCGCCCGAGTGGGCCGTCTCCGAAGCCGACATCGCCGTGTCGCACCCCGGGTTCCGCGCCGACCGTTGCGTGGATCTCGCCACCCTTGCCGTGCGGGCCAAGTGGTCCAAGAGCAAGACCTCGGTGCGTGTGGCCGCCGCCCTCCAGCACTCGTCGTTTCGCGCCGACACGACCCTCCCGATCGACTACGTCATCGCTGCGCTCGACGAGATCGTCGCCTCGATGGTGATCGCCTGTGAGGTCCCCCTCGTCCCGATCTGTGACCTCCCGGCGATCGAATATCTCGGATCGCCGGCGACACGGCCGTATCTCTTCTCCGTCGATCATGCGAGCGACGTCGCCCGCACCGCCGGCCCGCTCGGTCGCATGATGGCCTATGCCGAAGGGCTCGACGAGTTCTCCTTCCCGCCGATCGACTTGCGCGACGACGCGACACCGGCGACCCTCCCCGATCTCGAGCCGCAGGGCCGCCGTATCGGTACGGGTGTCCCCGCTGATCAACGCATGACCTGGTCGCCGAGTCGGCCCGCACCCGTCGAAGGCTGATCGAGGTCGCCGAACGACGTTCATGACTCACATCGGCGCGATTCTCGCCGATCGGAGCGGGTGACTGACACGAGCACGATCGTCGCGTCGGCGGGTCTCGCCGCCGCTCGCCGCTGGTCGGCGGTCGGCGCGAGCCGAGATCCCGACAGCCGCCGAGCCGGCCACGCCGCGGCCCGATCGGCCGCGGCCGAACCCGACACGAAGCTGTTCGTCGTCTTCGCCGGCCATCGCCACGATCACGACGCGCTCCTGGCGGGTATCGCCGAGGTCGCCGGTTCGACACCGGTCATCGGGTGCACCACCGGAGGGGAGATCGGTGTCGCCGGTCCCACCGACGACGGCGTGGTCGTGATGGCGATCGGCGGAGCCGGCGTCACCGTCGCCACCCGGGCTGCCCGTGTCCGAGACGGTGATCTTCGCCAGGCCGGTGCCGATGCCGCCGATGCGATGCTCGACGTGCCCGACGCCGACAACCGCGTGCTGCTGCTGTTGTCGGACGGGCTGGGTGGCGACCAACAAGAGGTCGTCCGCGGCGCCTACTCGCGGGCCGGAGCGACCGTGCCGCTCGTCGGTGGCTGCGCGGGCGACGGCATGGAGATGCGTTCGACCACCCTGTTCCACGGCCGCCATGCCGGATCCGATCTCGTGATCGGCTGCGCGCTCACCTCTGCGGGACCCATCGGCATCGGGGTCCATCACGGCTGGACACCGGTCGGCGAGCCCGTCCTCATCACTCGCTCCGACGGCAACGTCGTGCACACGATCGACGAGCAACCGGCGCTCGACCGCTATCTGCGTCTCCACGGCGCGCCGGCCGAACTCGCCGAGGACCCCGAGGCCTTCACCCTCTGGGCCGCGACCCATCCGATCGGAGTCCATCGACGCAGCCGCGAAGAAGTGCGCTTCATCAACGGCGCCGACCCGACGACCCGCTCGATCACGTCGATCGCCGGAATCCCCGAGGGTGGCCTCGCCTGGGCGATGACGGGCAGCGCCGAATCGGTTCTCGACGCGACCGACATCGCCTGCGCCGCCGCCGTCGACGGGTTCGACGGTCCGGCGGTGGGCGTGCTCGCCTTCGACTGTGTCGCCCGTCGAGGCGTGATGGGCGAAGACGGGATCATCACCGAGGTCGAACGCATTGCCGACCGGGTCGGCGCCCCGATCGCCGGGTTCTACACCTACGGCGAGTTCGCCCGAACCCAGGGCGCCTCCGGCTTCCACAATCAGACCCTCGTCACCCTCGCGATCGGCTGATCGATGTCGACGGCGTGGTCCCTGCACGGTCTCTCCGAACTGATCGCCGATCTCGGCGACCCCGAGGCCGGCTTCGACATCGACGGTGCGCTCACCCAGACCGCGGAGACGCTCGACGTCGAGATCGCCGGGGTGTGCCTCGACGGTCGAATCGAGAGCCACCTCGGCTTTGGTGTCGGTGATCGGCCAGACGACCTGCTCGTTCGGGTCGCGGCCGGCGACGAACTCCGTGCCGATCTCGGTGCCCTCGGGGAGGTGCACGTGACCCGTGCCTCGATCGAGGGATTCGACGGCACGCTCGTGCTCGGCCGAACCGTCGAGGCGTTCACCGCCGACGAGATCGCGCTCGTCCGTGCGATCGGACGAGTGCTGGGCATGGCGATGCGGGTGCGCAGCGCGCTCGAATCGGAACGATCCGTCCGCAACGACCTCGAGCGCCGAGTCGCGGACAACCATCTGCTGTTGGCGAAGCTGCGTGAACGACAGGGACTCCTCGATCGTCTCTTCAACATCCAGCGATCGATCTCGCACCGGCTCCCGACCAATCAGGTCCTCGACGCCGTCACCGAGGGCGCCCGAGACCTGCTCGGGGTCGGGCAGTCGAGCATCCGTCTCCTCGACCCGGCCACGAAGGCGTCCCTCGTGTTGGTCTCGCATCAAGGTGTCCCCGCCGACATCGTCGAGCAGTACCGCACGGTGCAGATCGGCGAGCGCATCCCCCGAGCGGTCATCGAGGAGGGACGCCTCGTCGTCACCTACGAGGCCACCGACGCGGCGATCATGTCCGCCGCGATCTCGGTCGAGGGCGACGTGGTCGGCTGTCTCAGCGTCGGCGACACCCGTCACAAGCGCTTCAGCGCCGCCGAGCAGGAGGCCCTGCTCGCCCTCGCCCAGCACGCCTCGCTCGCGCTCCAGGACGCCCGGGCCACCGACGCGATGCGTCGCTCGCTCGAACGAGAACGGCATCGAGCCGAGCACGACAGCCTGACCGGCCTGCCCAACCGGACGACCTTGTGCGCTGAGCTCGACACGCGACTCCGGGGCGACGGCGCCCCGACCTCGGTGCTGTTCGTCGACCTCGACCGCTTCAAGCTCGCCAACGACACGCTCGGCCACGCCTTCGGCGACGAGGTGCTCACCGTGGTCGCCGACCGGCTCCGTACCGCGGTCCGCGACACCGACATCGTCGGGCGGCTCTCCGGTGACGAGTTCGTCGTCATCTGCGAGGGCATCACCGACGTCGGCGCGATCGAGTTCGCCGAACGCCTCCAAGCCGTGATCACCCGTCCGATCGCCAGCGGCGACGTCAACCACGTCATCACGGCCTCGGTCGGAATCGCCGCAGCCCTCCCCGGCCAGAACGCGGACGAGGTCCTCGCCAACGCCGACCTGGCCATGTACCGGGCGAAGCAGGGGGGTCGGGCTCGTATCGACGTGTTCGACGACCACCTCCGGGCTCAGGTCGCCGAGCGGCTGTCGATCGGCCAGGAGCTGCGGCGAGCGCTCGCCAACGGCGAGTTCGTCGTCCACCTGCAGCCGCTCGTCGCGCTCCCGGCCCGTCGGGTCACGTCGTTCGAGGCGCTCGTCCGGTGGGATCACCCGACCCGTGGCCTGCTCGCTCCCGGTGCGTTCCTGCCGTCGGCCGAGGAACTCGGCCTCGTCGCCGACATCGATCGCATCGTGCTCCAACACGTCGTCGGCCTGCTCGGCCGGCACCCCTCGGCCCGTCCGATCGCGGTGAACCTCTCGGTGCGCTCCTTCGCCGACCCGCAGCTCGTCGACTGGCTCGCCGACCTGCTCCGCTTCCACGGTGTCACGCCGGACCGCCTCCGGATCGAAGTCACCGAGACGGTGCTGATGGATCAGACCGGTCGGGCTGCGATGCAGATCCAGTCACTTCGTCAGCTCGGCATCGGGGTGATGATCGACGACTTCGGCACCGGCTACTCGTCGCTGTCGTATCTCCAGGCCTTCGACGTCGACGGGGTCAAGATCGACCGGAGCTTCATCGCCCGGCTGGGCCATGACGCCCGCGCCGAGGCGATCATCACGGCTGTGTTCAACATGGCCGAGGCGCTCGGGCTCACGGTGATCGCCGAAGGCATCGAACATGACCACCAGGTCGACCAGATGGTCGCCATCCGCGACCGCAGCGGGGGTGTCGAGCTCCACGGCCAGGGGTACCTCTTCGGGCGCCCGGCCGACGGCGAGATCCGCCTCCAGGGCTTCGTCGAGGTCCACGACCTCCCCGTCTCTGGCTGAGCGTCGGGTCGGTGGCTAGGTTCGCCCCATGCCCACCGTCTTCGACCGCCCCGACGCCCTCCTCGCCGCCGTCGGCACCGACCTCGGCGCCAGCGACTGGATCACGATCGAGCAAGACCGCATCGACGGGTTCGCCGACGCCACCGGCGACCACCAGTGGATCCACGTCGACCCGGTGAAGGCCGCCGACGGGCCGTTCGGCGCCCCGATCGCGCACGGGTATCTCACCTTGTCGCTCACGAATCAGTTCCTGCCCGAGATCGTCCGCGTCGACAACATCTCGATGGGGATCAACTACGGCGTGAACAAGGTGCGGTTTCCGCAACCGGTGGTCGTCGGTTCCCGCGTTCGTGGCACGGCGGCGCTCACCGACGCTCAGGAGATCGATGGTGGCGTGCAGGCGGTCATCACGATCACGGTCGAGATCGAGGGGGCGTCGAAGCCCGCGTGCATCGTCGAGTCGGTCAGCCGCTTCCTGCGATGAGTTCCCGGTCGGCGACGGCGTAGGCTGGAGCCATGGCCAAGCGGAAGAAGAAGAACCGAATCGCCGCCGACGTCTCGCCGTCGCTCCCGCCGGTGCAGCCCGGGCTGCTCAGCCCGCCCCGGCGCGTGCCCGCCGAGATCCCTCGTCCGCCCTACGCCGTCACCGGCGACCCCGGACCCTCGGTCTCGTCGCTGACCCGCACCCCCGACGAACTCGCCGCCATGCGCCGCACCGGAGCCGCCGCCGCCGAGATCCTGCTCCGGGCCGGCGAGCTCGTCCGCCCCGGCATCACCACCGACAAGATCGACGAGTTCGTCCACCAGGCGTGCATCGACGCCGGCGGCTACCCGAGCCCGCTCAACTACCGCGGCTACCCGAAGTCGGTCTGCACGTCGGTCAACGAGGTCATCTGCCACGGCATCCCCGACGCGCGGCCCCTCGCCGAGGGCGACATCATCAACATCGACGTCACCCTCTTCCTGCACGGTGTCCACGGCGACACGTCGACCACCTTCCTCGTCGGTGAGGTCGACGAGCCGTCGTTCCGGCTGGTCAAGGAGACCGCGCGCTCGCTCGACCTCGGCATCGCCGCCGTGCGGCCCGGGGGCCCCGTCAACGAGATCGGTCGGGCCATCGAGAACCACGCCCGCCAGCACCAGCTCGGCGTCGTGCGCGAGTTCATCGGGCACGGTGTCGGCACCGAGTTCCACTCCAACCTGCAGATCCCGCACTACCACGAGCGTCGCCTCACGACCCGCCTCGAACTCGGCACCACCTTCACCATCGAACCGATGCTGACCCTGGGTGCCCCCGAAGCGGCCCTGTGGGACGACGACTGGACCGCGGTCACGATCGACGGCACCCGCACCGCCCAGTTCGAGCACACGCTGGTCGTCGGCGACAACGGCGCCGAGCGTCTCACCGTCACGCCGGCGGGCGAGTGCGCCCACGACCTCATCGCCTCTTTGGCGAGCTGAGCCGCGCGACCTTTTTGTTTCGCCTAGCGTCGGGGTGCCTGAACACCCCCTCGCGAGGAGAATCCCCATGGCGTCCATCGAGACGATCGAAGGCATCGGCCCCAAGCACGGCAAGGCGCTGCGCAAGGCCGGCATCAACACCACCGGTGCCCTGCTCAAGGAAGGTGGCGCCAAGAAGGGCCGCAAGGCGCTGGCCGCCGAGTCCGGCTGCACCGAGGCCCAGATCCTCGAGTGGGTCAACCGCGCCGATCTGATGCGCGTGCGCGGCGTGGGCGAGGAGTACAGCGACCTCCTCGAGCAGTCCGGGGTGGACACGGTCAAGGAGCTGCGCAACCGCAAGCCCGAGAACCTCCACGCCAAGATGATCGAGACCAACATCGCCAAGAAGGGCCGCATCGTGCGGCGCCCGCCGTCGCTCGGCGAGGTCGAGCGTTGGGTCGCTCACGCCAAGGAACTCGACCCGATGGTCACCTACTGATCGACCGGGGTCGCCGGCGTCAGTCGGCGAGTTCGAACCGGACCTGCCGGGCGTCGGGGTCGGCCTCGGTGAGGCGGACCCGAATGGTCGCGCCGAGGTCGAGATCGGCGATCGGCATGCGGGTGACCACCGCCGGGTCGAGCAACTGGATCCGCGAACGATCGCGCTCGTCGTCGACATCGGTCACCACTGCGTCGAACGTCTGCCCGATCCGCGGTTCGAGCACGACCGCCTCGACGAAGTCGACGAGCGCTCGCTCGAGGTTGCGGTCTCGGCTGCGGGCCGAGCCCATCAGCGACGGCAGATCCTCGAGGGCCTCCACGGCCCACTCCGGGGGCTGGTGACCCGCGCACTGGGCGATCACGATCTCGTTGGTGAAGCGATCGCACAGGCGCCGCAGCGGGGCGGTCACGTGAGCGTAGGTGGAAGCGATCGCGGAATGCTCGGGGTGTTCGGGGACGTCGTGGTCGCGAAAGGCGACGTAGCCCGCCCCTCGCAGACCCCGGGCGGCCTGGCTCAGCATGGCCGCCCGCGCCGGTGTGTCGGGCCGAAGCTCGCGGACTCGATCGGCGTAGCTGGTGTCGCGGCGCCACTCGATCCCGAGCGCGTTGGCCGTGCGGCGAAGTTGCCCGACCGTGCGCCCGTCGGGCTCGGGGAGGGTCCGAAGGAGGCCCATCCCACCGTCGATCATGATCCGGCTCGCGGCGATGCCGGTCAGCAGGGAGATCTGCGCGTTCCACGACTCGAGCGGATACGACTCGTCGTAGGCGACGGTGTACCCCTCGTCGGTGCGGGTGACCTCCTGACTCGGCAGGGCGAGGCTCACCGCACCCCGCTCGGCCTCCAACTCCATGCGCTTCTCGCCGATCTCGCGCAGGAGCCGCACCGGGTGGTCGTCGTCGACCGAGTCGACCATGGCCTGGGCCACGGCGTATGACAGCTGGGCCCGGTTGCGGACGTCGGCGCGTTCGAGACGGGCATCGACGATGCGGGCGTCGTGATCGAGATCGATCGTCCACAGCAGGGCTCGACGGTCGGCGCCCTCGAGCAGGCTGCCCGCCTGCTCGGAGATGGTCTCGGGATGGAGCGACGTGCGGATGTCGGGGCTGTAGAGGGTGACGCCCCGCTCGCGGGCTTCGGTGTCGACGGGTCCGCCCGGTGCGACGAAGGCGGCCACGTCGGCGATCGCGTAGAAGACGGTGTACCCCGACGCGGTCCGACGGGCCGCGAAGGCCTGATCGAGATCGATCGACCCCTCGGGGTCGATCGCCACGAACTCGATGTCGCGGGCGTCGACGACGGTCGACGGCGCCCCCGCCGGGACCGCCGGGCCGCGCCGGGCGGCCTCGTCGGCGGCGGCGAGCACCTCGTCGGGGAACCGGGCGGGGACGTCGAGTTGAGTTCGGATCGCCTCGAACCCGCGGAGCATGCGCTCGTCGGGTGGGCAGCGGACAGGCTGGCGGGGCACGTCGGCACCATATCGGGGGCGC
>JBCBYI010000111.1:0-13809 GCA_039815945.1 Actinomycetota bacterium | reverse complement strand
CCCAGTGGACAACGGACCAATTTCGGTCCGCCGCCAAACCTCAAGGTGCACCCCACCGCAGCCGACGGGAGGATGATGCACCGTGCGCCCGACGACGCCCCGCGTCCGCGACCCACGATTCGCCTCGGCGTGGTCGTGTTGGGCCTGCTCGCGCTGGTGGGTTCGTTCACGGCCCGCACGACCGGCGACGCCGCGGCGACCCCGGCCGACGAAGCCGACTTCGTCGCCGCACTGAACCAGGTGCGGGCCCAAGCCGGCCTGCCCGCGTTCACGATCAACACCGAGCTCTCGAACCTCGCTCGCGGCCACGCCCAGGTCATGGCCGACGCCGGCGAGATCTTCCACGCCAGTCCGATCAGCGCGGGCTACACCGGCCAGTGGTCAAAGATCGGCGAGAACGTCGGCGTGGGCGCCGACGTCGCCGTCCTGGTCGACGCCTTCGTCGCGAGTCCGGGCCACTACGCCAACATCGTCGACCCCGCCTTCACCGAGATCGGGGTCGGGGTCGTGTGGCGCGAGAGCGCGCTGTACACGACCCATCGGTTCTTGCAGGTTCCCGGCGCGGCTCCGGCGCCGACCACCACCGCTCCCCCGTCGCCGACCACCACCGCCGCTCCGGCCCCGACGACGACCGCGCCGGCGACCACCGTGCCGACCACGACCGCCCCGGCCGACGAGCCGGCGCCGGTCGAAGCCGAACCGCTCGGTCCGCCGAGCATCGACGCTGCTCGCGTCGAGGCACTGCTCGATCTGCTCGACCGGGTCGGGACCTGACCTCGTGACCGACGCCGCGATCGCGACTCGAGGACTCACGCGCCGGTTCGACGACCGGGTCGCCCTCGACGGACTCGACCTCGTCGTGCCCCGCGGCGAAGTGCTGGCCCTGCTCGGCCCCAACGGCGCAGGCAAGACGACCACCGTCCGCCTGCTCAACGGCATCCTCCGCCCCGATGGCGGCGAGGCGAGTGTGCTCGGCCTCGACCCGGCGATCGACGGCGACGCCGTTCGCCGCCGCACCGGGGTGCTGACCGAGAACGCAGGGCTCGACGATCGCCTCACCGCACGCGAGAACCTCGAGTTCGCCGCGCGGGTGCGCGGCTTCAATCCCGCCGACGCCCGCCGGGTCGTCGACGACCATCTCGAGCGCTTCGGCATGGCCGAATACGGCGACGAGCGGACCGCCGGCTTCTCGACCGGTCAACGCAAGCGTCTCGCGCTCGCGCGGGCCCTCCTCCACGGCCCCGAGTTGCTCTTCCTCGACGAACCGACCAGTGGCCTCGACCCGACCGCCACCCGCGACGTCACCGATCTCATCGGCACCCTCGCCCGGGAGCAGGGCCGCACCGTCGTGCTCGCCACCCACTTCCTGGGCGAGGCGGGCCGCGTCGCCGACCGCATGGCGGTCCTCGACCGAGGACGGATGCGGGCGATCGGCCGGCCCGACGAGCTCGCCGCCGAACTCTGGGACGGGGTGCCGGCCGACATCGAACTCGGCCGACCGGCCGGCCAGGGCGTCGTCGATCTCGTCGCCTCCGTGCCCGGCGTGACCCGGAGCGAGACCCGGGCGACCGGCCTCACGATGGGCGTGCGGGACCGAGAGGTGATCCCTGCGGTGCTACGCACGCTGCACGACGCCGACATCGACGTCTACGGGGCCCAACTCCGCCGGGCGTCGATGGAGGACGTCTACTTCGCGCTCGAACAGAGCTTCACGACCGAGGGGATCACCTCGTGACCGCGGTTCCCGCCCCGTCGACCACATCGCGCCGCGGGCCCGACTGGGCCGTCGTCGCCGCGGTCGTTCGCCGCGATCTCCGTGCCGTTCGCCGCAGCAAGGCGGTCGTCATCCCGATGATGCTCGTGCCGACGCTGTTGATGATCGTGCTGCCGCTGGTGATCGGGTACGCCGCCCGCACCGCGAGCACCAGCGAGGCCGGAGCCGAGACCTTCCTGCAGTCGGTGCCCCGCCAGCTCGCGGAGCCGATCGAAGCCCTCCCGCCCCAGGCCCAGTTGCTCACGCTCGTGCTCGGCTACCTCCTGGCCCCCCTCTTCATGATCGTGCCGCTGATGGTGTCGGCCGTGATCGCCGCCGACGCGTTTGCCGGCGAGAAGGAACGTCGAACGATGGAGACGTTGCTCCACCTGCCGATCTCGGATCGTGACCTCTTTCTCGCGAAGCTCCTGACCGGCATGCTCCCGGCCATCACGGTCTCGTGGGGTGGCTTCGCCGCCTTCGCCGTGGTCGCCAACGGCGTCGCCTACGGCAAGGTCGAGGGACTCCTCGTTCCCAACTCGCTGTGGCTGGTCATGATCTTCTGGGTCGCGCCGGCCGTGGCGCTGCTCGGCCTCGGCGTCATGGTGCGGGTGTCGGCGCGCAGCCGCACCAGCCAGGAGGCGAATCAGCTGGGCGGCGCGGTGATCTTGCCGCTGATCTTTCTCGCCGTCGGTCAGTCGACGGGGATCCTGCTGGTCAGCCTGGGGGTCGCGCTCGCGATCGGTGCCGCCATCTGGACGATCGCCGGTTTCCTCGTCTGGCGAGGCGCACGGCAGTTCAGCCGCGATCGGATCGCCGCGACCGGCTGACCGGGGTCAGTCGACGAGCAGCACGAACTGGAGTGCGGCTGCGCCGAGGATCACGAGCAGCAGGACGCCGATGGCGAGGGTGGTGCTCGCACGCATCAGAAGCCTCCGGAGGGGCGGGGACCGAGCTGGACCGGCGTGGTGACGCCGGGGCCGCGGTCGGATGGATCGAGATCTCGGATCCGCAGCTCGATGCCTTCGCCGAGCTGGAGTTCCTGGGCCGCCGAACCCCGGGCGACAGCGATCGAGAGCAGGCCGCTGGAATCGACGACCAAGCCGATGCGGCCGGTCGGGATCTGGTCGTAGGCGTCGACTCGGACGCCGACGCGCTCGTCGGGGGTGGCGGAGCCGGCGCCGATGGTGACCATCACCTCGCTACCGGGCGAGTCGGTGATCGTCAGCAGTTCGAGCGGATCGACGTTGAGCTGGCAGTTGCCGTAGTGGTCGACCCAGAGGACCTCACAAACGAGTTCCTGGCCGTGCTCGCCCTGCTCGAAGCGCGAGATCGGCAAGACGCCGGGCATCAGCGAGGCGGGATCGATCTCGGGGCCGAGTTCGGTGATCGGCACGCCGTTGGCGAGGTGGGCAGCCGCCGGGGCGAAGATGTCGCGCCCGTCGAAGGTGGCGCCGCCGGGACGAGGCAGCTGGTAGTCGTCGTTGGTGAGGTGCACGGCACGGGTCGCGCCGCCGACCAGGCCGACCGCGGGAGCGAGCAGGCCGTTGTCGGGGCCGACGAGCACCGACATGCCGTCGCCGACCTCGAGGGCGACCGGTCGGCGGTCGGTGCCGACGCCGGGGTCGACCACCGCGACGACGACACCGGGGTTGAGATAGTTGGCCGCCCGGGCGAGGGCGAGGCCACCGGCGCGGATGTCGAACCGGGTGATGCCGTGGGTGACGTCGACGACACCGACCTGCGGCGCGATCGAGCGGATCACCGAGTGCACGACCCCGACGAACTCATCGGCGTGGCCGAAGTCGGAGAGGAAGGAGATGGTGTCGTACTGGCGACCGGGGGCGTTCACGGCTCTGACGCTATCCGCCGCGTTCGCTAGCTCCCGAGTTCGGCGGACCGCGCCGTGGCCGCCGCGACGACGGCGTCGATCAGGTCGGCGAAGCGGCGCTCGTACATCACCTCGAGCCCGGCGTGGGTCGTGCCGTTGGGCGACGTGACGTTGATGCGCAGCTGGGCCGGATCCTCGCCGGAGTCGCTGAGCAGGGTGGCGGCGCCGAGCAGGGTCTGGCGGGTGAGGGTGTCGGCGACGTCGGGGGCGAGGCCTTGCGCGATCCCGGCCGCAGTGAGCGCCTCGGCGAGATGGAACACGTAGGCGGGGCCGGAGCCCGACACGCCGGTGACCGCGTCGAGGTCGACTTCGGCGACGGTGACGACTCGGCCCACGGCCTCGAGGATCGACGCGGCCCAGGCGAGGTCGGCGTCGACGGCATGGGTGCCGGGTGCGATCGCGGCCATGCCCTCGCCGACCAGGGCCGGGGTGTTGGGCATCGACCGCACGACGACCGTGCCCGCCGGCAGCGCCGCCTCCATCGCCGCGGTGGTGATGCCGGCGGCGATGGAGAGCAGCCGGGGCACACCCGCGTCGGCCAACCCGGGGTAGACCTCAGGCGCGATCTGGGGCTTGACCGCGAGCACGGCGTCGACCCCGGCGAGGGGCGCATCGTCGAGCGAGAGCGCGGGGTGGGCCGCATGCAGGATCGCCTGGCGCTCGGCCGACGGCTCGACCACGTGGATCTCGTGCTCGATCGCCCAGCCGGTGGCGATCATCCCGCCGACCAGGGCCTCGGCCATCTTGCCGCCGCCGATGAACTGGAGCTTCGGGCTCGTCATGGCGGGCACGGTAGTGGGATGAGGGTGCCGGCGGCGGAGCAGACCACACTTCCCCGAGCGGCGACTCCCCCGCCGGCAAGATTCACATTACATGGAATGACATGAAAAGCAACTAGCTGCCGAAGCGGCTGGCAAACCCGATCCGCAACGCGGGGCGGAACACCTTCTCGACGTAGGCCCACATCGACCCGAGCACCCGGTCGAGCTCGGCATCGTTGACCGCCGCGATCGGCAACGAGCCGGCCAGGAAGATCGCGTGCTCATCACCGATCTCGAGGTTCATGCCCGTCAGCTCTCGGTTGCGGATCAGCAGGTGCTCGTAGAAGGCCTGCTCGTTCTCCTCCGGCGCCGGCATCAGGAACGTTTCGAACCGGAACATGCGCTGGTTGATCGTCCAATACGCGGTCCAGACGTCCTTCTCTTCGCCGAGCAGCCGCACGTACCAGAGGCGCTGTTGGTGGCCGACACCGCGCTCACCCTTCTCGACCGCGTCGATCATCGGGTTGTCGGCCTGCTCGGTCACGAGCCAGGCGTCGATGTGGGCCTCGAGCGCGTCGAGTTGCTCAGGGGTTGCAGCCGGTGCGAGATCCATCCGGCGAGTCTGGCAGCCCGTCACCGCCTTGGACACGCCCAGCGACACCATCGAGTCCTCATCAAAAGGCGAGTTGTCATCAAAAGGTGTCAGACACGAAGTGATGACAGCTCGCGAAGAGATGACAACTCGCGAAGAGGTGACAACTCGGTCAGACGGTGCAGTCGACGAGGACGCGTTCGGAGAGGTCGGCGTAGACCCGCCGAAGGCGAGCGGCCATCGAGGTCCACGTGTAGGCCGTGGCCGCCTCGGCGCCGCGCTCGGAAAGCCGTCCCGCGAACAACGGGTCGCCGATGATCCGCTCGATCGCGTCGGCGTAGTCGCCGGGATCACGACCCTGCACCCGCAGGCCAGTACGGCCATGGTCGACGAGGGTGCGGAGACCACCGACATCGGAGGCGACCACCGGCGTACCGCAGGCCGCCGACTCGAGAGCGACCAGCCCGAAGGACTCCGAGCGGCTCGGCACGATCGTGACGTCGGCCGCCCGGTAGTAGGTCGACAAGACATGGTGCGGCTGCGGCGGGACCACCGTGATGCGATGGGCGAGGCCACGATCGGCGATCAGCTTGTGGACGTCGGCGACATAGTCGTCGCCCTCCGTACCGCTCGAACCGCCGACGATCAGCATCCGGGCCCGGGGGTCGCGCAGCTGCGACAGCGCCTCGACGGCGACGTCGACACCCTTCAGGGGCTGGATGCGCCCGACGAAGAGGAGCACGGGCTCGTCGCCAAGACCGAGGGCCTGGCGTGCGCCCCGGCGCGAACCGGGCGAGAAGAAGGCGTGATCGACGCCGGGCGGGACGATCTCGATCCGGCTCGGATCGGCGCCATAGTGGCTCACGAGTTCGTGGAGCTCGACGACGGAGTTGGCGGTGATGATGTCGCTGCAGGCGATGACGTCGGCTTCGGCGTCGATGCGGGCCTGCGGCTCGGGGTCGCCGGTCTCGGCCTTCACCCGAGCGAGGGTGTGGAAGGTCGAGATCAACGGAAGATCGAGCTCGTGCTTGAGGCGATGCCCGGCCACGCCACTCAGCCAGTAGTTGGCGTGGAGGACGTCGGCGGGGTCGATCGCGAGATGATCGCGGACGCCGTCAGCAAACTCGTCGACGATTCCCGGCAGCTCCTCTTTGGAAAGCTGCGGATCGCCGGCGTCGATGTGCACGACCTCGAAGCCCGGCTCGACCGTCATCCGGCTCGGGAGATCGTCGCGCCAGCGGCGCACGAAGACGGTGGTGTCGGTGCCGCCGTGAGCGAGGGCAGCCACCAGCTCGCGCACGTAGACGTTCATGCCACCTGCATCACCGCCGCCCGGCTGGACGAGCGGTGACGTGTGCAACGAGAGCATCGCGAGACGGGTCACCGCCTTCTCCAACCGGTCATGCCTCATTCACATTCCCTCACGAACAGGTCCTACGGAACGGACTCAGCTCGGAGAGGCAGGCGATTCGCCTCTGGCGATGCGGCGGGCGAGTTCGTTGTTGAGCGAATCGATGGTGCCGTGGAGGCTGCGACGAGCACCCGACAGCTCCTCTTCGAAGTCGCGCAGCGCAATGACCCCGGCCGACAGTTCGTCGTCGCCCAACTCCGCGACCGCGGTGACGACCGACGGGCCGACCTTGGCGTCGAGGACCTCCGTGAGAGGCCCGACGACTGCCTCGGGAGGATCGAGCTCCTGATCGACCCGACCCGAGCCGGGGGCGCGGACACCCTCGCTGAGCATGTCGGCGAGCCCGTCGACGAGTTCGGTGAGGTTGCCGCCGCCGCCGTCGGCGCGGCGCTTGGTTTCTTCGGCGAGGAGGTCGAGTCGACCCTGCGCGAGTCGGCGAACATAGGAGGCGCCGTTCTCGAGGTCGGAGCACGCCGCCCGCATCGAGCGGATCTGCTCGATCGGGGCGTCGGCAATGCCGCTCAGGTAGGTCGGCTCGAGGACACGCTGCAGCTCAGGAATCACGGGCGGGAGTCTACCGGTCGACGCTCAGCCGCCGGAGACCGGTGGCAGGACGGCCACCTCGTCCCGGTCGTCGACGGCCCGATCGGGATCGGCTTGATCGCCGTTGACCCACACGTTGCAGGTGCCGAGCACGCCGGCGAAATCGTCGCCGAACTCCGCGATCGCGGCGTCGAGGACCTCGCCGACGGTGGCGCCGGGGAACTCTGCCTTGGCGGTGCCGGCGGCTTCACGGGCGGAGGCGAACAAGCGGAGCTGAGCCATGGCTCCAGCATGCCGGGATTTCCACAGGGGGGCATCCCCTGGAGTGTCAGAGGGCGTGGTTACGGTCGGCGCCGCATGCTGAATCTCCTCCTCGCCCGGCATGGCCAATCGGAATGGAACGCGGTCGGGCGCTGGCAGGGCCAGGCCGATCCGCCTCTCTCCGAGCTCGGTCGTGCCCAAGCCCGCGGTGCCGCCAACCAGGCCGGTGCCTTCGACGCGATCTTCGCCAGCGACCTCGAACGGGCGCTCCACACCGCCTCGATCATCTCCGGCGCGATCGGCGTCGGTCCCGTCATCGTCGACCCTCGCCTCAAGGAGCGCGACGCCGGAGCGTTCTCCGGCCTCACCCGCGACGAGATCGACGTTCAGTTCCCCGGAATGCTCGGCTCAGGCGAGTGGCCTCCCGGCTGGGAAGACGACGACGCCGTGCTCGAGCGGGTCCTCGCCGCCCTCGCCGAGATCCTCGAGTACACCGGCGGCGACGGCGATGTCCTCGTCGTCAGCCACGGCGGGGTGATCTACACGCTCGAAACCCACTTCGGTCTCCCCCACGAACGCATCGCCAACCTCGGGGCCCGTTGGCTCCATCACGACGGCTCCGCGTGGCGCCTCGGCGAGCGGCTGCTCCTCTCCCCCGACGACGTCACCATCGAGAGTCAGGACATTGTCTGATGAGGGACGTCTGATGAGGGACGTCTGATGCGCGCCGCTGACACCCCCCGCCACGACCCGACCCACCCGGTCCACGCCCGTCGGCGGTCGTCGTCGCGGTACCCGGTCGAAGTCATCCGCTCCGACAAGCGCAACAAGACCGTCTCGGCTCGCATCGTCGACGGCGTGATCCGCGTCCGCATCCCGTCGTGGATGACCGCAGAGGACGAGGCCCGCTTCGTCGACGACGTCGTCGAGCGCATCGAACGCGAGCGGCGCTCCAACGCAATCGATCTCGCGGCCCGGGCCCGGGTGCTGAGCGACGACTACGGCCTGCCCTACGCCAGCTCGATCACGTGGTCGAAGGTCCAGCGGCAGCGGTGGGGTTCGTGCACCGTCGGCAGCGGCGACATCCGCATCTCCGACCGACTCGTCGACGTGCCGCCGTGGGTTCTCGACTCGGTGATCATCCACGAGCTCGCCCATCTCCTCGTGCCCCACCACGGCCCCGAGTTCGAACAGATCGTGCAGCGCTACCCGCTCCACGAGCGAGCCACCGGCTACCTGATGGCGGTCAGCGACCGGCTCAACGCCCTGCCGCCGAGCGAAGTCGCCGACTAGCCGACGTCGGCGCGAGCCGCGGCCTCGGCCGCGAACCGGGCATGGGTCTCGGCGGCGTTGCTGACGCCGCTGGCGATCCAGGCGGCCTCGGCCTCGCCGAGCGGGGTCGACGGCGCCGCGTCGGTCCAGACCCACAACTCCTCGCTGATGCGACGCCAGTTGGCGGTCGGTTCGAGCTTGCCCATGAGCGAGAACAGCCCGAGGTTGATGCGCTGGATCAGCGCGAAGGTCGGGGGCACGTTTGCGTGCTTCAGGATCTCGTTGGTGCGGGCGTCGAAGGTCTTGTAGAGCAGCTTGCCGCTGTACTCCGAGGTCACCGTGATCGGCTCATCGGTGAGGATCAGCTCGTAGTAGGCGGTGAACCACTCGTAGATCTCGTCGTCGGTGAACGGTGCGCCGGGCCGCAGCACGTCGACTTCCTCGGCGACGCGCCGAAACTCGCCGGCGTCGCGATCGAGCATCGCCCGGATCAAACGGGCGAACTGCTCGACCTCGTCGGCGTCGAAGTGCTTCACCAGACCGAAGTCGATGAAGGCGACTCGCCCATCGTCGGCCAGGAGGTAGTTGCCGGGGTGGGGATCGCCGTTGAAGGTGTATTGCCGATTGAGGCTGCGGAACACGAACCGGTACAGCGTCTCGGCGACCCGGTCGCGCTCTTCCCGCGAGCGCTCGTAGATCTTCTCGAAGCGTTCGCCGTGCACGAACTCGGTGGTGAGCACCGTGCCCGACGACAGCTCGTCGATCACGTCGGGGATCCAGATCGACGGGTGACCCCGGTAGTAGTCGGCGAAGAGGCGGACGTTGGCCGCCTCGTTCTCGTAGTCGAGCTCTTCGTTGATCCGAGCTCGGAGTTCCTCGACCAACTCGACCGGGTCGAGACCCGGGAAGATCATGCTGAGCATCATCGCGAGGGTCTCGGAGTTGTCCATGTCGGCCGAGATCGCCTCGGCGATGCCGGGGTACTGGACCTTCACTGCGACATCACGACCGTCGAGGGTGCGTGCCCGGTGCACCTGCCCGATCGACGCCGACGCGATCGGCTCGGCGTCAATGTGGTCGAAGAGTTCGTGCAAGGGCCGGTCGAGACCGGCTTCGATCTCGCTGAGGGCGAGGTCGCCGGTCATGGGCGGGGCGTCGCTGCGCAGGCCGGCGAGCGCCTCGCGCATCGGCTCGGGCATGCCCTCGTCGAGATAGCTCGCCATCTGGCCGAGCTTCATCATCCCGCCCTTCATGTACCCGAGGGCGTCGACGACGTCCTGGGCCTCCCGGCGTTCGAGCTCGGCTTGCATCCGGCGGCGGCCCTCGTCGTCGGCGAGGCGCTGCCGGGCCTTGGTCCACGTGCGGTCGGCGGCGCGGCGAGCGGCGAGTCCCGCCATCACCGCGCTGCGAGCACCGCGCCCGGTCGACGCGATGGGAGCGTCGTCGGTGGCCGCGTCGCCCCGGCCGAGACGGGTGCGCACGGCGGAGACGAGGACGGAGGCCAAGCCGCCGACGATCAGGATTCGAAAGAGTGTGCGCACGGCGCGCCGCATGTCAGGCCTCGCTGGATGACTCGGGTTCAGCGTCGTCAGTGGTTACGGCGCTCGTGTCCCCCAGCGATGCAGTGAGTGCCTCGGCCTGATCGAGATCCTCGGCGTCGAGCGCTTTCAGCGCGGCGTCGACGGTGTCGAAGGCCTCGTCGAGCTCGTCGAGCTCAGCCTCGGCGGCGAGATCGTCGGTGTTCCCGACCGGCAGATCGCTCTCGTGCATCGGGAGTGAGGGTAGCGGCCGCACCGCCGAGGCCGGTCAGGCCGAGACCTCGTCGCGCAGCCAGGCGACGAGGGCGTCGGCATCAGAGGAGCCTCGGCCCTTCGGCCACACGACGTAGTAGGCCCGCTCCGAGGCGACCTCGGGGCCGACGACCGTGAGCGCTCCTCCGTCGACCAGGTCGTCGATCAGGCCACGCCAACCCAGCGCGACGCCACGACCGACGAGCGCCTGCTGAACGACCATCGGGTAGTTCTGGAACAGGACACGACCCGGCAGACGCTGGAGGTCGACACCGCCGCCCTCGAGCCAGTCGGACCACGCCATCCACGGCGCTCCACCGTCGTCCATGTTGATGAACGGGACCTCGTGGATGTCGGCGGCCGTGCTGTCGGGCCCAAGGCCGTGTTCGGCCGCGAACGACGGCGAACAGACCGGCACGACCCGTTCGGGGAACAGCAGCTCGGCGTGGTGGCCGGGAAAGTGGCCGTCGCCGACTCGGATGGCGGCGTCGAAGCCGCCCGTCGCGACATCGACGTCGCGGTCGAACAGCCACAGCCGAACGTCGAGCGGATGCAGCGCAGCGCTCAACGCGTCGAGTCGAGGAACGAGCCAGAGCTGGGCCACGCCTGGGTGCGTCGCCAGCACGAACGCTCCGCTCACCGCGGTGAACTCGTTGACTCCTGTGTCGAGCCGGTCGAGTCCGGCGGCGACATGGCCGTGCAACAGCCGACCTGCGTCGGTGAGCTCGCTGCGATTTGCGGTGCGGGTGAAGAGATCACGGCCGAGGCTGCGTTCCAACGCCCGGATCTGCCGGGTCACGGCGGGTTGGGTCATCTCGAGTTCGCGGGCTGCGGCAGAGAAGCCGCCGAGACGAGCGGCCGCGTCGAACACGGCGAGGCGGTGAAGCCGACCGACCTTGCGCATCACCGGGCGTGCCATGCCTTCAGGTTATGGCAGACCGACAAAAAGATGGCTGTCGCAGTGAGCAGCACCCCGTCAGAGTGATGCCATGACGTTGCTCAACTCCCGTTCGTGGGCCTCGGTGGCCGCCGATGGCCACGTCGAGGTGCGTCTCGGTGGGCGCGCCGCTCGCCTGCACCCGCAGTGGCTCCGTGAGCAGTCGACCGAGCCGGGCCAGATCGAAGAAACCAACCGTCAACGACTCTTCACCCCGCTCGACATCCCGACCGACCTCGTCGCCGTGGCCGCCGAGCTCGATGGCGACACGCTCGATCTCGGCTTCTCCGACGGCCACCGATGCCGGCTGTCGATCACCACCGTGACCGAGCGCCTCGGGTGGGTCGCCGACCCGGAAGCACCGCCGGCACCGATCGCGTGGGAGCCGCATCGCGCGCCGTTTCCGTCGGTGTCGTGGCCGACGGTCGCCGGCGCGCTCGACGAGCCCGGAGTCGCCGAGGCCACGGCCGGCTTCCTCGGTGAGTTCGCCCGTCACGGCTTCGTGATCCTGCGCGACACGCCGACCGCAGAAGGCACCGTCTCCGAGGTGGCGAACCACATCGGCTACATCTCGGGCAACAACTTCGGGTGGGTGTTCGACGTGCGCATCGATCCCAAGCCGACCGACCTCGCCTACACCGCGATCGCGCTCAAGCCCCACACCGATCAGCCCTACCGCAAGGCCCAGCCTGGCCTGCAGTTGCTCCACTGTCTGGCCAACGAGGCCGAGGGCGGCGACTCCGTCCTCGTCGACGGGCTCGCCGCCACCGAAGCGCTGCGGCGCGTACGGCCCGATCTCCACGAAGTCCTCGCCGCCGTCGAGGTCGACTTCCGCTACGACATGGGCACCGACGTGGTGGTCGACCGAGGTCCCGTGATCCAACTCGACGCCGCCGGTCGATTCCGCCAGCTTCGCTTCAACACCAAGCTCGACGTTCCGATCCCGGTCGACGGCGTCGACCTCGACGCCTGGTACGAGGGCCGTCGCTGGCTGGCCGAGTGGATGAACGACCCGGCCCACCAAGCCGCGTTCCGACTCGACCAGGGCGACCTGATGTTCATGGACAACCACCGCGTGCTGCACGCCCGCACGGCGTTCGACCCAACCTCGGGCCGCCGCCATCTGCAGGGTTGTTACATCGAGCACAACGGACCCGACACCCGCTATCGCCTCGCGATGCGCCGGATCACCGGCACCCGCTGATCGAGCGTCAATCGTCGAAGCGAGCCGGCTCGAGTCGGCGACGATCGACCGAGAGCCCCAACCCGTCGGGCCGGGAGTCAGGAGCGAACTGATGACATATCGCCGTCTGGCTCACCCGCCGGCGGCCTGCGAACATCGTCGGCGTGAGCACTCCTGACCTGTACGGCCGCACGCCGATCACCGACGACGACGAGACGATCGCCCGGCTGCTCGAGGACGTGAGCGTGCCGACCCTGCTGTGCGCGATGGTGCACATCACCGGCGACCCGGGGTGGATCCGCGACGAGGCGATCAAGCCGCAAGGCCTCTTCCTCAACATCTACGACGGCTTCATGTCGCCCGAGGCCCAAGCCGAGGCCCGGGCCCGAGCGCTGCCCCACATCCTCGCCTTCCGCGACTCGGGTGGTGAGCTGCCGCCTCCGCCGACAGCGGAGCTCGTGCAGGAGATGATGGCGTTCATCGGCTGCGCCGAGATCCCTGACGACACCGTGCCGATGATGCTGAGCGAGCTCAACCTCGCCGCCCAGGGCGTCCCATCGCCCGAGGCCCCGCCGGTCGCCCACGGCGACTTCCCGGTTGTGGTGATCGGGTGCGGGCAGTCCGGTCTGCTCGCCGGTATCCGCCTCCGTGAGGCGGGCATCCCGTTCACGATCATCGAGAAGAACGCCGGCCCCGGCGGAACGTGGTGGGAGAACTCCTATCCGGGCGCCCGCGTCGACGTCGGCAGCCACTTCTACTGCTACTCCTTCGAGCCGGCCGATCACTGGACCGAGTACTTCTCCCAACACTCGGAACTGCGTGACTACTTCATCGGCGTCATGGACAAGTACGGCATCGCCGAGCACTGCCGGTTCGAGACCGAGGTCGAGGCCGCCACCTACGACGAGGCGACCGGCACCTGGATCGTGCGGGTCCGCGCCGCCGACGGCACGGTCGACGAACTCCCCGCCCGGGCGGTGATCTCCGCCGTCGGTTCGCTCAACCGACCCAAACTGCCCGAGATCCCCGGCATGGACGACTTCGAGGGGCCGTCGTTCCACTCGATCCGGTGGGACCACTCGGTCGACGTCACCGACACGAAGTTCGCCCTCGTCGGTGCCGGCGCCACCGGCTTCCAGATCGCGCCAACGATCGCGGATGAGGTCGAGCAGCTCAACGTCTTCCAGCGCACCGCCCAGTGGATGTTCCCGAACCCGAACTACCACGAGCCGGTGCCCGACGGTATGAAGTGGGCGATCCGCCACCTCCCCTACTTCGGGCGCTGGTTCCGCTTCCTCATCCTGTGGCCCGGCGCTGGCGTCGACCTCAGCGGCCCGCGCATCGACCCGGAGTGGGACGATTCCGATGGCCTCGCCATCAGCCAGCGCAACAAGTCGACCCGCGACTTCTTCCTC
>JBCBYI010000110.1:0-13853 GCA_039815945.1 Actinomycetota bacterium | reverse complement strand
CCACGTCGCCTCACAGCACGCGATGGTGGCATCGCGGGTATTCGAGCCGCTCGGCCGCTTCGAGTTCGGCCTCGAGACCGACACCGGCGGGCTCTAGCCGAGCCCCGAACGGAGCGCCTCCCGGTCGACCTTGCCGTTGGCGTTCCTCGGCAGTCGGGGGAGGCCGATCCACCGTTCGGGGACCTTGTAGCCGCTGAGCGAGGCCCGCACGGTCGTGCGCAGCGTGTCGAGATCGACGTCGCCCACCACCGCCGCGGCCACGACCTGGCCGAGCCGCTCGTGGGCGATGCCGAACACGGCTGCGTCGGTCACCTCGGGGACGGCGAGCAGGACCGCCTCGACCTCGGCCGGTGCGATCGTCGCACCGCCGCGGTTGATCATGTCGCCGACCCGTCCCGTCACGAGGAGGCGTCCGTCGTCGTCGAGCGTGCCGGCATCGTCGGTGTGCAGCCGCCCGCCGCGCCACAGGCGGGTGGTGAGATCGGGCCGGCGCCAGTAGCCGAGGGCTCCCTGCCAGCATCGGGCCCAGGGCCCCGAGTCGGTCGCGGCGAGGGTGATCTCACCGTCGTCCTCGATGCGCACGTCGATCCCCGGGAGTGGCCGGGCACCGTGGTCGCCGACGACCATCCGGGCCACGCCGGTCGGCGCCTCCGACAGGCCATAGCTGGCGACGAGGGGGATCCCGAGCGTCGCCTGCGCGGCTGCGGCTCGCTGCCGGTCGAAGCCGGCGCCACCCATGATCAGGCGCTCGAGCGAGCCCAGTTGCGCCGGATCGACCTCGGCGGCCACGAGGTCGTGGACGATCGTGGGCACGACGAGCGCACGTGTGAGTCGGTGCTCGGCGACGTCGGCGGCGAACCCCACGCCATCGGTCTGGCGCAGCATCACCGCCACGCCCCCACACGCGAGGGCGGTGAGCGGCCCGAGGAGCGCGATGTTCAGGGTGGACAACGGCAGCGGGGTGCCGATGCGGGCGGTCGAGTCCAGGCCCTCCGTCGCGATGGCGGCCGCGGCGGGGTACAGGAGCTGCTGCTGGGTGTGGACCGCGCCCTTGGGCCGACCGGTCGTGCCCGACGTGTACGCGATCGCCGCCCGTGCGTTCGGCGGTGGGTCGGCACCGAGTGCCGCGTCGAGATCGTCGTCGGGAAGCGCATCGAATACGGCTGCTGGTTCGGCGTCGTCGATCAGTTCCTGGCGTTCGGCGCCGGTGGCTCGGTGACTGACCCCGACCCAGGTCGCGTCGGCCCGGACCGTGGCGAGCAGGCTGATGAGGCTCGTGACGTCGTTGCCGAGGATCCATGCGATTCGGTCGTGAGGGCGAACGCCCCGTGCGGCGAGGCTCCGGGCGACCCGATCGACCTCGGCGCGGAGTTCGTTGGTTCGCCAGACCCGCTCACCGTCGATCACTGCCAGCGATGCGGGGTCCCGAGCGGTCCAGATCTCCGCGAACGTCGACGGACCGGTGGGGAACGGTCGGTGGACACCGACGCGTCGAAGTCCAGTCTGCGCATTGATCTCGACACCGTCGGCCACGGGTCGATTCTCGCAGTTGTCCTGCGCCGATGCCCAGTACCCTCGCCACGATGAGCCTCGATCCCCACGACCTCGACCCCGCGACCTGGCTGATCGCGGGCGGGCGCCCGACCGGTGCGGGGCGGGCCCTCAACCAGCCGATCGTCGCAACGTCGACCTTCCAGCACGGCGGCGATCGGATCTACAGCCGCAACGAGGCCACCGAAGGTTGGGAGGCGCTGGAGGAGGTCGTGGGCGGACTCGAGCAGTCGGCGTGCGTTTCCTACGCCTCCGGGATGGCCGCGGTCTCCGCCGTGTTCGATCTCGTGCCGGTCGGGGCGTCGGTCGTGATCCCCGACGACTGCTACCACGGCGTCAGCCAGGTCGCGGCCGCGGGCGCCGAGCTTGGCCGCTGGAGCGTCACCTCGCTGCCGATGGACGACACCGCGGCCTGGGTCGAGGCTCGGGCGACGGCCGACCTCGTGTGGGCCGAGAGCCCGACCAACCCGATGCTGCTGGTCGGCGACCTCGCCGCGATCGGCGCCGCCCCCCATCGCGGCGGTGCCCGCTTCGTCGTCGACAACACCTTCGCCACCGCCCTGCGTCAGCGGCCCCTCGACCTCGGTGCCGACGCCGTGATGCAGTCGAGCACCAAGTTCATCGGCGGGCACAGCGATCTCCTCGGCGGGGTGCTCACCACCCGCGACGACGCCTACGCCGCTGCCCTGCGCACCGCCCGGGGCCTCGCCGGATCGGTGCCGGGCACGCTGGAGGCCTTCCTGGCGCTGCGTGGCGCCCGCACGCTGGCGATGCGGCTCGATACGGCGGAGGCCAGCGCCCGCATCCTCGCCGAACGCCTCGCCGACCACCCGGCCGTCGACACCGTGCGGTACCCGGGCTTCGGGGCCATGGTGAGCTTCGATGTGGCCGACGCGCCCTCCGCCGACCGGGTGTGTGAGGCGCTCCACGTGATCCGTCACGCGACGAGTCTCGGCGGGGTCGAGTCCCTGATCGAGCGGCGCAGTCGCTACTCCGACACGGTCCCGGCCGGGCTGCTGCGCTTCAGCGTCGGTTGCGAGGCCACCGAGGATCTCTGGGCCGACCTCCGCCAGGCCCTCGATCAGTAGCCGAGCGTCGAGGCAGCGACCACCGCACCGAGCTCGCGGCAAGCGGCGAGAGCGCGATCCGCGACCGGCCCGATCACCGCCACCGGCTCGGCCACCGAGCGCCACCCGAGGCCGGTGACGATCTTCTCGATTCCGAGCAGGGCTCCCGTCGTGTCGGACTCACCGTGGACCATCACGCCATGGGGACGGCCCCGCGTCACATCGAGGGCGTCGTTGTAGACGGTGTCGAATGCGTGCTTGAGGGCACCGCTCATGTAGCCGAGGTTGGCCGGGGTCGCGAGCACGTAGCCGTCGGCGGCGAGCACGTCGGCGGGCGTCACCGCCAAGGCGTCGACCGAACGCACGGTGACCCCCTCGAGCCCGTCGCTCGCCGCGCCGTCGAGCGCCGCGCGCACCATCGCCGGTAGGGCGCGGCCGGGGGAGTGGCGAACGACCAGCAGGGTCGTCACGTCAGTCGAAGGGCAGATCGAAGAGCCTGATGGCGTTGCCGCGGGCGATCTTGTGGACGACGTCGGCGTCGAGGTGGCCGAAGAGCTCGTGGGCGACTTCCTTGGAGCGCGGGAAGGTCCCGTCGCTGTGCGGGTAGTCGGTCTCGAACAAGACGTTGTCGACGCCCACCTCGTCGAGCAGCTTCATCCCGGCGGAATCCTTGAAGAAGCAGCTGTAGATCTGCCGGTGGTAGTAGTACGACGGCGGCTCGGGCAGCCGATCCTCGCCCTGGGCCCACATGTGGGTCTTGTAGTTGTCGTCGGCGCGTTCGAGGTAATACGGGATCCAGCCGATCTGGCTCTCGGCGTACATGAGCTTCAGGTTCGGGTAGCGAACGAGCACGCCGGAGAACAAGAAGTCGATCATTGACGCGGCCGAGTTCGCCGAGATCATCGCGGCGGTCACGATCGTGGGGCAGTCGTCGGACGGCCGCACGGTGCGGGTACCGGAGCCGATGTGCATGGTGATGACCGTGCCGGTCTCCTCACACGCCCGGAAGAACGGATCCCAGTAGCCCGAGTGGATCGACGGCAGGCCCAGCCAGGCGGGCAGTTCCGACCAGGCGACCGCGTTCACGCCGCGCGCCGCGTTGCGACGTATCTCGGCCGCGGCGAGTTCGGCGTCCCACAGCGGCACGAGGCACAGCGGGATCAGCCGACCGCCCGAGTCACCGCACCACTCGTCGACCATCCAGTCGTTGTAGGCCTCCACACAGAGCTTGGAGAGTTCCATGTCCTTGCGCTCGGCGAACAACTGGCCGCAGAAGCGCGGATAGTTCGGGAAACAGATCGAGGCCTCGACATGGTTGTCGTCCATGTCCTCGAGCCGGGCCTTGGGCTCGTAGCAGCCGGGCCGGATGTCGTCGTAGGTGACGCCTTGCATGGTGACCGTCTTCGGGTCGCGGCCCGCACAGGCGATCATCTCCTTGATCTGGTAGCGGTGATCCTCGTAGTGCCACCAGGCCGCCATCGTGTCGCCGTCGCCGGGTGTCTCGACCCACGAGCCGTCGACCAGCTTCATCTCGCCCTGCGGCGCGATGACGATGCGGGGCCCCTGGTCCTTGTACTTCTCGGGCAGGCGGTCCTGCCAGACGTGCGGCGGCTCGACGACATGGTCGTCGACACTGATGATCTTCGGGAAGTCCTCGAGCGAGACCGGCATGTTTCCACCATATCTGACGGACCGTCAGGTCTCGGTATCCGCACGTCCCGTCGGGCGGGAATGTCCCCGTCGAGTCTCGACACCCACCCCCGGGATCGGTACGTTGCGCGCCATGAGCGAAACGCCCGAGCGCTACGACGCCATCATCATCGGGGCCGGGGTGATCGGCGCCGCGATCGCCCACGAACTCGCCGGCCGCGGCTGGGCGACCCTCACCGTCGACAAGGCCGCATCGGCCGGCGCCGGCTCGACGATCAACTCGTGCGCGATCGTGCGCTTCAGCTACTCGAGTGTCGAGGGCACCAACCTTGCGTGGGAGGGCATGCACTACTGGAAGGACTGGCCCGCCTACATCGGCGCCGACGACGAGTTGGGGCTGATCGAGTACCACATGACCGGCCAGCTCGTGTTCCAGCCGCCGGGCGAGGGCACCCACGCGGCTCGGGTCAAGCAGCTCTGGGAGGAGATGGACATCCCCCATGAGACCTGGGACGCCGACACCATCAAGGAGCGGTTGCCGTACCTCGATCCGGGTCTCTTCGGGCCACCGACCCGGCCCGACGACGACGCCTTCTGGAAGGAACCAGCCGCCGCGATCGAGCGCGGCTACTTTTCGCCCGACGCCGGCTACGTGAGCGACCCGCAGCTGTCGTGTCACAACCTCCAGCGTGGTGCGGAGGCCAACGGCGCGGAGTTCTGGTTCAACGCCCAGGTCACCTCGGTCGACCGCGCCGATGGCCGCGTCGCCGGTGTGACCCTCGCCGACGGTCGGGCTCCGCGCGCCGACGTGGTGGTCAACGTCGCCGGTCCCCACAGCTACATCATCAACGAGATGGCGGGGGTGTACGAGTCGATGAACATCAAGACCAAGGCGCTGCGGCACGAGGTGCACCACGCGCCCGCGCCGCAGGGCGTCGACTTCGAAGCCGACGGCATCACCGCCGCCGACGACGACCTCGGCATCTATTTCCGCCCCGAGGTCGGGAACCACATCCTCATCGGCTCCGGCGACCCGGTGTGCGACGAGCGCGAGTACGTCGACCCCGACGACTACGACCAGACCATCGACGCCGACCAGTGGGAAGTCCAGATGCTGCGCGCCAATCGGCGCCTGCCCGAGCTCGGCATGCCCCACGAGAAGAAGGGGATCGTCGATCTCTACGACGTCAGCGACGACTGGATCCCGATCTATGACCGCACCGATCTCGACGGCTTCTACGTCGCCATCGGCACCAGCGGCAACCAGTACAAGAACGCCGGCTCAGCCGCCCAGATGATGGCTGACCTCATCGAGGCGGTCGAGAACGGCCACGACCACGATGCCGACCCGCTGGTCGTCACCGGCCGCTACTCCGGCGTCGAACTCGACATCGGCTTCTTCAGCCGCAATCGGGCGATCAACCCCAACTCCTCGATGTCGGTGCACGGCTGAGGCGGCCGAGGCGGGCAGGGGCTGTCGATGGGTGATCCGGCCGTCGGCGTGATCCTCGCGGCGCTCGACGTCGACGTCGACAACGCGGCGTCGTGGAACCGCTGGTATGACCTCGAGCACCTCGCGCCGAACCTCGCACTGCCGGGGATCGTCGCCGGCCACCGCTACGTCGCGCCGCCCGAGCTGCACCATGCTCGGCGCTGTCGCGATGGCGACGAGGTCTGGGGTGGCGGGCGTTCGGTCTACCTGACCTGGTACGCCACGTCGATCGACCCGACCCGCGCGATCGAGGCGATGACCGTGCGTCGTGACGAGTTGGAGGCAGCCGGTCGGATGGATGGTGCCGGCGTGCGAGCGGTGCGTTCCGGCGACGCCCTCCAGATCCTGTCCAGCGCCTCGCCCGCGGCGCTGCGGCTCGACCCCGCCGATCTCGTCCACGTCGGCCATGTCGGGCTGCGTCTCGTGATCGAAACCGACGAGCGACCGGCCACCCTCGGGCCCGGGGTGGTCGCATCGCTGCGGCTGACCTCGGCCTTCACCCCCGGCCGTCACGTCGAGCTGCAGCTGCTCGGCGAGGAACCACGTGCCGTCGTACCCGAGCTCCGCCGCGCCGAGGCCGACCGTACGCTGGAGGTGGATGCCGCCTTCGATCGGATCGAGGCGCTCCGCCATCCGTTCCTCGCCGCCATCGAGCAGAGCGACCTGCCCCGCACCGTGGAGCCCTCACCATGACCGACATCGACCCGACGAGCTTCGGCAACGCCCCGCCGATTACGCCCGCCATCGCGCCGGATTCCCCGCCGCGCTCTTCGACCGTCTCGAGCCGCACGGCGTCGGTGGCGCGGGCCAGCGAATCGTCGATCTCGGCACCGGTACCGGCACCGTCGCCCGCCAACTCGCGGCCCGGGGCGCGACGGTCACGGCTGTCGATCCCGACACCCGGTTGATGGCGCAGGGCGAGGCGCTGGCTGCGGCCGAGGGGGTCGACGTCGTGTGGCACGAAGCGACCGCGGAGGCGACCGGGCTCGCCGACGCGAGCGTCGACACCGTTTCCGCCGGCCAGTGCTGGCACTGGTTCGATCGTTCCGCCGCCGTCGCTGAGGCCGCCCGCATCCTCGTGCCCGGCGGCCGACTCGCCATCGTCTACTTCGACTGGATTCCATTGCCGGGGAACGCCGTCGCGGCGACCGAGCGGCTGATCGAACGCCACAACCCGTCATGGACGATGGGCGGCGGCTACGGCATGTGGCCGCAGTGGGTGCCGGAGGTGCACGCCGGTGGCTTCGGTGCGATCGAGACGTTCAGCTTCGACGTGCGGGTGCCGTACTCGCCGGAGGCGTGGCGGGGCCGGATCCGCGCGTCGGCGGGGATCACCGTCCTCGACGACAAGGCGGTGGCCGCCTTCGATGCGGAGCTGGCCGAACTGCTCGCCCGTGACTTCCCCGGCGAGGTCCTCGAGTTGGATCACCGGGTCTGGGCGATGGTCGCCGTCCGCCAGGGCTGACGCTCACATCCAGGGGCGGTCGTCGGTCTCGACGTCGGCGAGCAGGCGATCGCGGAGCGCCCGCGCTTCGTCGATCGGCAGCATCCCGATCGACATCGACCCGTTGGCCGTGTGTACGACCACCGTGGCCAGGGAGCGGGAACGCTCGAACAGACGCTGGCGGACTCGGACGCCGTTGATCTTGCGGGTGACGAGCTCACGCCGGTCGACGGAGATGAATTGGCGCTGCCGGGCGATGCCACCGTCGGAGAGCCCCCAGCGGAAGAGTCGCACCTCACGCCGCGTCTGCAGAAACTCCCACGGGATTAGCAGGAGCGCCAGCAACGACCACCATCCGATCACGAACCAGAGTCCGACGGCGGCGAGGGTCGCCCCGATCGCGGTGTTGCGGGTGGCCAAGAACACCTCGGCCGATGAGATACGGCGCTCGAGTTCGTCGACACGGGCATCGGGATCGAGCACGAGGGAGCGGATCCGCTCGAGCTCGACGTCGTCGGTGCCCGGGAGGTGGAGGTCGCCCTCGCCGAGGGTCGGCAGCGACACCCGGCGGATGCCGAGGCGCCGCTCGATCGGGTTGTGCGCGGTGCCGAGCCACTGCACCCGGTCGATGTTGGTCGAGCGGGCGGTACGCGAGATGAGGCCGGCGGTGCGACGGAAGCCGCGATCGCGTTCGGTCAAGACGAGATCCCACTCGCTGAGGACGATCTGCACGAGGTTCAACACGAGACCGGCCGCGATCGCGACGGCGAGCACGACCGGCACCAGCCACAGCATCCACGCGGCGGGGTCGGGGCCGTCGACATCGGGGAACTCCACGCCGAGGGTCGATCCGACGTCGTCGATCACGGCCAGGAACGGAAAGATCACGGCCAGCCCGGCGAAGGCCGGACGGGCGACACCGGCACGCAGCAGCCGGCCCAGGTCGCGTCGCAGGATCTCCTGTTCGGGTGGGGGAGGGGGCGGCAGTTCGACGGTGTCGTCGCCCTCGCCACCGGCGGCCGCCACGGGCGTGCGGCGCCGTTCGGCGGCCACGCGGGCGAGCGCATCGGCGACCGACCGATCCACCGCATCGATCGTGAACTCGGCCTCGGACGTGCCGGCGGTGTCGACCGAGACCTGGACGAGGCCGATCACGCGATGCAGGAATTCCTGCTCCAGCGAGACGCTCTGGACCCGTTCCAGGGGCACGTTGAGCCGGTCCTCGGAGAACACCCCTCGGGTCACCCGTAGTTCGCCGTCGGTGACGCAGAAGGTGAAGCGCCACCACGCGACCGCGCCGAATGCGAGCACGACCAGCCCGATCAGCGGCGCGACGACGAAGAGCGTGGTGGTCGGCAGTCGGGACAAGAAGACGAACGCGATCACCAGCTGGGCGAGGCCCACGCGACGCAGGGTTCGGAGCGCGAGGAAGAGGACCGCGAGGGGCGATTGTCGCTGTGGCTGGGCGAGATCGATCGGCGTGGGTGTCACAGGACGGCGTCGTCGAGGTCGCCGGCGCGCTCGATGATGAGCGCCTTGAGCCGCTCGGCGTCCTCGGCGGCGAGCCCCTCGATCGCGATGTCGGGCCCGGCCGTGTTGACGTGCAAGGTCGAGAGTCCGAACCGGCGCTGCACGAGCGAGCGGGTGATGCGCGTGTGCTGCACGCGGACGAACGGCAGGGTCTGCACCGTGCGGACCAGCACGCCCCGGCGATAGCTGATGTCGTGGTCTCGTACCTGCCAGCCGATGTGGCGGACGTCGAGCACCATCCGGCCATAGGAGATCGCGACGAACACGGCGAGTACGAGGGCGACGATGCCCGGGACGATCGATCCGAACGTGATGCTCGCGGCGGTGGCCGCGGCGACGACGATCCCGAGGAAGACGAGATGGCCCAGTCGCGAGGCGGTGAGGTGGGCCGGATCGAGTTGGTGGAAGGCCGATTCGTTGAGCACGGGCAGATCGCCCCGTTCGATCGGGTCGTTGGAGAAGCTCACCCGCCCATTGTGCAGTCCGTCGGGCCGCTTCAGCGCAGCAGGAGCGGGATCCCGGTCGCGAGGAGCCCGGCGGCGACGAGGAGGAGGACGGCGCGTGGCGGCAGCCGTCCGGCCCGACGAGCACCGAAGGTCGAGCCGGCGAGCGCGCCGATTGCGAGCGCGAGCGCGGTCGCCCACTCGACGTTGCCGGCGATGGCGTGTCCGGTCGACGACGCCAGGGATCCGAGCATGGCGGTGGCAGCGGTGGTCGCCGCCGCTCGATGGGGTTCGAGGCGGCGGAGTCGAGCCAGCACGGGCAAGGTGACGAGCCCCCCGCCGACCGCGAACGTGCCGCCCAGGAAGCCGACCCCAACCCCAGCGATGGGGAGCAGGCGTAGCGATCGATCGTCGGGCGGTTCGGCGTCGGGGAACGACGTGGGCATCACCAGCACGAAGACGGCGAGCAGCAACAACAGCACGCCGAGGAGGTCGACGAACAGGTCGGCGTCGATGCGATCGGCGACGATCGCCGCGAAGAACAGCGCGGCCGGCACCGATCCGGCTGCGAACCAGCCTGCGGCCCGTCGGTCGACGAGGCCGGCCCGGTCGTAGGTGCGAGCACCCCCGACACCGATCGCAGCGAGGGTGACGGCTCCGGTGCCGACCGCTTCGACGCCATCCAGGTCGAAGAGCAACACGAGCCCAGGGATCAACATGAATCCGCCGCCCGCCCCGATCACGGTGCCGTAGACCCCGACTACGACCGCGAACGAGATGAGCGCGACGATCGTCCACGGATCCACAGCGGGAGTGTGGCACGTGTGCCCCCGGCCGGCGCGGCGTTGCTGGCGTCGGCGCGGCAATACTGGCCGCCATGTCCAACGGAACCGCCGGCGTCGTTCGGCCCGCCGTCTCTCAGCTGCCCGCTTACCGCCCCGGCAAGGGCGCCGCCCAAGCCGAGGCCGAGCACGGCATCACCGACGCGATCAAGCTCGCGTCGAACGAGAACCCCTACCCCCCGATCCCGCCGGTGATCGACGCCATCGCCGAAGCGGCGGCAGGCGTCAACCGCTACAGCGATCATCGAGCGGTCGAGCTCCGCGAGGCCATCGCCGACTGGCACGGCGTCGCCACCGACCAGGTCACCGTCGGGTGCGGCTCGGTCGGGCTGATCCAACAGCTCTTCCTCACCTACGTCGACCCCGGCGACGAGGTCGTCACGCCGTGGCGTTCGTTCGAGGTGTACCCGATCGACACCATGCTCATGGGTGCCGACCTGGTGGGCGTGCCCCTCGTCGACGGTGCCTTCGACCTCGATGCGGTCGCCGACGCGGTGACCGAGCGCACCAAGCTCGTGCTCGTCGCGACGCCCAACAACCCGACCGGTCCGGCCGTGTCGACGGCGGACCTGCGCACGCTGCTCGAGCGGATCCCCGCGTCGGTGATCGTGCTCGTCGACGAGGCGTACCGAGAGTTCGTCGATCCCTCGTTCGGCGATCCGGTGCACGACCTGCTGCCGGACTTCCCGAACATGGTCGTGAGTCGCTCGATGTCGAAGGCGTACGGACTCGCCGGCCTCCGGGTCGGGTATCTGGTCGGGCATCCCGACGTGGTCGTCGAGATCGACAAGACGCTGCTGCCCTTCGCCGTCAACCTCGTCGCGCAGGCAGGCGCGCTCGCTGCGGTGCGACACCGCGCCGAGTATCAGCCCGCGATCGAGCTGATCATCCGTGAACGCGAGCGGGTGGTCGAGGCCCTGCGTGAAGCCGGCTGGCCGCTGTATCCGACCCAGGCGAACTTCGTGTATCTCGACCTCGGCGAGCGCACCGACGAGGTCTACCTCGAGCTGGAGCGACGCGGCGTGGTGACGCGGCCGTTCAGCGGCGAGGGGGTGCGGATCACGATCGGCACGCCGGAGGAGAACGACCGCTTCCTCGCGGCGCTCGCCGCCATCACCAGCTAGTCAACCCGGTCCTCGGCGAAGCCGGCCAGCACCGCAGCGGTGTTGTGGCCGAGTTCGGCGGTGGCGTAGCCGCCCTCCAGGACCAGCACGGTCGGCAGGCCGATCGCGGCCAGGCGGCGCCCCAGCTCCGCGAAGTCGGTTTGTCGGAGCCGGAAGTGCGAGATCGGATCGTCGACGAACGTGTCGAGCCCGAGCGAGACGACGAGCGCCGACGGCGCCGTCTGGCCCAACCACGCGATGCCATCGCCGAGCGCGGCGAACCAGGCGTCGGGTTCGGTGCCGCGGGGGAGAGGGAGGTTGCGGTTGTGGCCCTCACCAGCGGCCGCCCCGGGCTCGTCGGCGTGGCCGAGAAAGTACGGGAACTCCTCGACCGGGTCGGCGTGAACGCTGCAGACCCGAACGTCGGCTCGCTCGTAGAAGATGTCCTGCGTGCCGTTGCCGTGGTGATAGTCGACGTCGAGCACGGCGACCTCGGCATGCCCACCCGAACGCAGGCGCTGGGCGGCCAGCGCCGCGTTGTTGAGATAGCAGTAGCCTCCGAACTGATCACGCATGGCGTGATGGCCGGGAGGGCGGCACCGGGCGAAGGCGACGGGGGCGCCATCGAGCACGAGTTGCGCCGCGGTGTCGGCGATGGCGACGCTCTCGTGAACAGCGGCCCAGGTGCCGGCGGTGATCGAGCAGTCGGCGGCGAACGAGTAGTAGCCGAGTTGCGCCTCGAGCTTGACCGGCTGAATGTCTCGGAAGCGGCGCGCTGGCCAGCCGAACGCCATCGCCCCGTCGGCGGTGTGGCCCTCCGCTCGCCAGCGGTCCCAGGCGCCGGCGAGGAACTGCACGTAGTCGGGATCGTGGATCTCGGCGAGGAGCGCCGAGTCGGCCGGTCGGGGCTCGACGATCTCGTGGACGCCGGCGGCGTCGAGCGCGCGGTCGACGTGATCGGCGCGGTCCGGGCTCTCCCAGGATCGCACGATCGTCGTGCCGTCGAGCTCGAGGCTGTGGTGACGGTGGTGGAGCTCCGAGCGGACGACGAGCATCCCGCATCCTCGCGGAGCATCCCGCAGCAGGCCACCCGGCCCTCGTTGCGAGGGCGTAGCGTGCGCCCATGACTCACGATCTCAAGTTCGGGTGGCTCTCGCCCGTCATCGGCAACGCGGGCAGTGACCATCAGTCGATCGTCCTCTACCAGCAAGAGCACATCCTGCCGACGGCCCTTCCGTACTTCGACAGTCTCTGGATCGCCGACCACTTCTACGGCTTCGACGCCCGCACCGATCCCTTCCTCGAGGCGTGGACCACGCTCACCTGGCTCGGCGCGAAGTTCCCCGACGTCACCCTGTGCCATCACGTGCTCGGCCACGGGTACCGGCCGCCTGCGCTCACGGCGAAGATGGCCGCCACCCTCCAGACCCTCTCGGGCGGACGCTTCGTCCTCGGCATCGGCGCGGGCTGGCGGGCCGAGGAGTACGCCGCGTACGGGTACGACTTCCCCAAGCCGTCGGTGCGGTTCGCCCAACTCGAAGAGCTGGTCCAGATCTGTCGCCTGATGTGGACCGAGGATCATCCGAGCTTCGACGGCGTGCACTACTCGATCGACGACGCGAGCGCGCCGCCGCTGCCGGATCCGGTTCCTCGGGTCTGCATCGGTGCGTTCGGCGCCAAGGTCGGCCTCCCCCTCGTCGGGCGCCAGGCCGACCAGTGGAACTGCTTCTTCCTCGACGACGACGACTGGCGCATGCGGCTCGGCATCGTCAGAGAGTCGGCCGAGCACGCAGGCCGCGACCCCGGGGCGATCGAGGTCGGCACCACGGTCGAGCGCCCCCTGCCGACCACCGATGCCGAGAGCCGGGCGCTCCTCGACCACCTCTCCCATCTGCGGGAGATGGAGATCACCCACTTCACGATGGACTTCGGGCATCCGTCCACGCCCGAGCACGTGCACCGCTTCGCCGAGCAGGTGATCGACGTCATGCGGGCGGAGTGAGCGAGGCGCCTCCTCGAGCCCGCCTGCCCTTCGCAGTCCGGGCCCTGCTCGCGACGTCGTTCCTGACCTCGTTCGCGACGGTCGGGCAGATCACGATCCTCGGCAAGCAGGTCTTCGACATGACCGGACGCGAGCTCGATCTCGGCCTGCTCGGTCTCGCCGAGTTCGTGCCGCTCGCTGTCGCTGCGCCCTTCACCGGTGCCCTGGCCGACCGATTCGACCGGCGACGGGTGTTCGCGGTCGGCATCCTCGGCGAGGTTGCGACGTCGGTCGGGCTCTTCTGGTACGTCTCCACCGACCCGAGCCGGGTCGGGCCGATCTTCGCCCTTGTCGTCGTCTACGGCTTCTCGCGCTCCCTCGCCTCGCCGGCGGTGCGGGCGCTCGCCATCGATGTCGCGCCCGCCGAGTCGCTCGAGCGGGTGATCGCGCTGCGCTCGGTCGCGTTCCAGGCCGGTGGCATCCTCGGACCGGTCGCGGCCGGCTTCCTCTTCGTCGTCGACCCGGCGGCGCCCTATGCGGTCAGTGCGGCGGCGTACGTCGTGGCCGCGGCGCTCATCTCGGTCATCCCCGCGCTCCCGACTCGCCGCCTGGCGACGCGTGGTGGGCTCCAGGCACTGCGCGACGCTCGTGCCGGTCTCGGCTTCATTCGGCGTCAACCGGTGATCCTGGGGGCGATCAGCCTCGATCTCTTCGCCGTGCTGCTGGGTGGCATCGTGGCGCTCCTGCCGG
>JBCBYI010000010.1:0-34768 GCA_039815945.1 Actinomycetota bacterium | reverse complement strand
CTCCCGGTGATCCTTGTTCTGGGTGCGGCGCTGTCGTTGCGCGCCCTGTCGGAGGTGGTGGCGGAAGACCATCGGGAGGATGTCGCCGAGGGAGAGTCCGAGTTGGGTCATGTCGCGATTGAGGAACACGCCGTCGACGTCACGCTGCAGCCGACGCTCGGGGCCCTGGACGTGGCTGGCCACCGCGGCTTCGGCGATCGTCTCGATCGCCGAGCCGATGACGTTGAGGATCTCGTCGCCTTCGTTGTCGGCCAGGAACTGGTCGGCCGCTGCGGTCATGAAGGTGACCAGGTCGGTGTCGCGGTCGTTGAAGAGCACCGCGTCGATGTCGTGGACGCGGATGCCGATCTCGGCGAACACGACGCACATCTCCTCAGGGTCGCGACCGAAACGGTCGGCGAGGTCGCGGACCGAGTAGCGATCGTGTCGTCCGAGCACGCGATCGGATGCGAGTTCGATCTGGCGGGCGACCTCGGACGGGATGTCGTCGGCGGCGATTCCCAGTGATTCGAAGAGAGAAACGAGTTCGGGCTCGAGCTCAGGGGCCATCGGCGGCAACCGTAGTCGGCCGAAATCGGCCCGTAACCCGGTGACCTCCGGATCTGGTCCGTGACATTCGACCAGGAACCCCGCGGAACCGGTACCTCGTTGTCCGTCCGGTGCACGGCGACCGTTCGTGCCGTTCCGATGGAGGAAACCCCGATGCAACGACTCACCCGACTCCTCGCCGTGCTGGCGGCGATCCTGCTGCTCGCCGCTGCGTGTGCCGATGACGACCCCGTCGAGACGGCCGCGACCGACGACGACGCGGCCGAGGAAGACGAGATGGCCGACGAAGACGAGATGGCCGACGAGGACGACATGGCCGAAGAAGACGACATGGCCGACGAGGACGACATGGCCGAAGAAGAGGACATGGCCGATGAGGACGACATGTCCGACATGGCCGACGTCGTGACCTTCCGCGTCACCCTCGAGAACACCTCGGACGACTTCGCCATCGCCGCCAGCGGCGCCCAGCCGATTCCCTTCGACGGCACCGAGGCCGGTCCGGCCGGCCCCGGGAGCGGCTACGAGTTCGTCGTGCCCCGCTCGTCGGTGCTGTTGACCTTCGCGTCGATGTTCGTCCAGACCAACGACTGGTTCTGGTCGCCCGGCCCCGGCGGCCTCGCCCTCTTCGACGCCGACGGCAACCCGGTCTCCGGCAACGTGACGTCGCAGGTGTCGCTGTGGGACGCCGGCACCGAAGCCGACCAGACTCCGGGCGAAGGTGCCGATCAGGCGCCTCGCCAGGCCGGCCCGAACACCGGCGACAATGATCCGAACTCGGCCATCCGCCCGGTCGAGGGCTTCGACGCCGCCGACTACATCCAGGTCACCCTCGACCCGCAGGACGACGGCAACACGATCGTGCGCATCGAGAACGTGAGTGGGGACGCCTCGGTCTCCGGCCCGATCGCGCCGGTGGCCTGGGTCGTGCACGACGAGAACGTCTCGCTGTTCACCGAGGGCATCGAGGCGTCCGCCGGTCTGGAGATCCTCGCCGAGGATGGCAGCCCGGCCGACCTCGTCGCGGAACTCGCTCCGCTGACCGGCATCACCACGCCGTTCGCCCCGATCGCCTACGTCGCCGCCCCCGAGGCCGACGCCCTGTTCGTCCCCGGGACCCAGGCGTCCGCAGGTCTGGAGATCCTCGCCGAGGACGGTGGTCCGGCCGATCTCGTCGCCGAGCTCGAAGCGGCCGGCGTCGGTCACGTCGGTGCCGCCGCGATCCCCGAGGGTGCCGACGAAGCCGGCCCGGCCGTCCCCGGCCAGTCCTACACCTTCGAGTTCGTCGCCCACGAGGGTGACTACCTGAACCTCGCCTCGATGCTGGTGCAGTCGAACGACTGGTTCGTCGGCCTCAGCAACGTGGCGCTGTTCGACGGCGCCGACCCGATCTCCGGTGACCTGACCGACCAGCTGCGTCTCTACGACGCCGGTACCGAGGCCGATCAGGCCGTCGCGGCCGGCCCGGATCAGGCCCCCCGCCAGGCCGGCCCGAACACCGGCGCCGGCGACGCCGACGACGAGATCCGTGGCCTCGACGTCGAGCTCGCCGGTCACCTCGTGGTCAGCATCGAGGTCGTCGGCTGATGGAGGTGGGAGCGGGTTGAGACCAACCCGCCTGGTCGAACCCCGCTCCCACCCCCTCAATCGAACGAGAAGCCCGAAATCCGTCGGTCGGTCGCCAAGAACGTCCGATCGGCGGTGATCAGGGACCCGGGAACACCCGGATCGCCCTCGGCCAACCGGCCGAGGGCGTCGTCCTTCCCGGCGCCGGTGACGAGGAACAAGCGCTCGTGCGCCCGGTTGATCAGCGGGACGGTCATCGTCCACCGCCGGGTGCCCTTGTACTCGGCGGTGATCGCCAGGTCGCCGTCGGCGTCGAGGACGGGATCGCCGGGCACCAGCGACGCGGTGTGGCCGTCGTCGCCGAGGCCGAGCTGGATCAGGTCGAGCCGGGCCGGGGTGCCGGTGAGCCGTTCGAGGTCGGTGAGGTGGTCGACGAGCGCCGAGCCCTGGTCATCGGTTTCCACGGGCATGGGGTGATAGTGCACGGCCGGGACGTGGTCGACGAACCTGTGACGGATCATGGTGTCGTTGCGGTCGTTGCTCCCGGCGGGTGCGATGCGCTCGTCGACCTGGAACAGGTGCACCGCCGACCAGTCGACCCGATCGTGGATGGTGAGGGCGTCGAGGAACAGCGCCGGCGTCGATCCGCCTGACACCGCCCAGACGAAGCGGCCGTCTCGCTCGATGGCCTCCACGGCGCGGGCTGCGACCCAGGCGGCGGCGTCGTCGGCTGCGCCCTGTGCCGTCGCCGAGAGGCGAACCCGGATCGACGAGGTCACGTCAGGGATCCGGCCAGCAGAGGCCGGCAGGGAGGAGCGGGCCGCAGTCCGGCCCCCAGCTGCCCCGGCGGTACTCGTGGATCGGGGTCTGGGAATCGAGGACCCCTTCGACGATCCGCCACGCCTCCTCCACGGAGTCCTGGCGGGCGAAGAGGCGCGGGTCGCCGTCGATCGCGTCGCCGATGAGCCGCTCGTAGGGGTCGGGGCCGTCGCCGCCGAGCGCCTCGCCGTAGTCGACGGTGAGGTCGACCCCCTGGGCCCGAAGCCCGTCGCCGGGCACCTTGGCCTGCATCGACATCGAGATGACGTCGTCGGGCTTCATCCGGAAGCGGATGACGTTGGGCGGCGGCTTGCCCGCAGGGGCGAAGAGATCCTGCGGGGTCTGCCGCAACTCGATGACGGCCTCGGTGATGGTGTCGGCCATGCTCTTGCCGGCGCGGATGCAGAACGGCACGCCCGCCCACCGCCAGTTGTCGACCTCGAAGCGGACGGCGGCGTAGGTCTCGGTGTCGGAGGTGGGTGAGACGTCGTCTTCGTCGAGGTAGCCGTCGTAGCGGCCTCGCACGACGTCGTCAGGGGTCAGGGCGGGAATCGCCTTCATCACCTTCACGACCTCGTCGCGCAGCGCGTCGGGCTCGCTCGAGACCGGAGGCTCCATCGCCAGCAGGCCGACGATCTGGAGCAGATGGTTCTGGATGACGTCGCGGATCGCGCCCACCCCGTCGTAGAAGCGACCGCGGCCTTCGATGCCGAAGGACTCCGACATCGTCACCATCACGCTCGCGACGTGGTGGCGGTTCCAGATCGGTTCGAGCAACGCGTTGGCGAACCGGAACACGAGCAGGTTCTGCACCGGCTCCTTTCCGAGGAAGTGGTCGATGCGGAAGATCTGATCCTCGTGGAAGTGGCGGTGGAGGATCTCGTTGAGTTCGACCGCACTTGCGAGGTCGCGCCCGAAGGGCTTCTCGACGACGAGTCGACCGTTGTCGGCGAAGCCGACGCCGGCGAGCCCGGTGGCGACGTCGTCGAACAGCGAGGGTGGGATCGCCATGAAGAAGACGGGGAGTCGGGCACCGCCGAGCTTCTCGGCGATGAGTTCGTAGACGGCCGGGTTCTGGTAATCGCCCTCGACATAGCTGAGGCGAGCGCAGAGTCGGTCGACGATCTCGGGGTCGCGGCCCTCCAGCACCTCCCGGACGTGTTGCGCGAGGCGGTCGTCGCTCCACTGGCTGCGGGCGGTGCCCACGACCGCCATATCGAGGCGCCCCTCGGCGGTCAGTTCGTAGAGCGCCGGGATGAGCTTCTTTTTGGCGAGGTCGCCGGTGATGCCGAACAGCACCAGCGCATCGGCCGGTTCACCGATCATCAGCTCAGCTCTTCTTCTCGTCGTGGCCGCCGAACTGCATGCGCATCGCGGAGAGCGCCTTGCCGGCGTAGTCGAAGTTGTCACGGCTGGCGAATCGTTCGAGCAGCGACGCAGTGATCACGTGAGCGGGCACGCCGGTGTCGACCGCGGCCTTCACCGTCCAGCGACCCATGCCGCTGTCGGACACCCGGCCCGCGAACTGTGACAGCTGCGGATCCTCGGCGAACGCGTTGGCGGTGAGATCGACCAGCCAGCTGTTGATGACGCTGCCGCGGCGCCAGAGCTCGGTGATCGCTTCGATGTCGAAGTCGTACTGGTAGGCCCGCGGGTCTTCGAGCGGCGCCGTCTCCGCGTCGGCCTGACGTTCCTCGGTGCCGGAGTCGGCTGCCTCGAGGATGCCGAGACCCTCGGCGATGGCGGCCATCATCCCGTACTCGATCCCGTTGTGGACCATCTTGACGAAGTGGCCGGCGCCGGCCGGGCCGCAATGCAGCCAGCCGTGTTCGGCCGAGATGATGCCGCCCGTGCGGTTCTCGGTGCGGGGCACCGAATCGATGGGCGGGGAGATGGTGTCGAACAGCGGCCCCATGTTGGCGACGACGTCGGCCTCGCCGCCGACCATGAGACAGAAGCCGCGTTCGAGGCCGTACACCCCGCCGCTGGTGCCGACGTCGACATAGTGCAGGCCGTGCTCGGCGAGGCGATCGGCCCGGTCGATGTCGTGGCGGTAGAAGGAGTTGCCCCCGTCGATGATCGTGTCGCCCGGCTCGAGCACCTCGATCAGCTGATCGATGATCCGGTCGACGATCGCCACCGGCACCATGATCCACACATGGCGGGGGCCATCGGTCTTGGCGGCCAGGTCGGCGAGATCGGCCGCGCCCGTGGCGCCTGCGGCCTCGAGTTCGGCGATCGCTGCGGCATCGACATCGGTCACGACACAGTCGTGGCCCTCCGCCATCAACCGGCGAACGATGTTCGCACCCATGCGGCCGAGTCCGACCATCGCCAACTGCATCACGATCTCCTTTGTCGGGCCCAGGCTCCATCCGTGAGAGCCAGGGTTCCATCCGTTGGGGGTTCCCGGGAGAACGCAGTCTGGCACGGACGCATTCCCTCGGGGTGGGGTCGAGTTGCTACCGTCGGCCCACACCGAACGGGGGAGTAGCCATGGTCGAGATCAACGGGTTCGTGGAGGACGGGTACGGCGCGATCGCCGACGCCTTCGCAACCAACTGGGAGATCGACGGGGAGGTCGGTGCCGGCTTCAGCCTCGTCCACGACGGCAAGCTCGTCGCCGACCTGACCGGCGGTACCGCCGACGACTCGGGTCGGGCCTACGACGCCGACACCCTCCAGTTGGTCTTCTCCTCGACCAAGGGCGTCGCCGCCATCTGTCTCGCCATGCTCGCCCAGGCGGGCGAACTCGATTACGACGCGCCGGTCAGTTCGATCTGGCCCGAGTTCGCCGCGGCGGACAAGGGCGACCTGCCGATCTCGTGGGCGATCAGCCATCGGGTGGGTCTGGCATCGGTCGATGATCCCCCGCCGCTCGAGGAGATCCTCGCCGTCACCCCGATCGTCGACGCCCTCGCCGCGCAGGCGCCCCTGTGGGAGCCCGACGGCAGCCACGGCTACCACGCGATCACCTACGGATGGATCGCGGCCGAGATCCTGCGTCGGGTCACCGGCACGCGAATGAACGAGTGGCTCCAGGCCAACGTCGTCGAGCCGCTCGGGGTCGAGTTCCACATGGGGTTGCCCGAATCCGAGCACGGCCGGGTCGCGCCGATCCGTAACGCTCCGCCGCCGAGCGATCCCGAGATGCTCGCGCTGATGATGTCGGTGATGGGGCCCGGCACGATGGGGGGCCGGGCGCTGTCGCTCGATGGGCGCTTCAACCTCGTCGGCGAGAACACCTTCAACCGCGGCGACGTGTGGTCCTCGGAGATCCCCGGCGCGGCCGGCATCACCAACGCCCGAAGCCTCGCGACGATCTATGCGGCCACCGTCGGCGACGTCGGCGGGGTGCGCCTCCTCGACGACGCCACCCGCGAGCGGGCGACGATCCCCGTCACCGAAGGCCCTGACAAGAGCCTCGTGATGGAGACGAAGTTCGGGATGGGGTTCATGTTGCCCGACGGGGTGTTGCCGCTCGCCGGGCCGCGTTCGTTCGGCCACTCCGGGGCGGGTGGCTCGCTCGGGTACGCCGATCCCGATCTCGGGATCGGGTACGGCTATGTCATGAACCAGATGGCGGGCGGGCTGATGGGGGATCCCCGGGCAACCCGCCTCACCGAAGCGGTCGTGGCCTGTGTGAGCTGACTCGGATCAGTCGCGCTGGGTGCCGACCTTCAGTTCGCTGAAGGGCACGTTCTTCGACACGTCGATGTCGCGGGGGAGCCCGAGGACACGGTCGCCGATGATGTTTCGCTGGATCTCGTTGGTGCCTCCGGCGATCCCGCCCTGCAGCCCGGTGAGTGCGGTGCGGGCCCAGCCGCCGCCTTCGCCGTCCCAGGCGACCGAACCGGGGCCGATGAGCTCGAGCGAGAGATCACGGGCGAAGTTCATGTTGTTGGTGCCGATGAGCTTGCCGAGCGAACCGCCCGGTCCCGGGGTCTTGCCAGCCTGAAGCTCGGCGCGGGTGCGCATCGAGACGAGCGACGCCGTGGTCTCCATGATGTAGAGCTTCATCAGGCGGTCGCGCACGACCGGATCCTCGATCTTGCCGAGCTTCTGGGCCTGCTCGATGAGCTGGTCGGCCCGCTCGTGGCGCACGCCGCTGACCGAACCGGAGCCGATGGCGACCCGCTCGTACATGAGCATGGCGGTGGCCATGTTCCAGCCGTTGTTGAGATCGCCGAGCAGGTTCTCGGCCGGGATCGAGACGTCGGTGAAGAAGACCTCGTTGAAGTGCTTGCCGCCGTCGATCTGGTGGATCGGGCGGATTTCGACGCCGGGGGCGTCGAGCGGCACGATGAACATCGAGATGCCGGCGTGCTTGGGCACGTTCGGGTCGGTGCGGGCGATGATCACGCCGTAGTCGGACACGTGGGCGAGGGTGGTCCACACCTTCTGGCCGTTGATGACCCAGGTGTCGCCGTCGCGTTCGGCCTTGGTCTGGAGGCTGGCGACGTCGGAGCCGGCGCCCGGCTCGGAGAACATCTGGCACCAGACCTTGTCGCCGGAGATGTTGTCGCCCAGGTACGCGGACTTCTGTTCGGGAGTCCCGTACTCGGCGAGCATCGGCAGGCACATGCCATGACTGATCGTGAACTCGAACGTCATGTTGGGGTACTTGCCGTACTCCTCACGCCAGATGCGCTCGTGTTCCTTGGTGAGGCCCTGGCCGCCGTACTCCTTGGGGTAGGTGAGGCCGGCGAGACCGGCGTCGGTCAGCGCCTTCTGGAAGACCTGGCCGTACTCGAGACGCTTGGAGCCGCGCGGGTCTGGGTCGCCGCTCAGATTCATGCCGGTCGCGTGTTCATCGAGGAACTCGCGGCAACGGGCACGAAACTCGTCGACCTCGGTGGGGGTCATCGTGTCAGACAATCGTCACTCCAAATCGCTGGGCCGGAAGTAAGCGAACGTTCACACCGTAGTGACCGGCGGCACGCAGGTGCGAACCGGCCGTCGCGGTTCTGCTGCGAGCGGCGGCCAGACCTGAGATGCTGGGTCCGTGCCCTCCCGCCGTGGGCGGGCACGGCAAGACACAAGGGGGATCCGCATGGATTTCGACACGGTGATGATGCTCGGTCGCATCGTCTTCTCGGCGCTGTTCATCGGCAGTGGCATCGGCCACTTCGCCGACACCGAGGGTTCGACGGCCTACGCCCAGACGAAGGGCCTCGGCGAGAACTCGCAGCTGCTCGTGCAGATCAGTGGTGCATGCCTGGCGCTCGGCGGCGTCGCCATGTTGCTCGGTGCGCTCACCGATCTGGCCGCGCTGTTGTTGGCGGTGCTGATGCTGGTCCTGGCGTTCGTCATGCACGCCTTCTGGAAGGAGACCGACGATCAGGCCAAGCAACTCGAGATGTCGATGTTCATGAAGAACCTCGCCATCGCCGGTGGTGCGCTGGTGATCTCGGGCGCGTACGGCGGCCCCGGTGGTGAGTTCCTCACCGGCCAGCTGATCGACCCGGTCGGCCTCTGGTAGCGAGACGACATGAACAATCGACGGCGGCCCCCTCGGGGCCGCCGTCGTCGCGTTCAGATGGAGATCGTGATCGTCAGGACGGGTCGCCGCACTCGGTGCAGACGACATCGCCGATGGCCTCACCGGCGATGAAGTCGGTCAGCCAGTCGACGTAGCGAACGCCTTCGACCTCGAGGTCGTACATCTCGGCTCGGCCCATGATCGTGTGCTCGGTGCCCGGCGCGACATAGACGGGAAGATCGATGCCGGCGTCTTCGGTGAGGCCCTCGTTGATGTCGAGGACGGCCTTCACCGAGGAATCCTCGAGACCGGCGAGCGCCGAGAACGACGACTGCACACCGTCGAAGGCGTGGTCGAAGCGGGCCCAACGGATGTCGGGGAACTCGAGACCGGCATAGCGGTAGAGGTCGGGGATGCCCATCTCGGCCGCACCGATGCCCTCGGTGGTCGACCAGTCGGGCACGGCGCCCTCGGTGCCCCAGAGCCCGCCGATCACCGTGTTTACCAGCGGCGTACTCGGGTAACCGCCCGAGGCATCGGGCAGCCCGAGAATCTCGGCCTCGGGAAGGGCGTCGGCGAGCAGGCCGGCGAAGAGCGGGACAGGCACGCCACCGGCGCTGGAACCGGTGACCAGAACCTGGTCGGCGTCGGCGTAGTTGGCGACGACCTCGTCGAAGCCCTTGGTGGCGTTGAGGTAGCCGGTGTGGTTGACGACGATGCCGTCGCCGTAGTCCTGCGCGGCGTTGGTGCCGATGTGCACGTCGCCGGTGCAGTACGGCATGAAGATCATCGTCCAGTCGCCGACCGGGTTCTCGGGGTTGTCGAGATCGAAGACGCCGTTCGTCGACTGATTGAGGTCGTCGTCGGCGGCGATGCTGTAGGTCGGCGAGCCGCTGGGGTCGCAGCTCTCGGCCGAGAAGCACGCGCCGCCGCCGTCGAAGAACAGCATCACCTTGCTGGGGTCGCCCTCGCGGACCCAGTAGCTGTACTCCGAACCGTCGGAGCAGAAGCAGTCGTCGCCGGCGATCACCTGACGCCAGGCGAGGGGTGCCTCGGTGGTGGTCGTCGTCGTGGTCGTCGTCGTGGTGCTGGTGGTGGTCGGCGCCGCGGTGGTGGTCGTGGCCGGCGCCTCGGTGGTCGTCGTGGTGGTCGTTTCCGCTGTCGTCTCGTCGTCACCGTCGCCGCACGCGGCGGCGACGAGCGCGAGCGCGCACATCGTCATGAGGATCTTGTTCATGGTGCTCCCTGGTCCGGTGGGGGAACGTACTCCGGCTGGTGCGCCTGCCCGACATCGACGGCAGCGGTGGACGGCCGTGAGCGGAAGGGGAAGCGGCGCACGTCGGAGGGACGTAGCCAGCGATCGGGGTCGTCGAGCGACTCGATCCAGGTGGTGTGCTTGCGGGGGTTGACCTTCACCCGCTCCCACTTCGGTTCGAGGTTCCGGAAGCGGTGGAGCGGGTCGACGTCGGTCGTGCCGAACAGATGCGGATCGGTGAGCCCGAGCTTGCTGCCCCACACGTTGCCGAGGTTCCCGTCGGCGGTGAACTCGATGAAGATCGCGTCGCGAGGTGCGCCGAGCGAGCGGATCCCGCGGTGCATGCCGTTGGGATCGAACAAGAAGGCGTCGCCGGCCTTGCCGATCGTGCGGGTGACCGGGGCGGCGTCGGGTTCGTGGTCGATGTCGTCCCACGTGAGCACGTTCTTGAAGAAGCGATCACGCGGGTACGTGGCGTTCTGCGTGCCTCGGATGTAGCTCATGTACTGGCCGTCGTCCTCGACGTCGCTGAGCAGCACCATCACCTTGAGGTAGCGGTCCTCCATGTCGTGGTGCCACCCGTACTGGTGAGAGTCGATACCTTCCTTCGGGAGGTAGCGCATGCCGTAGACCCGCTTGATGTGCGGGGTCTTGCCGAGATACGTGCGGGCGGTGTGCACGAGCCAGCGGTTGCGGCACAGCCAGGCGAGATCCCAGGCGAGTTCGAGGGCGTCGTTGAACACCCAGGCCTGGTGCTCCTCTTGCCAGTACTCCTTCTGGTCGTACATGACGAAGTCGACCGGCTCCTTGGCGGCGAGGCCGGTGTCGATGTCGGCCTGGACCCGAGCGAGGCGTTCGCCCGACAGCGCGCCGGGGACGCGCACGAGGCCGTCGCGCCGGAGTGCGGCGGCGAGCGCTCCCGCTCGCCGCTGCCACGGTCGGGCGGGGCGGTCGGGGCGGAGGCGGATGTAGGCCTGGCGGATCTGGTGCAGGTCGGACGGGTCGATGGTGTCGGGTCGCAGCGTCTCGGCGACGAGGCGCCCGTCGCCGTCGCGCCCTTCGCCCTCGGCGAGTCGTCGAGCGACGTCGGCCCAGTCGCCGGCGGCGACGGCGTCGTCGATCGAACCGGTTGTCCGTGTGTCCATTGCGCCCACCATGGGCGAGACGCTAGCCGCTGGGTTCAGGCTCCAGCGACAGCGGTGACGCCGAGGTCACCGGCGGACGACAGGCGCAGGTTGCGCCCATCGATCTCGGCGGTGACGAACCCCGACTCGAGCGCTCGGCGCAGATCGCGGGTGGCCTCGGGGGCCGCGCCGAAGCAGGCCGGCCACGTGTCGGGCGGCGTGAGTTCGACCCCGGCGTCGGTCGTGACGGTCGGGATCGAGGTGGTGCCGCAGGCGTCGACGACCTCCAGGGAGCCCTCGCGGAAGGTGAGAGTGGAGGCGACGTCGACGGCGTAGCTCCACGCGGCGACCTCGTCGAAGAAGCCGGTGACCTCCCACGTCGTCGCCTCGAGGGCGAGGTCGGGCTCGGCGACCTTCTTGTCGACCAGGACGATGGTGGTGGTGTCGGTGGCGACGGTGAGGCTGTCGCCGTCGAGGGTGAGCGTGGGCGCGGCGGTGAGCAGGTCGATGACGAGATCGTCCTGGGCGTGGCGCTGCGGGTCGCACCCCATCTCGGTCTGGAACACATCGCCGACGAAGAGAGTGTCGCCGTCGATGGTGTAGTCGCCGCCGAGGTTGTTGCAGCCGGCGCCGGCGCTGATCGACGCGGCGTCGAAGCGCAGGGTGATGCGGGTGCCGTCGACGAGGGCGAAGGGTTCGCCGTCGATCGTGACGGCGGTGGACCAGAACTCGCGGTCGGCGATCGTGCCGGCGCCGGAACCCGAGTCGTCGGTATCGGTCGTGGTGGTCTCGTCGTCGCCGCAGGCGCCGGCGAACACGGCGAGCGCGAGGAGGAGGGAGGTGGTGCGCAAGAAGAACGGCATGGACGTCAGACGGTCGGGAACCGGGTCTGGTTCCCGACCGTTCGTGATCTTCGCTGTGGAGCTGGAGGGAATCGAACCCTCGTCCGTCAGGTGGTCACGTGACGCGCTACGACCATTCCCGTGGTTCCCACTCACGGCTGTGGGATCGCCGGGTCGAACGAGCAAGCTCGGCCGCCTGGTCTTTCCCAGATGTCAGCGGTCTGTTCCCTGCGGTCAGTGGTCTCTCCCACCGTCCACCACTGCTTCTGGTGACAGGCTGCAGTGATCAGGCCCCGTGACGCATTGCTGCGCCACAATGACTCTCTGTTACCTGATCAGATCAGGCAGCGAGAGTGAGATCGTCCGTATCGGCGTCTCTTTGGTTGCCCCGTTTTGGGAGTCTGAGCAACTCCGGTCGCACGCCATCGCATCCTGGTCCCAACGTCGAAACCGATCAGCCCCTGGGTGCCGTTCTCTTGTCAAACAGCGCCGACGGTCGCCCGCCGGATCACCCATCGTAGCGCCCCGCTCTGACGACCGGCCCTCGGGTTCTCTCGCCTTACGCCGTAAACGGCGCGGAGTGTTACCGTCGTCGCATGACGGATACGCCGGATCTGCACGAGAAGATGAAGGTCGAGACCCCGCCCGAGATCTGGGCCGAGGGCGGCCCGGTCGAGGACTGGACCACCGACTACGACATCCGGGACAAGGACTATGTCGAGAACCCGGTGCCGATCTGGGCCGAGATGCGGGCGCAGTGCCCTGTCGCCCACACCGACCGGCTCGGGGGTTCGTGGAATCCGACGAAGTTCGACGACGTCCGGGCGATGGCCAAGATGACCGACGAGCTGTCGTCACGCCAGGTGCTGGTGATGCCACCGCCTCCGGGCGCCGCGGAGATGTCGCGCTACGAGCAGCAGATCGCGGCGGCACCGATCACCGCGGATCCGCCGATCCACACCTGGACGCGCCGGATGCTGCTGCCGGCGTTCGCGCCGAAGGCGGTGACCGCCTACGAGGGCTACACCGAGGAGCTCGCCCACTCGCTGATCGACGGCTTCATCGAGTCGGGTCGATGCGACGGTGCCGAGGACTACGCCCAGCAGATCCCGCCGCGGGTGATCGCCCACATGATCGGCATCGACGAGGGCATGGCCGACCAGTTCGTGACCTGGGTCAACGGTGTGCTCGGCGAGGGCATCAAGGATCCCGAGCTGCGGATCCAGACCCGTTTCGAGCTGCTCGGTTTCATCGGTGCAGAGGTCGCCAAGCGGGCCGAGGATCCCCAGGACGATCTGCTCACCGAGCTGTTGTTCATGGAGCTCGATCATCCCGAGGCCAACATCACCCAGGACGTCGTGATCGGCATCACGAACCTGTTGATCGTGGCCGGCATCGACACGACGTGGAGTTCGATCGGTTCGGCGCTGTGGCATCTCGCCACCAACCCGTCGGATCGTGAGCGCCTGGCGAACGAACCCGACCTGTTGCCGGCGGCGGTGGAGGAGTTTCTTCGTTTCTACGCGCCAGTGACGATGGCTCGGGTCGCCGAGCACGACATCGAGTTCAACGACGATGTGCACATCAAGCAGGGCGACAAGGTCTTGATGAACTTCCCGGCGGCGTGTCACGACCCGGACCACTTCGAGAACCCCGACGAATTCATCATCGATCGGGCCCGCAACCGCCACATCGCCTTCGGTTCAGGCATCCACCGTTGCGCCGGATCGAACCTGGCCCGCCTCGAGATGACCACGGCGCTGAAGGTCTGGATGGAGCGCATCCCCGAGTTCTCGCTGCGCAAGGGCGAGGAGATGGCGTGGGCCGGCGGTCAGGTCCGCGGCCCCCGTGTGATGCCTTTCGAGTTCCCCGCCGGGTCGAAGCGCTAAGCGTCAGCCGTACTTCGCCAGCCGGTCGGCGCGGTTGGCGCGTGACATGGCTTTGCGGGCGTCGAGATCGGCGTCTCGCTTGGCGATGTCCTGGCGCCGGTCGTGCTGCTTCTTGCCCCGGGCGAGACCCATCGAGATCTTCGCCTTGCCTTCCTTGAAGTAGAGCGCGAGCGGGATGATGGCGAGCCCTTCGCGGTCGACCCGGCTCGACCAGTTCTCCAGCTGGTGACGGTGGGCGAGCAGCTTGCGGCGACGATCGTTGTCGTGGGCGAACGCAGCGCTCGAGTGCGAGTAGGCCGAGATGTTGAGCCCGACCAGCCACAGCTCCCGCTGGAAGAAGATGGCGTAGGCGTCTTGCAGCTGCACCTTGCTCTCGCGCAGCGACTTCACCTCGCTGCCCTTGAGCATGATGCCGAACTCGATCTCGTCGACGATGTCGTAGTCGCGGCGCGCGACGCGGTTGGTGGCGACGGCGGTCGCCCCTGCCGGGATGTCACGCTTCTTTTGCGACTTGGCCATCCGTCCACGGTACCGGCGTGGGCCGTCAGCGAGCGGTGCGTCTCTGCAGTTCGAGCAGCTGCTTGCGCACCATGATCCCGTCGCCGGGCCCGAGCCCGAAACGTTCGACGAGCCGGCCGCCGGGGAAGCGGAGCCGGGCCCGCACCCGACTGACGAGGCGGGTGCCGCCGCCGTCGGGCCGCAGATCGAAGGCGAGCGTGAAGTCGAGCAGATTGCGCCCGATGGCGAGCACGAACGCCTCGCCGGGCCGGGCGATGGCGGCGGTGAATGCGATCGGGCCGCCGGGGACGGGATCGCCTTCGATCACCTGCCACGCCGGCATGATCTCGGTGGCGCTCTTGCGGCCGAGGTTGTCGAGCCAGTCGTAGCTGTACCAACCCGCCTTGCCGAAACCCATCTGGGCGAGCCACGGGTAGACCTCGGCCGGGCGGGCGTCGCAGTCGATCGAGCGGGTGGCCACGAGGGTGGCGTCGGGGATGAGTTCGTCGCCGACGACGGGCTTCGCGATCTCGGCCGGGGTCGCGCCCCACGTCTCGAACAGCATGAGGCGACCGTACCCGTGCCGGTAGCGTCGCCTCGTGTCGGAGATCCCCGAAGCCGTCCAGGCCGAGCTGCTTGCCCACGCCGATGCGTGTCTACCCCACGAGGCGTGCGGCTACCTCGTCGGCGATCCCGACACCGGCCGGGTCGTCCGCTTCGTGCCGATCACGAACGCCGCCGCGTCACCCACCCGTTTCGTCTTCGAGCCGCACGAACAGCTCGCCGCCGAGCAGGCGATCGACGCGGCAGGGGAGCAGCTGATCGGCATCGCCCACTCGCACCCGAACGGCGAAGCGGTGCCGTCGGCCGTCGACATCGCCGACGCCGGTCGCTTCGACCCGTTCGGGATGCTGCTCCACGTCGTGATCGCCCCGACGGCCGGCGAGATCCGCTCGTACCGCATCACAGACGGTGACGTGACCGCCGCTTAGCCGAGGATCGACACCGACCGCGTGCGCGTGATGGTGGTGGAGTCGAGATCGCCAGGGAGGGCCGGCGCCATGATGAAGTCGACGTCGAGGGTCAGCGTGACTTCGAGCCGCAGCGCACCTCCGGCGTCGATGACGACGACGTCGACCACGGTCGCATCGGGCAAGGCGCCCCGTACGACCGATTCGGACACGATCGTCCGCGCCCGGTCGAGGTCGAAACGGAGTTCGCCGCTGGTGCGGAGTTCGGCGACGTCTAGGGCAGCCAGTGCGTCGTTCGCCGCGGAGGACGCCACCGCTTCGAGTTCCCGAGCCCGCACCTGGCTCAGGCTGACATCGATCACGATCGCGCCGAGCACGATCATGACCATGAACGCCGCCGGGAACATCATGATCACCGAGCCGCGGTCGGACCTCAGCATGTCGCCGCTCCCGGAAGCCCGTCGCGGAAGGGGTCGATCAGCTCCGTGTAGGTCGACCGAACGGTCGTGACCTGGCCGAACCCGCCGATGAACGGGATCGACAGTGCCGGGACGTCGTAGGTGACCTCGATCGTCACCCGGCCGCAGCGGGTGAAACCGTCCTGGAGTACGGGGACACCGATCTCGGCGCGTTCGCCGCTTCGTCCGTAGGCGACGAGTGTCTCGTCGGCGTGCCGGGTGGCCTCGGCGGCGCCGGTCGTGGCGTCGGGTGCCTCGACGAATGCCCTCGCGGCCTCGCGCGACGCCGAGGTGACCGCGAGCTTGGCGTCGACGACACCCCAGACGTTGACGAGGAAGAGGGTCAGCGACACGAAGAGGAAGAAGCCGAACGGCAGCACCTCCATGCCGCCGACCTGACCGCGATCGCCCCGCGCCCGGGCGACGCGCCTCATTCGACGAACCCCTCGACGCGAATGACGATCGTTCGTTCGAGGCGTCCGAGCCCCACGAGGCCGGACATGCGCGCCGGCAGGATCGTCGGGTGCTCCGCGGTGACCTGGACGGTCACCGACGCAGGATCGCTACAGGTCCACTCGAGGGTGGCACGGCCCTCCTCGCCGTAGGTGCCGAGCGCTTCGACGAACTGCTCCGTCGCTCCCTCGACCGCGCTGCACCGATCCCCGGACGCGGCATGTCCGGCGACGCTGCGAGCCGCCTCGTGGGCTGCGGAGGTCACCATCGTGTTGGCGTACAGGTTGAACAAGATCTGGACGGCCGCGAACAACAGCAGCAGGAACACGAGGAACCCGGCGCTCGTGCCGACCATCCCGGCCCCTCGGTCGGTTGTTGGATCAGGGCGCTGCGACAGGCGTCGGTCCACCCGCTCAGCCACCGATGGAGTTGACTTCACCTTCGATGTTCGACTCGGCGTCGCCCCAGATGCGGTCGAAGGCGACCCACATGGCCGCGCCGATGAACGCCGTGATGAGCACGGCGATCGCCGTGCTGATCACGCCCTCACCTCGATCGCCGACGAGACGGCCGGTGCGGTTGTTCATCCAGGTCACCACCATCTGGATCTCCATCCAGGTACGGGTCGTGTTGCTCATGGTTGTTCCTCTTTCCTGTGAGTTCGTTCATCCGCCGAAGAGCGTGAGTGCGTCGACGAACGGGACCCCCATCAGCAGCACGCCCGGGATGAGGGCGGCGACGGTCACGGGGATCCAGACTTGTTGGTTGCGCTTCTCGATCGTCTCGATCAGTTCGCGTTGGGCTTCTCGCCGGATCGAACGGGCTTCCTCGGCGATGAGGCGGCCGAGGTCGGCGGCCTCGCGGTTGAGCGCCAGAACCGACACCAGGCGGTCGAGATCGTCGACGTCGGCGAGTTCGCTCCACTCACGGAGCGCCTCGACCTCGCTCAGGCCTTGGCGCATGCGTTGGATGACCCGTTCGAGGTCGGCCGAACAAGCACCACTGCCTCGGGCTGCGATCCGGGCGAGTGCGGCCCCGAGTGACCATCCCGCGGACGTGAGCATGCCGAGTTGCTCGGCCACGACCGGGAGCTCGAGGAAGATCCGTCGCTGCCAGGCGGCGGACGCGGCGGCGACCTGCTGCTCGAGAAGGAGGAAGGTGAGGATTGGGGCACCGAGCACGGCGAGAACGGCGACGGCCACCGGAGCGCCGAGCGCAACGGACACGAGGGCGCCGAAGACGAAGGTCGCAGCCGACCAGGCGAGCTGGCGGACGCGGAACGTGGTGACCTCGAGCGGGGAGTGGATGCGGCGGAGCCGGATCCCGAGTTCTTCGCTCACGCCGAAGATCGCGGCGACGCGTTCGCCGAGGGCTTGCGACAGGGGCGCCACGACCTCGCGGAACGAGGCGACCGAGAGCAGCCCGAGCCGAGGGGCACGGGCGGGTCCGGGCGCGTAGGGCGCGAGCCGGTCGCTGAGCGAGGCTCGGCGGAACCAACGCAGCTCCGAGAGGACCAACGCGAGGCCGGTGAAGGCGACCAGTGCGAGAAGCACCGCGATCCGACTCATTCGACGAACACCCGCTTCTGTTCGGGCAGCTTCATCACCTGGCCGGCCCACGTCCAGCAACCGATGACCATGGCGAGGGCGACGAGGACGACGAGTTGTCCTGTCGTCGACTGGTAGGCCGAGCGTCCGTTGCCGATGCTCATGCCGGCGAGTGCCATACCGGCGGGGACTGCGAGCACGAAGATGCGTGCAAACCGAGCGCCGGCCTGACGGGAGCGGGCGTCCTTGCGCCCCTGCATGTCCTGCAGGCGGTCGTCGGCTAGCGCCTCGAGCCGGCGATCCAGATCCGTGCCACCGAGTTCGTAGGCGATCAGCAGTGTCTCGGTCGCCATGTCGGCGCTGGGGTCGGCGAGTCGATCCTTCAAGACACTGACCGTTCGCGGGAAGTCGGTCGTGAGGAGCCATTCGCGATGGGCGGCCTCGAACGCGGGACGGAGCTCCTCCGGGCCGCGCCGCCCGACGTCGAACAAGGCGTTGGGGATCGACCGGCCCATCGACGCCGTCTGCACCCGGATCTCCTCGATCATCCGGGGCCAGGCCTCCTGGGCCCGTTGGCGTCGAGCCTGGCGGCGTACTCGGTACGAAGCGACCGGGAACGAGGCGACGAAGCCGCCGAGCACCACGGCGGGCACCACGCCGCCGAACGCCGCGAAGCCGACCACTGCGCCGAGGACGAACAACATGACGACCACCGCGGCGAACTCGCGGCGATCGACGTCTTCGAGTCCGGCCTGCCGTAGCCATGCGTCGACGTCGCGGCGTTCGACGACGGCGCGACGGGTGACGGCTGGGCCGAAACCGAAGCCGCGCCAGCCGAACACGACCGCGGTGTAGAGCCAGTAGACCCCGAGGGCGGCGGCGGCGCTGATGATCAGAGCGGTCACGAGCCGACTCCCGGATCGAGCACGGTGCGGACGTCGAGGCCGGTCTCCGCGAACGCCTGCCCGGTGCGGGCGGGCAGATCTCCGGTCCACGTGAGCGAGTCGGTTCGGGGATCGCGAGCGAAGACGTCGGTCGCGGTGAACGCGGTCGCGTCTGCGGTGGTGGCGGTGTCCTCGACGCAGACGATCGACCCGACCCGAGGCCCGTCCGGGGTGCGGACGCAATGGACGACCACGTCGATGGCTTCGCTGACGAGGCTGTTCAGCGCCGACATCGGCAACTCGTTCGAGGTGTCCGAGAGTTGGCAGATGAACCGGAGCCGGGTGAGGGCCTGTCGAGCCGAGCCGGCGTGGATCGTCGTGAAACCCTTCACGCCCGACGAGAGGGTCAGGAGCAGCGGAAGTGCTTCCCGGTCGCGGACCTCGCCGACGATGGCCACGTCGGGTGCCATACGGAGGAAGCCGGCGACGAGGCGACGAAGGTCGACCTCGGGGCGATCGGTCCGTGCGGCTCGCGTCTGCATGCTGGCGACGTTGGGCAGCGCGATGTCGGCCTCGAAGACCTCCTCGGCGACGACGACGCGCAACGACGGGTCGAGTTCGGCGGCGCAGCAGTTCAGCATCGTGGTCTTGCCGGCGCCGGGTGCCCCGGCGAACACGATCGTCTGTCGGGCTTTGACACACGACCGCAGAAACGAGGCCGCCTGGGCGGTGAGCATGCCGCGATCGACGAGCTCGTCGAGGCTGCGAAACGTGACACCGGTGAACTTCCGGATGTTCACCATCACGTGGCCGCCTCGTGCGACGTCGCCGTGGACGATGTGCAGGCGAGCACCGTCATCGAGTTGCGCATCCTGGAGACCTTCGCTCGGATCGAGCTTTCGATGCGCGGTGGACGAGTCGTCGAGGATCTTGGTGAGGGTTCGCACGACGTGTTCGTCGTCGTGGAAGACCTCGTCGTGGTAGCCCGACGGACCCTGGTGACGTTTGACGAAGATCGCGTCAGGCGCGTTGATCATCACCTCCCAGACGTCGTCGTCGGCCAAGAGCGGCCCGAGGGGGCCGTACCCGGTGAGGTTCCGCATCGCCCGCTCGCCGACGAGCGCGGCGTCGGCGAGGGGATACGGGCGCAGGCCGAGGCGGAAGTCGTCGTTCCAGCGGGTGATCTCTTCATCGACCAGCACCCGGAGGGTCGTCTGGGTGCCGGCGGCATCGAGGTCGAGGGCTTCGTCCTTCGCTCGCTGCTGCACGGTCTGCTCGATCTCGGCGAGCGGCGTCGGGGCGAGGTCGGTCATGCGTCGTCCTCCCCATGCGTCCACGACCCGAGCGAACCGGGGGCGACCGGCACCGGTCCGTGGGCGCTGACATCGAGCCCCCGCGCTCCGTGTTCGTCGAGGAGGGAGGTGACCACGCCGTGGGTCGCGTGCCCGATCGCCGCAGGAATCCGAACGCCGTCGCGGAAGGCGTCCTCGAGATCTCGGCGTTCCGGCACGTGAATGGGGGAGCGGAGACCGTCGAGTTCGTCGGCGGGGCCGACCAACGTCGAGAGGGCGTGGGCGAATTCGGCCCGCTTCCGCGGCGAGCGAGGCGCCCGGTTGAGGACGGGAACCATTCGTTCGACGGGCACGCCGTACGTGCCGAGTTGGCGTAGCTCGCGGCACAGCGAGTGCACGCCTTTGGTCGAGGCGGCGCCGACCACCAGCACGAGATCGGCGTGACGAAGCGTCGTGCGGGCGATGACGTTGCGGTCCTCGATGTCGATCGAGCCGGTCTCGGCCTCGCCCTCGACGTCGCCGTCGACGTCGGCGACCACATGGCGGTAGGCGCGACGAAGGCCGTCGAGCGAGGCCTCGAACGCCCGAGGCCGGATCGCCGTCCAGTCGCGTGCTCGGCGCAGCCCCAGCACCAGGTCGTAGCCGCGATCCGCGACGTCGAAGGTCATCGACCGTACGTCGTCGGACCCGAGCCGGGCCCCTCGGTGTGCTTCAGCGAGTTCTTGGACGCCGGGGACGACCTCGCGGGCGTCGTGGAGCATCGCGAGTTCACCGTTGCGGGCGAAGTCGGCCAGCACGACCATGCCGGCGTTGGAGGCGTCCCCCGCGAGTGCCTGGGCCAGGCCCATCGCGACGGTCGACGTGCCGCTGCCCCCGCTGCCGGTGACGGCGAGGAGGTGACCCCGCCAAGTGATGTCATCTGCAGCATCGGGCGCGGGCAGGAGGCTGTCGACCCCGAGTTCGTGCCAGTCGCGGCTCCCGGCGGGATCGACCACGATCACCGCCGCGCCCGTCGTCCGCGTTGCGTCGACGAGATCTCGGTCGAGCCCGGAGACATCACCTCCCACCAGAAGGGCGGAGTGCGGCCGCCCGCCGGTCAGTCGAGCTCGGACCTCATCGGGAGAGACACACTTGATGAAGTCGACCGGCACCGCGGCTGCGGTCGACCAGCGGGCGAGTTCGCTGAACCATCCGGCCCTCGGGTGGGCGAGCCCGAGGACGACCCAACGATCGTCGCTCATTTGTCGACCTCGACGCCGGCGTCGGTTCGTGATGGGAAGACATCGTCGATCGCTCGCGTCGAACGCACGATCGTGATGTCGGCGATCTGGGTGAGGTGGGCGATGTCCATCACCGTCTCGGGCGCATCGACGGCGAGCGTCAGCACGCCGCGCCCCGACGAGCCGATCTGGTCGGGTCGACGATCGATGTCGAGAAGCACGGCGTCCTCGACCGTGAGCCGGGTCAGACCGTCGACCGTCGCGAGCACCGTGATCCGGTCGCCCGACACCAGCGATGCAGGCGTGCGCTCGAGCGGCACGCCGAACGTGACCTCGTGGATGGTGGCGGTCGGGTCGGCCCCCGACGCCGCGCCGATCAGATCGGCGACGTCGATCAGCTCGCCGGCGCGAAGGTCACGCAGTGCCGTCGCCCCGTCGAGGCCGTCGACGCTGTTGAGGGCCCGGCCGGCCAGATCGGCGCTCAGCGTCATCGCCTCGAAGCGCACGTCGACCAGGGTCAGCTGGTCTCCTGTCTCGACGTCGCGGGTGGTCACGAGGTAGCGGGTGGTGGGTCCGTCATCGCCGCCGGACACGATCGCGAAGGCGCCGAGCGCGGCGACGGTCACGAGGAACGCCCCGACCAGCGCTCGCCCCGACGGGAGCGAGCGGCGCGGGGTGATGGTGCGCGTCGTGCGAGCGTCGGACGCGTCCGCCGTCGGCGTCGTCATGGTTGATCTCCCTCTCGAATTCGTGCGGCTGTTCGCCCAGCCCCACGAATCACACGTAGCGTGGCTATACTGCCACTCTCAGCCACTGGCCAACACCAAAGGTAACCGGACAGCACGAAAGGCTGCTAGAGTCCTTTGTCATGAGTGACGACATCACCTGGCTTTCGACCGCTACCGCTGCGGAACGGCTCGGGATCACGCCGCGCACGCTCTATCGCTTCATCGACGAGGGGCAGTTGGCGGCCTACAAGTTCGGCCGGGTGATCCGCCTGAAGCAGGACGATGTCGACGCCTACATCGAGTCGTGCCGCGTCGAGCCGGGCTCGATGAGTCACCTCTATCCAGAGACTGCCGGCGGCAGCGAGTGAGGTCGGGCGCCTACGGCGCCACGGCACACCAGGCGGCCGCGATCTCGGCATCGCCGCGCGCCTCGGCCTGGGGTGCGGGCCGGCCCCACATCGCGAGCAGCAGGGCTTCGGCGGGGCCGGTGAGCGTGGCGTCAGTGGCGGTGATCGCAGCCTCGCCGCGCCCGATGCCGAGCACACCGTCGACCGCGGCGAGGCTCCAACGATGGCCGGTGTCGGTCGCGAGCAGGGCGATCGAACCGCCCGGGTAGTCGATCGCCGCGCCGCTGCTGCGGAAGCGCATGCCGACCGACATCACCTCGTCGACCCCGTCGGCCGCGACCGCGGGATCGATGGGGGAGGCGGCGCCGGCAGCGGTCTCGGCGTCCCAGAGATGCACGACCGTCTCGTGGATCATGCGGCGCTGGTAGAAGCCACCGTCGTGACGGTCGGTCCACGTCCACACCGGCTCGTCGACCCCGATCGCCCCGAGCGAATCGGCCACCAGCTCGACGCCCGCATGGCACCACTCGAAGGGCGCATCCTCTGGAGGCGAACCGACCGGTGTGGATGGCGGCTCCGTGCTGCGGGCGGTGCAGATACCGGCGACACGGCGGTACACGGTGGCGGTGTGCACCGCCAGATCGGTGGTGGTCCAGCCCGGGCAGGCTGCGACCGGCGCGGTCGGCGACGCAGCACAGATGTCGACGAGGCGGTGGCCCTCGCGGCGGACGAATTCGGCGGCGGTTTCCTGCTCCCACTCCATGGCCTGCGGACCGTAGTCGGTGCCCGCCGACGCGTCCCGACACCGCCCGCTCAGCAGCCGGGTTCCGGACGGTTCGTGCGTCAGCGCGTTCGAGTCACTACCCTGCGTGACCGGGGGTTGGACACACATGGGAACGAATTTCGAACTGGGCACGCAGCGATACCTGGCGTCGCTGCGTGACGGCGCCGGCGTCCAGTCGGCGGTCAGCGAGGCGAACGTCGCGATCCACAAGGACGCCGTCTTCGTCGCCGCCGTCGAGATGCTCGAAGAGACCGGCGTCATCGACATGAAGCAGCTGGCCGGTCGGGCCGGCATCAGCCGGGCGTCGCTCTACCGCTACTACGCCGACAAGCTGGCCGTGGAAGCCGAAGTCGCCGGCTGCTTGGCCCGCCTCATGGCTGAGGCCGCCGCGGATCACCAGCAGGTGCTCGGCAAACTCCGCGTCGTCATCGACGTCATGATCGAGTTCCCCGCCGGCGCCGCTGCGCTCGCGCCGGTCGTCGCCGAGGCCGACCCCGCCGTGATCGCTGAGTCGTGCGAGGCCATCGTCGGCCACCCGGGCGCAACGCCGGTGCTCGTCGGCTTCGCCGCCATGATCTCCTCGGCACATCGTCGTGGTTCGATCGAGCAGGTGAAGGCGATGGCCGACGACGTGCTGCGTCAGTTCGAGCTATCGCTCGTGTGAGCCCGCGCCGGTCCCGACGATCGGCGCACCACCAATTCGATCGGGAGGTCGTGGCGTGACGGCGCCCGCTCGTCGTCGATCATGGCGAGCAGCTCACTCGCGGCCAGGCGCCCCTTCTCGACGAGGGGCTGGCGGATCGTCGTCAGCGGCACGTCCCAGGTCGACGCACGAGGGATGTCGTCGAAGCCGACGACCGACACGTCGCCAGGCACGTCGAGCCCAAGGCGCGTCGCTGCCTGGGTCACACCGATGGCGAGCTGGTCGGAGAAGCCGATCACCGCGGTGACCTCGGGATGGGCGCGGAGCAGTTCGAGCGCGGCGGCTCGGCCCGCGTCGGGATCATTGGCGCCGGCTTCCCACACCACCGGTTCCACGCCGGTGTCGAGGACGCCGAGCACTCGCTCGCGCACGACCCGCACCGGCGATCCGGTGGCGGCCGCGAGATCACGTCGGCCCGCGCCGTCGAGCCGGTCGACCGACATCGGCAAGGTGACCGCGCCGATCCGCTCGTGGCCGAGCGACATCAGATGGTGGGTGAGGGTGGTCGCTGCGCCGCGATCGTCGATGCCGATGAACGACGCAGCGGCGCCCAGGTCGGGCTCGTCGACCGTCAGCATCGGTCGCTGGCGGGCGATCACCGTCTGCACCGCCGGATGGGCCTCGGCGGCGGAGAAGAGGAGGAACCCGTCGACCGCCGCATGGGGGAGTGCGGTCTGGTCGACGGGCATCGCGACCGGGGATGGGAGGAGGACCACCCCGGTCCCGGCGTCGGCACATGCTTCGGCGACGCCCTGGAGGAAGGTCGTGGTGTCGGGATCGGTGAACACGAAGCGCAGGTCGTCGGTGAAGACCACCCCGATGGCGTGATGGCGACCCGTCCGCAGGATCCGCCCCGCCGCCGACGGCCCCGCGTACCCGAGGCGCTCGGCGGTGGTGAGGATCCGATCCCGGAGCTCGTCGCTGAGCTGCTCGGGATGGTTGTAGGCGTTGGAGATCGTCGTACGGGAGACGCCGAGCTCGTCGGCGAGCGTCTGGAGCGTCACCCGCCGACCCATGGCTCAGGCCGCCAGAGCCCGGGTGAGCGAGGTGGCCAGTTCGTTGGCGGCGAGGCTCGTGCCCTCACGATCGTCGGCGTCCCACGGGACGGTGATCTCGAGCACGGCGAGCGGACCCTCGTCGCGCACGGCGACGCGGGCCTCGTCGAGCGCCGCGACCGGACGGGCGACGCGGGCCGCGGCACGAGAGAGGGCGTCGGCGGTGGCCGCTTCGAGGCGATCGGTCGAGGGGCGGTCGGTCAGGTATTCGGTGATGGTGAGCTGCATGGGGGTGGCTCCTTCGTCGGTACTGTATCGATACAGTACCAGCCTGCGACCCGGGTTCGCACCGGATTTCGACGTGGCAGCCGTCACCCCTCGGCGGGCAGCGTGAGCACGAAGACGGCGCCGCCGTCGGGCGGTGCCGGCGCCACGGCGAGGTCGCCGCCGTGGGCGCGGGCGATCCATCGGGCCAGGGCGAGACCCAGCCCGTGGCCCTTCGAACCGGTGCGAGAGCGGAATCGCTCGAAGAGCTCGTCGGCGACATCGGCCTCGATCCCCGGACCGTGATCGCGCACCGTCACCGTCGCCGTGCCGTGCGCCGAGGCGATGTCGATCCGGGCCGGCGTGGTGGGGTCGGCGCGACCGTGCGCCATCGCGTTGCGGACGAGATTGCCGACCGCCCGCTCGACGAGCCGCGGGTCGGCGTCGACCACCGGGGTGTCGCCTGCGACCAGCGTCGCCTCGACCGCGCCCGGGATCGCCGCGATCGTCGACTCGACGAGCAGGTCGAGCCGGACGTTCTCGCGCTGCAACTCCATGCGATCGGCATCCATGCGGGCGAGGGTCAACAAATCGTCGGTGAGCGTCGACGCATCCGCCGCGAGCTCGGCCACGCGGGTGAGGTTGTCCGTCGCGGTGTCGGGCTGGGCCGACTCCGCCGTGAGCCGGATCGCCGCGATCGGCGTCCGCAGCTCGTGGGCGGCGTCGGCGAGGAAACGCTCCTGTTGGGCGAGCGCCCGCGCTGTCGGCGTGATCGATCGCGCCGCGACGAACCACGCGGCGACCACCGAGCCGGCGACGATGGCCAACGCCAACAGGATCACCTGATTGCGCAGATCGGCGTGGGCGTCATCGAACTCGGCCGGATCGAGTACCGCGATCAGCGCACCGCGGACCTCGGGGCCGTCGCGCAGCGGCGTGGCCCGCACGTCGAGCGCCACGCCGTCGTCGTCGACCACCGAGTCGACGAAGGGCTCGCCCGGGGTCTCGGCGACGGTGTCGGCGATCGTGAACATGACGTCCTCGCCGAGGGGGTTTGCGTCCGTCGCGAAGTACGTCGTCTCGAATTCGAGCTCGACGCCGGCGTCGTCGGCTGCCCGTTCGACGAAGCGCCGGTACGCCTCGTCGCCGAGATCCTGGGGCGGATCCCCGACCAGTTCGTCGACGAGGTCGTCGAGGAAGAGCTCGGTCTCCTCGAAGGTCCGGAACCCGTCCTCTCCGTCCTCGTCCTCCACCTCGACCGGCCCCGCGACGGTCGCGCCGTTGTCGAACAGCTCCGCGTAGTCGATGTCGTCGGCGACGGCCCCCAGCCCCCGCTCGTCGAACCACTGCCCGATCATCGACGCCTGGTCGAAGAGATCGGCCTCCTCGAAGACCTCGCGCACCAGGTCGGCGAGCTGGTCGGGCTGGGGTTCGGGCAGCCCCAACTCCTCTTGACGCTCGGCGAACTCGTCGGCCGAAAACGATGGGGTCACGGCCACGATCGTGCGGTCGATCGCCGGCGCGTCGGGCTGCAGCACGCCCTCCTCGAAGCGGACGGCACGGGCGGCTTCGTCGACGATCCGCAGCAGTTCCGTCTCCGCCTGCTCGTCGCGGAGCTGGCGGTCGATACGGATCACGACGACCGCGAACACCGTCACCGCCACCGTCGCGAGCAGAGCGATCAGCGCGGTGATCCGCAGGCGCAAGGTGCGCAGGCGGGCCGCAGTGGCCGGCGACAGCTCCGGATTCGCCACCCGCCCGTCAGCCCCCGGTCTCGAGGATGAAGCCCTGGCCACGAACCGTGCGGATCGGCGACGGGTCGCCGAGCTTGCGGCGCAGCGAACTCACGTGCACGTCGACGACATTCGACATCGGATCGTGGGCGTCGTCCCAGCAGTGCTCGATCAGATGGGTACGGCTCACCACCTGGTCGACATGGTTGACCAACTGCTCGAGGATCGCCGCCTCCTTGGCCGTGAGCGGCAACAGCACGCCGTCGCGGCGGACCTCGGCCCTGGCCCGATCGATCTCGAGCTCGCCGATGGTGACGTTGCTCGGCGCCGCCGTCTCCCGCCGACGACACAGTGCCCGCACCCGCACGACGAGCTCGTCGAGGGCGAACGGTTTGATCAGGTAGTCGTCGCCCCCGGCCTCGAACCCGTCGATGCGATCCTCCACCGCGTCGCGAGCGGTGAGGAAGAGTGCCGGGGTCGAGTCGCCGTCCCGGCGGCGGGTCGCCAAGAGGTCGAGCGTGTCGCCCCCCGGCACCATGCGATCGAGCACGAGGCAGTCGTAGTCGTTGACGCTCAGCTGGATGTCGGCGTCGACGAGTTCCTCGGCGGTGTCGACCGCGAAGCCCGCGGCCGCGAGTCCAGCCTCGACCGAACCCCGGATGTCGGGATCGTCTTCGACGACGAGGATGCGCATCGGGTCAGTGTGGCAAACGGAGCGTTCGAAATGATCGAGCCTCAGGAATCGAGCGGGTTGGGCAAGCCGCACGCCTCGAACTCCTCACGGACGACGTCCTCGCCGTCCTCGGCTGCGAACTCGCGGACCTCCTCGATCGGGAAGCCGGCCAGCTCGTCGCACCACTCGTCGTCGCCTTCGTCCTCGCCGAAGAGTTCGGCCTCGCTCACGACGTCGTTCTCGATGCAGAAGCCGATGAGCAGGTCGAGCTCGTCGAAACCGGCAGTCGCCAGATCGAAGGGGGTGATCGGTGTCAGCGTCGGACGTTCGTCGGGCGGCGCCACGCCGTCGACGGTCGGGAACTCCGGCGCATAGGTCTGGGCCAGTTCCTCGTCGGTCAGCTCCGGCTCGTCATCGTCCTCGTCGTCGCCACCGCGCTCCTCGTACGCCCGGTCGCGCTGGGCCGGCGCCGCGAGGCACCGTTCACGAGCGACCTCGATGCGCGAGCCGTCGTCGGCAGCGGTCAGCTGGGCGATCGAGTCGGTGAGATCGGGCTCGACGGGATCCACCATCGGGGCGGCCGTCTCCGCCGCAGGCGTGGCGGTGCCACAGCCGGCCAGCAGCAGGGCGGCGATGCCGCCGCTCGCCACGGCAGCGGCGACTCGTCGGCTCGGTCGGGTCGAAGGGCGGGACATGCTCAGGCCTCCAGCAGATCGAGCGGACCGCGGCCGCCGTCGACGACGCGGGCGGGATCGACCCCGAAGGCGCCACGGGCGACGCCGGCCAGGTAGTCGCGGAAGTCGGTCGTGATCATGAAGTTGCCGTCGGCGTCGAAGCGATCGAGCGGCGGCGGTTCACCGATGTGGCCGCCTCGCACCTGCGAGCCGAGGACGAACTGCACGCCGGCCGTGCCGTGCTCGGTGCCCTCGCCGTTCCATTCGGGGCGACGCCCGAACTCGGTCCACGTGGCGACCACGACTCGGTCGGCGTTCGAGCCGAGTCGTTCGCGGAAGCGGCGCAGCGAGCCGTCGAGGGTCGTGAGCAGCTCCGGCAGCAGGTAGCGCTGGTTGTTGTGGGTGTCGAAGCCGTCGTGGGGGACGTGGTACGCCCGGGTCGGCATGCCGCCGTTGATGAGGTCGGCGACCAGATCGAGGTTGGCACCGAGCTCGCCGGTGTCGACCTCCTCGCCGTCCTCGGACTCCTCGTCGTATTCGTCCTCGTCGTGGTCGGATCGGCCTTCGACGATCGGTCCGAGCCGGGCGCCGATGCCTCGGAGTTCGAGTTGGCTGTCACGGGCCCGGGACCAAAGGTCGGTGCCGCCGGCGGTCGCGACGCCACCGAGCGCCTGATCGAGGGCGCGGTACTCGTCGGTGAACTGGGCCGACCACGGCATCCGGCCGTGGGCGGTGAGGCCGACCGGGCTCCAGTCGTCGGCGTACATCGACGGGCTCACCCCGCCGATGCTGATCGCCAGCAGCGGATCCGGGTCGGCGCCGGCGAGATCGGCCATCGTGCGACCGAGCCAACCCGACGCCGTTCCGAACTCGACGCTGCCCTTCTCCCACATGTCGGTGGCGTCGAAGTGACTGAGGCTCGAGTTCTCCCAACCGACGCCGTGCACGATGGCGAGCTCGCCGGCGCCGAAGCGGTCGGCGAGGTACGGCATCGAGTTCAGCGCGAACGACGAATCGATCGAATGAAGGGTGGGTTCGCCCTCGCCACCGGCGCCGAGGGTGCCGTCGCCGCGGACGGTGCCGTAGCGACGTTCGTCGAGCGGCACGACGGTGTTGAGGAAGTCGACACCGCCGCCGAGCTGGATCGACACGAGGATCAGGCCCGGGTCGGCGGCCCCGCCGACCGCCACGGCGCCGCCGGGGGCGGGACCGAAGTTGCCGGTCGTCTGTTCGTCGGCCAGCAGCCGGCGAACCAGCGGGGGAGCGGCGAGGGCGCCGGCGGCACCCGCGACGCCGACACCGGCGACGGTCAGGAAACGGCGACGGCTCGGAAGCACGAGTCGAGACTCGCGACGCCGGGCGTCGGATTCGGGAGTGGGGGGTGTGGGGGTCATGACAGGGTCACCTCGGGGGATGTGAACGCGATGGCGATGGCGTTGGCGATCGGGCCGGCGTCGTCGTCGGGACCGGTGAGGGCGGCGACGATCGCCGCCTCGGTCTCGGCCGACCACTCGACCTGGCCGAACGCCTGGAGAATGCGGGCTGCGGCGCGGCGAGGGTCAGCCTCGGCCTCGATGGCCCGCACCAGATCGACGTCGGCCTCGACGATCTCGCGACCGAACCGGATGCCGGCATTGAGCCGACCGATCGAGCGGGTCGTGTCGAGCCAGGCCTCGTTGTGGGGCCAGCCGCCGACGTTGGGCGGATGGGCGAGGTACTGGCCCATGTCCTCGAGCATCTCGAGCGACACCCACCACGGGAAGGCGCCGAGCTCGACGATCTCGTCGTCGTCGGTCAACTCGAAGCGGGTGACGTCGAAGGGATCGACACCGAAGCCGCGAAGGGCGTTGATCGTCGTCTCCACCGGCTGGGCGACGAGACCGTCGATGACCTCGTCGGCGTAGAACGCCGGGTGGGTGAACATCGCGATCACGAGATCCTTGATCACGAGCCGTTCGGCGAAGGCCGCCGCCAGCTCGTCGAGCACGGCGGCCGAGGGCGTGGTGCCCGCATAGCGATACCAGAGCCGCCCGGCGATGAATCGATGGCACTCGGGCCGCCGCACGATCAGGTCGATCACGTCGTCGCCGGTCAAGTTGCCGGTCTCGCCGAGCACGGTCTTCACGCCGTCGTCGTGCAGCGCGGGCAGCACCTCCGGCCGCGGGGGCCGTTCGCCGATGACCGTGTATCCCGTGAACGCACGAGCGGCCTCGACCACGTCGCGCTGGGTGTAACCGCCGTCGACACCGAGCGAGAAGAGTTCCATCAGCTCGCGGGCGTAGTTCTCGTTGGGATTGCCGATCACCGACGTGTGGAGATCGAGCCACAGGATCATCGCCGGGTCGCGGGTCACGAGCTTCAACAGATCGTCGAAGCGACCGAGGCCGTACCGGCGGAAGTGCATCAGCTGGCCATAGAGGATCTCGGTGTTCTCGAACTTGTCGGTGTTGACCGCGAAGTGGCCGTGCCAGAACCACACCAACCGTTCGATCGCCGGGGTCGGCGAGGTCACGCCGAGGCGGATGAACCAGGTGTTGAGGTGCGGCGTCTCGAATCCCTGCACGCCGACGTGGCGGACGGGCTTGCCGGCGTCGACCGCTCGGCGATGGTCGAACATCGCTTCGACGGTCGCCTCGATGCCGTCGGCGACGGTCTGGTCGATCTGCTGCGCGGTGGCGCCGAACGCCGCACGTCGCCAGAGATGAGCGGCGTTTCGGGGGGTTGCGTCGATGGGCATGGCGTCACCATGACGAACCCACCTTGAAGGATTCGTGAAGCGGTTCGTGAAGGCCGACGATGCGGCAGAACGCACAAGCGCCCCGGACCGGAGTCCGAGGCGCTTGTCAGAGAGCGGGTGACCAGAATCGAACTGGCATCATCAGCTTGGAAGGCTGAGGTTCTAGCCGTTGAACTACACCCGCAGGTGGGGTCAGGGTAGCGGCGCCGTCACCGTGGTGTCGCGTCCGGCGGCCTTCGCCTCGTACATCGCAGCGTCGGCGAGACCGATCGCAGCGTCGGTGTCGAGCTCCGGGCTGGCGTGCACGAGCGCCGCGCCGATCGACACCGTGATCGCGAGCTCGAGGCCGTCGACGTCGATCGGCTGATTCACGACCGAGCGCAGCCGGTCGCCGAGTCGAGCGGCGGCGTCGCGCTCGACGAGCCCGGGGCACACGATCACGAACTCGTCGCCGCCGAAGCGGATGACGTAGTCGCTGTCGCGCACGACCGACTCGAGGCGCTGTGCCACCACCTGGAGGACGATGTCGCCAGCCGCGTGGCCCCGGTCGTCGTTCACGGCCTTGAACCCGTCGAGGTCGACGAAGAGCAAGCCGACCGGTTGGCCGGCGTCGAGGCTCGCCAGCAAGGGCTCGAAGCACGAGCGGTTGAAGACCTGGGTGAGCGGATCGACGGTGGCGATCTCGGCGAGTTCGGCCTGGATCCGGAGCTGGTCCGACACGTCGATCAGCTGCACGAGTGCGAGCGGTGGACGGTCGGGCCCGTCATCGACGGGGGCGATCGAGAGGTTGACGATGTGGTTGTCGCTGCCGGCGAGCGGCACCTCGATGCCCTCGAAACGGCCCGGATTCTTGGCCAGGGCGGTCAACGCTGCGGCGATCGGTGGCCGGTGGTCCGGCTCGATCAGATCGAGGAGCCGCTCGGTGGTCGGGTTCTCGGATCGGGTGGTGAGTACGCCGTAGGCGTCGTTGTGTTCGACGATCGTCCCGTCGAGTTCGCAGATCACGAGCGGGAGCGCAGCGGTCGCGAACGCCGCCTCGAAGCGCCGCTCGGCGGCCGCCGCTCGAGCCTCGATCGCGGCCTGCTCCGTCACGTCACGCGAGACCGAAACCGAGCCACCGTGATTGCCGGGACTCACGGTCAACTCGGCGAGGAATTGGCTGCCGTCCTTGCGGCGGCGTTCGGCCCGGAAGGTGATCGACGCGCCGGCGGCCGTCGTCTGGAAGACGCGCTCGTAGTCGTCGGTGCGTTCGACCGGCCACAGGGTCTCGATCGCCAGACCGAGCACCTCGGGCTCGCTCCAGCCGTAGAGCGCTTCGGCGCCGCCACCCCAGGTGGTGATTCGGCGCCGGGCATCGATCGCGATGACGGCGAGGCGACTGTCTTGCAGCGCTCGGCCGACGGGGAGTGCGCCCAGACTCGGCGGGGTCACGTCGCGGGTCATGGTGACCGTGCTCGTCCACGTGCCGTCGGCGTCGAAGATCGCCGAGGCGCTGATCTCGACGTCGAGCACGCGCCCGTCCTTGCCGCGGCGCCGGGTGTTGACATCGACCCGCTCGCCGGCGCGCAGCCGTTCGAGCGCGGCGAGATCTCGGCCGGCGGCCTCGTCGATCCACAGGGTCCGGATGTGGCGTCCGACCATCTCCTCGCTCGTGTAGCCGAACATCGATTCGGCTGCGCCCAGCCATTCTTCGACGATGCCGTCGGGGGAGATCACGGTGATCGCGACATGGGACGCGTCGAGGAAGGCGATCAACCGCCCAGGATCTTGCGCCACCGTCGACATGTCGGGACCTTCGGCAAACGCCGTTCAGCAGTGGAGCGAATCGACGAGATCCCCGACGTGATCGTGACGATGGTCCCGGGCCGGGGCGGACCGACCGGAGCGTCATCTGGTCCCGTTAGGCTGGCGCCCTGATGAAGAGCATTGTGGAGACCCTCGACGACAACCGGGTGAAGCTCTCGGTTGAAGTCGATGAAGAAACGTTCGACGTCGCCGTCGACGCTGCGTTCAAGCGGATCGCGAAGGAGGTCCGGATGCCGGGCTTCCGTCCGGGCAAGGCGCCTCGTCGCCTGCTCGAGGCCCAGTTCGGCAGCGCCGTCGGCCGCGAAGAGGCCCTGCGTGAGGCGATGCCCGAGTACTACGCCCAGGCCGTGATCGAGCACGACGTCGATGTCGTCGCCCCGCCCGAGATCGAGATCACCGGCGGTCAGGAGACCGGCCCGGTCCAGTTCGACGCTGTGGTCGAGATCCGGCCGTCGGTCAACGCGGCCGGCTACGACGGGCTGCGGGTCGAGATCCCCAACCCGACCGCCGGCGACGCCGAGATCGACGAACAGATCGACAACCTGCGTCGTAACTTCGCCGAGCTCACCACCGTCGAGCGCGCCGCCGCCGACGACGATCACGTCACGATCGACATCGAGGCCACGCACAACGGCGAGCCCGTCCCCGGTCTCACCACCACTGACTACGACTATCTCGTCGGCTCCGGTGCCGTCGTCCCCGAGATCGACGACAACCTCCGCGGGGCGTCCGCCGGCGACGAGGTCGAGTTCTCCGCCGACCACCCCGACCCCGACGAAGAGGAGCCGCTGCAGTTCTCCATCTCCGTCAAGGAGGTCAAGGAGGCCGTGCTGCCCGAACTCGACGACGAGTTCGCCAAGGCCAACTCCGAGTTCGAGACGGTCGAGGATCTCCGTGCCGACATGGCCGACCGCCTGAACACGATGCGGATCCAGCAGGCCAACATGGCGGTGCAGCAAAACACCGCCGAGGCCCTCGCCGCCCTCGTCACCGACGAGATCCCCGAGTCGATGATCGAGAATGAGATCAACGCCCGCATCCAGGATCTCGTCCAGCGCCTGCAGCAGCAGGGCATGGACGTCGGCGCGTACCTCGAGGCCGTCGGCCAGACCGCCGAGTCGCTCGCCGCCGAGTTCCGTGAGCCGGCCGAGCAGGCCGTCAAGGTCGATCTCGCCCTGCGCTCGGTCGCCGATCTCGAGGGTCTCGTCCCCGACGAGGATCGCATCGACGAGGTCATCGAGGAGATGGCCGGGCCGAGCGGTCAGGATCCCGACGAACTCAAGGCCCGCCTCGCCGAAGTCGGCCAGATCTCGGCGCTCAAGGCCGATCTGGCCAAGCAGGCCGCCATGGAGTGGCTCACTGACAACGTCGAGCTCGTCGACGACAATGGTGACGCCATCGACCGCGACGCGCTGGAGTTTCCCGCCCGCGGTGCCGAAGAGGACTCAGAAGAGGAAGAGTGACAGGTATGGACATCAACCCCCGCAACTATCTCGTCCCCACCGTCGTCGAGCAGACCAACCGTGGTGAGCGCGGTTATGACCTCTACTCGAAGCTGCTGAAGGAGAACATCATCTTCATCGGCACGCCCATCGACGACCAGATCGCCAACCTGATCTGCGCCCAGCTGCTGCATCTCGAGTCGGAGAACCCCGACAAGGACATCAACCTCTACATCAACAGCCCGGGTGGCGACATCAACGCCCTGTTCGCGATCTACGACACGATGTCCTACATCAAGCCCGACATCACCACGATCTGCTTCGGTCAGGCTGCCTCGGCCGCCGCCGTGCTGCTCGCCTCCGGTGCCTCGGGCAAGCGTCTGGCGCTCCCGCACGCCCGCATCCTGATCCACCAGCCCTACGCCGGTGCCCAGGGTCAGGCGAGCGACATCGAGCTGATCGCCGCCGAGATCCAGCGCATGAAGTCGAGCCTCGAAGAGGTGCTGGCCCATCACACCGGACAGACCGTCGAGAAGATCTCCGCCGACACCGATCGTGACTTCGTCATGACCGCGTACGAGGCAAAGGAGTACGGGATCATCGACGAGGTCATCGAAACGCGTAATGTGGTGGACAACAGCGGGCCGATCACGGCCATCAGCTGAGCTCTGAGGGGACGACTGCGTGGCCAAGTTCGGTGAGGGTGGAGAACTCCTGAAGTGCTCCTTCTGCGGGAAGTCGCAGAAGCAGGTCAAGAAGTTGATCGCCGGTCCCGGCGTCTACATCTGTGACGAGTGCATCGATCTCTGCAACGAGATCATCGAAGAAGAGCTGGCCGAGACCACCGACGTCTCGCTTGGCGAGCTGCCGTCGCCCCGCGAGATCTACTCGTTCCTGAACGACTACATCGTCGGTCAGGACCAGGCCAAGCGAATCCTGTCGGTCGCGGTCTACAACCACTACAAGCGCGTCGAGCTGGGCAACAGTCTCGACGGTGAGGTCGAGCTGTCGAAGTCCAACATCTTGTTGATCG
>JBCBYI010000109.1:0-13872 GCA_039815945.1 Actinomycetota bacterium | reverse complement strand
CCCGCCCAGCCGCCTCCGGGTGTGGGAGGAGGTGCGCCGTCTCAACCGCGAGATCGGCCTCACCCTCTTCTTGACCACCCAATACCTCGAAGAGGCCGACGAGCTCGCCGATCGGGTCGGCATCATCAACGCCGGCCGCATCGTCGCCGAGGGCACGCCAGCCGAGCTCAAGCGCTCGATCGGCACCGACGTCGTCACCGCCGTCGTCGACGGTGATCCGCTGGCGGCCAAGGCCGTGCTCGACGGCATCGATGGTCTCGGCGGCGTCGACGTGTTCGGTGACGAGATCCGGGTCGGCACCGAGCGGGGCAGCCAGGCGCTCAGCCCGATCGCCCTCGCCCTCGGCAACGCCGGCATCTCCGTGCGAGAGCTCAGCCTCCGCACCCCGACCCTCGACGACGTCTTCCTCGACGTCACCGGCACCCACCTCGAAGTCCAGAACGCGCAGGAAGGACGGCAGGCATGACCGCCACCGAGTCCACGGTCCGCAGCGAGATCCGCCCCCGTCGTACGGGGTTCATCCAGGACGTGGTGACGATCGCCATCCGGTCGATCCGTCAGCTGCCCCGCGACATCTCGTTCATCGTCCCGACCCTGTTCATCCCGCTGTTCTTCCTGGTGATCAACGTGGGTTCGTTGTCGGAGGCGGCCGAGTTCACCAATCTCGAGATCAGCTACCGGGAGTTCCAGCTGCCGGTGGCCATCGTCTTCGCCGTCACCGGCGTGTCACGGGCGCCGGCGATGGTCCTCGACATCCAGAACGGCTATTTCGACCGATTGATGGCCACGCCCGTGTCGCGACGGGCGTTGCTGCTCGGGCACATGATGGCCGACTTCGTGTTGGTGGTCTGCTTGTCGATCCCGGTGGTGATCCTCGGCTTCGTGATCGGAGCCCGCTTCGACAGCGGCCCGCTCGGCGTCGTGTTGTTCATCTTCATGGCTGCGTTGTGGGGCATCGCCTTCACCGGCATCCCGTACTCGATCGCCCTGAAGACGGGGAATCCCGGCGCGGTGAACTCGTCGTTCATCATCTTCTTCCCCTTCGCGTTCATCACCACGGCGTATCTGCCGCTCGAGTTCATGAGCGGCTGGCTGGCCGAGGCGGCCCGCTACAACCCGGTGACGTACCTGCTCGGTGGCTTGCGGTCGTTGTTCACCGGGTGGGACGGCGCCGAGATCGGCAAGGCATTCCTGGCGATCGGCGCGCTCGCCGCGCTCACCCAGACGCTGTCGTTCCGGGCGTTGAAGGGTCGGGTCGACGCGTCGTGAGCGTGCCCCGCAGGGGGACCAGATCGGGGTCGATCCCCATCGGCTCGGCGAAGGCGCGCATCCAGGCGTCGTAGCCGCGGTCGTTGGGGTGATAGCGATCCGCTGACAGCCCTTTGTGGGGCGGGAGCATGTGGGCGCCGAGTTCGGCGACCAGGTGTCCGTGCTCGGCGGCGGCTCGGCGCACGGCCCGATTCACATAGATCGCCGTCGGGCTGAACGACGGGCCCGGCAGGGTGCACAGGATCGACCCGTGCGGGGCCGCGGCCGCAAGGCGCTCCAGGCGGCGGGTGAGATGGGGCGCGTAGGGATTGGCCATCAGGTCGTTCGCGCCCACACAGACGGTGACGATCGACGGCGCATAGGGGAGATGGTCGAGCAAGGGGAGTTGTTCGACGATCACATGGGTGCTGTGCGCGCCGCTGCGGCTGAGGTTCACGAGGGCGTGGGGACGGCCGCCGTCGTCGAGGGCGGCATGCAGCCGCGGGACCCAGCCATGGTCGATCGACGACGCGCCGATGCCCTGGGCGGTGGAATCCCCGAGCACGACCCACAGCGGCGGGCGGTCGGTGCCGTCGGCCGCCGCGAGATTGTGGGCGACGAGTTCGTGCCAACGCCGCTCGATCGGGTCGATGGTGGCCGACACCGAGCGGATGGTGCCGCTCACCCGCGTCAGGACCCGGGTGAGCGGAGCCGGCTCCCACGGCGGCCGGGCGGCCAGCGCATCGACGATGGGGTGCCGGCCGGTCATCGGCACCACTCCTCGTGGGAGGTCGGGGGGTAGGTCGTAGTCTGCGCCACGTGATCCTCGTCGACGTCGAACGTGTCAGCATGAGCCGTCCGTTGCGGCCGCTGTTCTCCGATGTCTCCGTCACGGTAGCCAGCGGCGACCGGCTCGGCGTGGTGGGTATCAACGGAACCGGCAAGTCGACCCTGCTCTCGGTCATCGCCGGCACCCGCGAGCCCGAGGGCGGCACGGTGCGGCGCGGGCGAGGGGTCACGATGGCCGCCGTCGACCAGGTCACCACCCTCCCGGCCGGCATCGTGCGCGACGCCGTCGGCGGCGGGTGGCGGGGCGAGGCGGCGCTCCATCGGCTCGGTCTCGCCGACGTGATCGACCGACCCGTCGATCAGTTGTCCGGCGGGCAGGAGAAGCGGGTCTCGCTGGCCAAGGCGCTCGTCGCCGACGCCGACCTGCTCGTGCTCGACGAACCCACCAACCATCTCGACGTCGATGCCATCGAGTGGCTCGAGCACGAACTCGAGCAGTTCACCGGTGGCCTCGTGATCGTCACGCACGACCGCTATGTGCTCGATCGTGTCGCCACCCGGGTGCTCGAACTCGATCGCGGCTCGTCGTATGTCCACGAGGGTGGGTACGACGGCTACCTCGAGGGGCGAGCGGCACGCGAGGAACGCGCCGCCGCCGCCGAGAATACCCGGCAGAACCTGGCCCGCCGAGAGCTCGCCTGGCTCCGCACCGGCGCCAAGGCCCGAACCCGCAAGAGCAAGGCTCGCATCGAGCGAGCGACCGAGCTCATCACCACCCGGGCGCAGGCGGCCGCCCGGGAGGGCGAGCTCGACCTGGACTCGATGCATGCCGGCACCCCTCGGCTCGGTGACCAGGTCGTCGAGTTGCATGACGTGACGGTCGGCTACGACGCCGACACGCCGCTCGTCACCGGACTCGACCTGCTGCTCGGTCGTCGCGAACGGCTCGGCATCGTCGGTGCCAACGGGTCGGGCAAGTCGACGCTGCTCGATGTCATCGCCGGGCGTCGCGAACCGCTCGCCGGGCGTCGGGTGCAGGGGCCGACCGTGCACGTCGGGCTGCACGATCAGCGCGGCCGCGATCTCGATCCCCAGCTGCGGGTCCGCCAGGCGGTGGCCGGCGACGGGGCCGAGCCCGACTGGTGGGACACACGGCTGCTCGAGCGTTTCTGGTTCGACAGCGACGTGCAGAAGTCGCCGATCGAGCTGCTCTCGGGCGGCGAACGCCGGCGGCTTCAGCTGGTGCTCACGCTGTCGGCCAAGCCCAACGTCTTGTTGCTCGACGAGCCGACCAACGACCTCGATCTCGACACGCTTCGGGCCCTCGAGGACTTTCTCGACACCTGGCCCGGCGCGGTCGTCGTCATCAGCCACGATCGGACCTTCCTCGACCGCACGGTCGACGACGTCCTCGTCATCGACGACGGTCGAGCGCAGCGGTGGCCGGGTGGCTACGCGGGCTGGCTGTCCGATCGTGAAGGTTCGACGAACCTGCGGACCCTCGACACCTCGGGTGCCGACCGGCCCGGTGGTGGGCGCCGCGACCGGGCGGAGGCGACCCATCGCAGCCGCAGCACCGTTCGTCACGAGATGAAGACCGCCGAGAAGGAGATGGCAAAGCTCGAGAAGGCGGTCGCGTCGTTGCGAGATGACCTCGCGGCGGCCGGCACCGATCACGAAACGATCGCCCGGGTCGGTACCGAACTCGCCGAGCAGGAGGCGGCCCTCGCCGCCGCCGAGGAGGTCTGGCTCGAACGTTCGGCCGAACTCGAGGAGATCGACGGGGCCTGACGCTCAGCAGCACCTCGTCGCCGACGCCGAGGGTCGTGTTGACGGGAAGGGCCACCCGCTCGATCTCGTCGAGACTCGGCGTGGTGAAGCCATGCTCCGGCGAGGCGCTCACCGGTGTGACACGTGCCATGCGACGGCCCGTTGGCGGGAATGCGTAGCGCTGGGGCGGCGTTAGCCTGATCACCATGACCGACACCACTTCGACCGACACCGCCGAGGAGATCATGATCGTCACCGACGCCGCTCGCGCGACGGTGCTCGACATTCGGTCCAACGAAGACGACGCCGAAGGGCTCGCGCTCCGTGTCGAGGTCACCGGCGCCAACGGCGCCGACTACACCTACGACCTCTCGCTCGAGCCGATTGCGGAGGCCGCCGACGACGACTTCGTCCACACCAACGAGGGTCTGTCGGTGATCATCCCGGCCAACAGCGTCGACGCCATGCGCGGTGCGACGCTCGACCTGCCGTCGGTCGCCGGCCAGGGCGGCCTCGTCATCCGCAACCCGAATCGACCCAACCCGCTGGGCGATCTCGGCCAGCTCGAGCTGGTCGGCGATGCCGCCGACAAGGTGCGCACGCTGCTCGCCGAGCGCATCAACCCGGCGCTCGCCGCTCACGGCGGCTACGCCGAGCTCGTCGGGGTCGAGGGTGAGAAGGCCTACGTCACCATGGGTGGCGGTTGCCAGGGCTGCTCGATGAGCGCAGCGACCCTCCAGGAGGGCATCCAGCGCGCCATCCTCGATGCGATCCCGGAGATCACCGAAGTGGTCGACACCACCGACCACGAGCAGGGCGAGAACCCCTACTACACCTGATCGGGCACCGTCCGACGGTGCCGACGGCGTGAACGCCTCGTGAGCGGGGTCGCGCCTAGGGTGAGCGGTCATGCGGCGGATGGTATGGCTCTCGGTGGTTCTGCTCGCCCTCGTGGCGACGGCGTGTGGTGGTGGCTCGGGCGGTGACGCCGATCTGGTCGTCGGAGAGGACGACCGCACACTCCCCGAACCAGAACCGGGCGTCACCGATCACGACACCGGTGTCGTCGACGCGGCGGCGCAACTCGCGGCGGCGTTCGAGTCGGCCGGTGACGTCGCCACGTACCGGATCGATGCGGCCCAGGGCTCGACGTTGCGGGTGCCCGGCGCCGGGCTCAACCAGGTCGTCACCCTCGACGAGGATCGGATCGCCACGTCGACCACGGTCGACGGATCCAGCTCCTACATCGACATGAACCTGACGGCGATGTTCGGCCCGCTCGGCACGGCCGACGACATCACCATCCAGTTGTGGTCCACGCCCGACCTGGTCGTTCTCGACACCACGTCGTACGCCCAGCTGCTGGAATTGAATCCCTCGGCCGATGTCGGGCCCTTCGCGCCTGGTGTGTCGTCGATCGATCTCGAGGCGCTCGCCGGCGACAGTGACGATCTCGTCACCGCCATCGCCGGATCCGGACCGATCGGGATCACCGACCTGACCGCCGGTCTGATCGACATCCTCGAAGACGTCTCGCTGGCCGACGACGCCCGCACCTTCAGCGGCACCGCGACCTACGGCGCCGTGCTCGAAGCGCAGGGCGCGGACATCGAGGCGACGGCTCGGTCGGTGGCGGGCGGCCTCGCGTTGAACCTCGGCGTTGATGTCGATGCGCTCACCGAGCTCTACGTCGATCTCTACCGCGAAGCACCGGCCGATCTGGTCATCGTGCTCGACGACGCCGGCCTGCTCGCCGAGATCCGCATCGTCGGCGACCTGTCCGCCCTCTACGAGGACCTGCCCGCGTTGTTGACGGCGTTGCCCGATGCGGGAATCAGCGAGGCCGAGGCGGCCACCATCTTCGCCAACCCGGTGTTCGTGCTCGAGCAGCTGTTGCGGTTCGATCTCGACCCGCCGGCGAGCCCGCCGATCCCCGACACCACCGAGGATCGCACCGACCTCTGGGTCGAGTTCCTGGAGGCCAGCGGGTTCTGAACTCGCCTGCGGCCCGCTCGCTGCGGGCCGATGGATCAGAGCAGGGCCCGGACGCTCTCGGCGATGCCCTCGCCGTCGAGGCCGAACCGGGCGTGGATGACGTCGGGATCGTCGTGGGGGATGTACTCGGTGGGCACGCCGAGCACCCGCACGCGGCAGGAGGCACCGCGCTCACCGAGGGCGTCGCGCACCTCGGCCCCGGCACCGCCCATGCGGAGTCCGTCCTCGATCGACACGACACAGTCGTGATCGGCGATGTCGTCGATCATCGCTGGGTCGAGTGGCACGACGACGCGAGGGTCGTAGATCGTGACCTCGATGCCGTCGGCGGCGAGGATCGCAGCCGCCTCCTGCGCGGCGGGCAGCATCTGGCCGAAGCCGAGCAGGGCGACCCGTCCGTCGCCGGATCGGAGCTTGCGAGCCGAGAGGCCGGCACCGACCTCGCCGTGGCCGACGTGGGCGGCGTTGCCACGAGACCAGCGGATCGCGACCGGGCCGGTGGTGATCTCCATGGCGTCCTCGAGCATCTGCTGGAGCTCCTGGTAGCTCGACGGCGCGAACACCGTCATGCCCGGGACCTTGGTGAGCAGCACGAGGTCGAGCACGCCGTGGTGGCTGGCCCCATCGGGGCCGGTGATGCCGGCTCGATCGAGGCAGAAGATCACCGGCAGGCCGTGCAGGCCGACATCGAGGTTGACCTGATCGATCGCCCGGGTGAGGAAGGTCGAGTAGACGGCGACGAGGGGACGGAGTCCGCCCATCGCCATGCCGGCCGCCGCGGTGACCGCGTGCTGCTCGGCGATACCGACGTCGATGCAGCGGTCGGGGAAGCGTTCGCGGAACGGCAACAGGCCGGTGGAGTCCGGCATCGCGGCGGTGATCGCCACCAACTCGGGGTACTGATCGCCGAGCTTGACGAGGGTCTCGGAGAACGCGGCGGTGTAGGAGCCGGTCTTGGCGGCGCCGCCGTTGTCGGCGAGGCCGGGCTTGGCGTCGTGCATCGCCTTGATCTCGTCCTGCTCGGCCGGGGCGTAGCCCTTGCCCTTCTGGGTGAGGACGTGCACGACGACCGGGCCGCCGAACTCGGCGGCGTTCTCGAGCGCCTCTTCGACCGAGGCGATGTCATGGCCGTCGAAGGGGCCCATGTAACGGACACCGAGATCCTCGAAGAACGCCGACGGTTCCCACATCTCGCGGACCGCGGCCTTCGACATGCGCACGCCGCGACCGATCTGTTCACCGACCCACGGGATGCGCTCGGCGATCTCTTCGATCTTGGCCTGGCGGCGCATGTAGATCGGGTTGTTGCGGATCTTCACCAGGCTCTCGGACAGGCGCGACACCGTCGGGGCGTACGAGCGGCCGTTGTCGTTGAGCACGATCGTGACGTCGCTGCCGGCGTGGCCGAGGTTGTTGAGGCCCTCGAACGCCATGCCGCCGGTCATCGCCCCGTCGCCGATCACCGCAACGATGCGGCGCCGGGCGTCGGCGGCCTCGAACGCGGTGGCGAGGCCGTGGGCGTAGCTGAGCACGGTCGAGGCGTGTGAGTTCTCGATCCAGTCGTGATCGGATTCGGTGCGGCTCGGGTAGCCCGAGAGGCCACCGCCCTCACGCAGACTGGTGAACTCGGCCGCTCGGCCGGTGACGATCTTGTGGACGTAGGCCTGGTGGCCGGTGTCCCACAGGATCAGATCGTGGGGCGAGCGGAAGACCCGGTGCAGCGCGATCGTGAGTTCGACCGCGCCGAGATTGGACCCGAGGTGACCACCGTGATCGTTGACCGAATCGATGATCAGCTCTCGGATCTGATCGGCGAGATTGTCCAACTCCTCGTAGGAGCGGCCTCGAAGATCGTCAGGCCCGCTGAGGGCGTCGAGCAACATCACCGTGAAGGGTACCTGCCGGACCCGGCAAGAGCCGGGTCAGGCGGGGAGCAACCTTGAGACCGACCGCGAGGGCGATGACGCCGCCGATCGCGTCGATCCAGTAGTGGTTGGCGGTGACGACGATCGCGAACATGGTCGCGATGGGGTAGGTGACGATGAGCGCTCTGGACCAGCGCCGCCGCAGCACCGGATACAGCGCCACCGTGCACCAGATCGCCCAGGCGACGTGCAGGCTCGGCATCGCCGCGTATTGATTGCTGATCGTCTCCATCGTGCCGGACTCGAACGACCACAGACCGCCGGGGTCGACGAGGGTGTCCGTGTAGTCGAAACCAGGCTCACAGGCACCGAAGCGCGACTCGCAGTTGCCGAGGAGGCGGGGCGGCATCAGCGGGAAGAAGGCGAAGCCGATCAGCGCGACGGAGGTCGTAGCGGCGAGGGTCGACCGCATGAACGTGTAGCGGTGCGGGTAGCGGGCGAACAGCAGCACCATCGCCCCGATCGTCACTGCGAAGTGAAAGGTGCCGTAGAAGACGTTCCAGAAGACGATGAACCAGTCCCAGTCGAGGAACGCGTTGTGGAGCCACTCCTCGAAGTAGAGGCCCATCGCCCGTTCGAGATCGATGATGCGTTCGGCATTGCGGAACGACTCCTGCTTGACCGACTCGCCGAGCGCGGAGCCGAACTGGTTTCGGATCGCCGAATACACGACGTAGAACGCCAGCGTCATGGCGATCTCCACCCACCACCGGAGAGGCGCGGCGTCGGTTGTCGTGTCGTCACCGACCTCGGACATGGCGGTGCAGCGTAACGCAGCGTGACGGGGCCCGACGGGCGAGTAGCGCCGATCTCGGCGGTAGCCTAGGAGTCCCCTGTCCGCTCTCTTTCGGAGGCGCCGTGCTCGACCACGAGCTCATCAATCGCACCCTGTCCACCGCCATGCGAACCGGCGGCGAATTCGCCGAGGTGTTCGTCGAGGACAAGCGTTCCTCATCCGCCGTCCTCGACGACGGACGGGTCGAGGAACTCACCAGCGGTCGCGATCGAGGCGCCGGAATCCGGGTCGTCGTGGGCGACACCACCGGCTTCGCCCACACCGCCGATCTCTCCGAGGCCGGCCTGTCGGCCGCCGCCGAGGCCGCAGCCGCCGCCGCTCGCGGCGGTGGCGGCGGCGCCAACGTCGTCGCCGTGTCGCCGATCGACGTCGAGCGCTCGGCGCCGGTCCGCATCCCGCCCGAGGACGTCGCCAAGGCAACCAAGGTCGGCTTGTTGACCCTCGCCAACGAAGCCGCCCGAGGTCAGGGCGGCTCGATCTCCCAGGTCTCGGCCCGCTACGGCGACTCCCGCCGCCGCATCCTCGTCGCCAACTCCGACGGCGTGCTCGCCGAGGACGACCAGGTCCGTACCCTCTTCTCGGTCTCGTGTGTCGCCAGCGGCGACACCGGGCTGCAGACCGGGCGTGAGTCGACTGGTCGCACGGTCGGCTTCGAGCTGTTCGACGAGGCCGACGTCGAGGAGATGGGTCGCCGCGCCGCGGAGCGGGCGATCACCAAGCTCTCGGCCCGCCCGGCGCCATCCGGCGCCGTGCCCGTCGTGGTCGGCCCCGGTGGTGGCGGCGTGTTGTTCCACGAGGCGTGTGGCCACGGCCTCGAGGCCGATCTCGTCGCAAAGGGCGCGTCGGTGTTCGCCAACCGGGTCGGCGAGCAGGTCGCCTCGCCGCTCGTCACCCTCATCGACGACGGCACGATGGCCGGCGAGTGGGGTCATGTCGCGATCGACGACGAGGGCCGCCCCGCGGCGCACAATGTCTTGATCCAGGACGGCGTGCTCACCGACTACATGTGGGACCAGCTCCGAGCTCGCAAGGAGGGCCGTCCGTCCTCGGGCAACGGCCGCCGCCAGAGCTACCAGCACCTCCCGATGGTGCGGATGACCAACACCTACATCACCGCCGGCCAGGACGACCCCGAGGCGATCATCGCCGACACCGAGTCCGGCGTGTACGTCGCCCAACTCGGCGGCGGGCAGGTCAACACCGCCACCGGCGATTTCGTGTTCGGCATGACCGAGGCCTACCTGATCGAGAACGGTGAGATCACCGATCCGATCCGTGAGGGCAACCTCATCGGCAACGGCCCCGAGGTGCTCACCCGCATCGATCGCCTCGGCCACGACTTCGCGATGGGATCGCCTGGCACCTGCGGCAAGGATGGCCAGGGTGTTCCGGTCGGCGACGGCACCCCGACCCTTCGGGTCACGTCGCTCACCGTCGGCGGCACGGCGGCCTGACCGATGCCGGAACTCCTCGACACCCAGATCCCCGAATCGCGTCGCCTCGCCCGCGAGATCGTCGACCGCGCCGACGTCGGTGAACAGGTCGAAGTCTGCGCCGGCTCGTCGGTCCGTACCGAGATCCGCGTCTACGAAGGCGAGGTCGAGTCGCTGACCGTCGCAGAGAGCCGCGGCGTCGGCGTGCGGGTGATCCGCGACGGCCGAGAGGGGCTCGCCCACGCCGGCTCGTGGGATCCCGATGTGGTCGACGGCCTCCTCGCCGAAGCGCGCGACAACATGTCGTTCGCCGAGCCCGACGACCGGGTGGGCCTGGCCGAACCCGACGGCGTCGCCGCCGCCGGCATCGACCCGTGGGACGATCGCATCGAGGCGATGTCGGTCGACGACAAGGTCGCGATCGCCGTCGCGCTCGAAGCCGCCACCCGCGGCGCCGACCCTCGGGTCCGTGGTGTGCGCACGTCGATGTACAGCGATTCCCGCGGTGAGAGCGCCATCGTGTCCACCGCCGGCATCGACGGCTGGGACTGCGGCGCATCGGCGTCGATCAGCACCCAACCCCTGATCGATGACACCGACGGCTCGACCCGCACCGGCTATGCCGGCGACGCCGCGGCGGCGCCCCAGTTGCTCGACGTCGACGAGGTCGCCCGCCTTGCGGTCGCCCGTGGCGTGCAGCTCCTCGGCGCCGGTCCGCCCACCACTGGCCGGCCGCTTGTCGTGCTCGAACCGCGCTTCACCGCCACGGTGCTCGGCATCGTCGCCGGCATGCTCTCGGGCGAGCGGGTCGTCAAGGGCCGCACGCCCTTCGGCGATCGGGTCGGCGAGGCCATCGCCGCCGAGTCGCTCACCCTCTTCGACGACCCGACCGATCCCGATTCGCTGAGCGCGTCGGCCTTCGACGGCGAGGGCCTGGCCTGCCGGCGGGTGCCGCTGATCACCGACGGGGTGTTGCAGGGATTCCTGCACGACTCCCGGAGCGCCCGAGGCCTGGGCGTGTCGTCGACCGGCTCTGCGCTTCGTTCCGTACGGGGCACGCCGAGCCCGGGACACCGCTCGCTGTCGGTGGTGCCTGGCGAGGGCGATCTCGAATCGTTCATCGCGTCGATCGACGACGGCTTGCTGGTCGCCTCGCTGCAGGGGCTCCACAGCGGCGTCAACGCGGTCAGCGGCGACCTGTCGGTCGGCGTCGAAGGTGTCGTGATCCGCAACGGTGAGCTCGCCGAGCCGATCCGCGAGGGCACGCTCGCCGGTGCGCTCCCGCGGATGCTGCTCGACGTGGCCCGCGTCGGTGCCGATCTCGAACGCCAGCCCGGCGGCACGCTCGTCCCGTCGCTCGTGCTCGACGGGCTGACGCTCGGCGGCGGCGCAAGCGCCTAGTCTCGGCGCCTGACGCCGAGGCCTCACCTCGGGCCGACCCCCGCCGACGGAAGCGACATCATGGAGATCCTCCACGCCATCGTGCTCGGCATCGTCCAGGGCCTCTCGGAGTTCTTGCCGATCTCGTCGAGTGGGCACCTCGAGTTGACCCGCTGGCTGTTCGGCTGGGACGCGCTCGACGAGGATCTCGAGACCGCGTTCGACGTCGCCGTGCACCTCGGCACGCTCGTCGGTGCGATCGCCTACCTGTGGCGCGACGTCGTGAAGTACGTGACCGCCGGCTTCGGGCCCCTGCGAGGCGAGCCGCTCGGTACCGACGGCAAGATCGCGTGGTTCCTGGTCGCCAGTGCGATCCCCGCCGGTGTCACCGGTGTGCTGTTGAAGGATCAGATCGCCGATCTCGATCGCATCTGGGTGATCGCAGTGATGCTCATCGTGTTCGGCCTGGTGTTGCTCGTCGCCGACCGCCTGCCCGAGAAGAAGGCGCTCGACGATTTCCGTCTCCGAGATGCGCTGGCGATGGGTGCCGGTCAGGCGCTGGCGCTGCAGCCGGGCGTGAGCCGCTCGGGTGCGACCCTCACGGTGTCTCGGGCGCTCGGCTACGAGCGAGACGCCGCCGCCCGGCTGGTGTTCTTGATGAGCTTGCCGATCATCGCCGGCGCCGGGGTCTTCGCCCTCGCCGACGCCTCGATCCCCTCGGACTTCTGGCCCCCCTTCCTGTGGGGCATGGCGGCCTCGGCGATCACCGGCTACGCCGCTGTGTGGGGAACGCTGAAGCTGGTGCGTTCGAGGACCTTCGCGCCGTTCGTGGCGTACCGGGTCGTGGTCGGTCTGGCGGTGCTGGTGATCCTTGCCACCGGCTGGCGCTGATCAACCCCGCAGCACCGGCACCACCCCGGCCTGACCGATCGCCCGCACGATCGCGTCGACGGCGTCGGCCGGGACCGCGACACCGAGGTCGGCGTCGGATGCCACGACGACCAACGCGTCCGCGGTGATCCGACGGCCGTCGATCGCATGGTGGAGGTCGAGGAGATCACCGACGACGAAGAGGTCGTCTCGTCGGGCGATGCTGATCGTGCGCCAGCCGGGCGGGGTCTGCGCACCCGCCGCCGACACGGAGTCGGCGAGTCGATGGCCGACGAGGATCTCACCTGCGCTCAGATCGGTGCGGGTGCGCCGCCCGGTTGGGTCGTCGACGACGGCATCGTCGGGCACCAGCGCGGCCGGCACCGTCACCCTCTCGACGATGGCCGGGTCGATCGGCTCCCCGGCCGGCACCGGCTCGAGGGTCGTCCAGACGGGCGTGGTCGCGTCCCACCGGGCGGCGGCGGCCCGTCGGGTCGATTCGGCGTCGCGTACCACGCCGAGGACGGCGAGCCCGACGACCAGGGCGATCAGCACGGGTCCGAGCCGGCGGCGTCGCACGATCAGCCGGACGGTGCCGAAGGCGACGCTCGGTGACGACAGGGGAGAGGGACTGGGGCGGGCGGGGGCGCGCATGATCGACTCCTGGAGACGGGATCGCTCGGGGAAGTCGGGGGGCGCTCGTGCGCCGAGGTCAGTCCGAGGAGCTGGCGGGGCTCGGGGAATCCGACGAGCTGCTCGAGCTCGACGAGTCGGTGCCGGCCGACTCCGGCGACGAGCCCTTGCTCGCGGCGCCGTGGTCGTTCTTGTAGAAGCCGTCACCCTTGAAGGCGATGCCCACCTTCGAATACACCTTGGTGAGGGTGCCGTCGCAGGTCGGGCACTCGGTGAGGGCGTCTTCGGAGAACGACTGCCAGATCTCGAACATCTCGCCGGTCTCGTTGCATCGGTAGTCGTAGGTCGGCACGATTCGGAGGATATCGGTACCCCCGCCGGCCGGCACCGTACGATGGGGCCGTGCTGTTGGCCCTCGGCGTCGTCGCCGCCTACCTGGTCGGGACCTTCCCGACCGCGCAACTCGTCGCCCGTCTCGTCGGCGCCGACGACCCGACGACCCAAGGGTCGGGCAACCCCGGCGCGTCGAACGTCTACCGCACGGCCGGCAAACGAGCCGGTGTGCTCGTCGGGGTCATCGACGCGTTGAAGGGGGCGGTACCCGTTGCGATCGCACTGCTGGTCGCCGGGCGGCCCGAAGCCCATGCGGTGTGGGCGGCGGCCGTCGCCGGTCACGTCTGGCCCGTCACCCGCCGGTTGCGCGGCGGCAAGGGTGTCGCCACGGCCGGTGGGGGAGGGCTCGTGATCTCGCCGCTCATCGGCATCGCCTGTGGCCTGTTGTTCTTCGCCGTCGTGAAGCTCGGTCGGGTCGCCGCACTCGGGTCGCTGTCGATCGCGATCGCCTTCCCGATCGTCAGCGCCATCGCCGGTCGCCCCGGCTGGGAAGTCGCCGTCGGCGCCGGTGTCGCCGCGATTCTGGTCGTTCGTCATCAATCGAACATCCGGCGTCTACTCGCCAGTGACGAAGCGACGGTATAAGCCTCAGGACACGGCGAACCCCGCCGACAAAACGCTCGGTGGGACACGTGTTCCC
>JBCBYI010000108.1:0-13881 GCA_039815945.1 Actinomycetota bacterium | reverse complement strand
TGAAATCTCTCATCCCCGCTCAGTCCTGATCGCTGGTGGTTCCGGCGGTCTCGGTTCCGCCCTCGCCGCAGAGCTCGCGAGCCGCGGCGATGTGTTGACCTTGGTGGCCCGCAACGCCGATCGTCTCGGCGTGGTGCCGGTCGCCGCGAAGCGTCTCGCCGTCGATCTCCGCGATCCGTTCAACGCCGAAGTCGCGGTCGACGTGGCGGCCGAACACGGCGGGGGGCTCGACGTCGTGATCAACGCAGTCGGTGTGGTCGCCTTCGGTGACGTGAGCCAGCTCTCGCTCGACACCATGGAGGAGCTGTTCCTCACCAACACCTTCGTGCCGATCTCGCTCGCCAAGGCCGCACTCCTGCGGCTGCGTCCCGGTGGCACGATCGTCAACATCTCCGGCGTCATCGCCGAACAAAACCTCCCGGGCATGGCTGCCTACGGTGCGTCGAAGGCGGCCGTTCGGTCCTTCGACCAGGCCCTCGCCCGCGAGGCCCGGCGGGCGAAGATCCGGGTGCTCGACGTGCGCCCGCCCCACACCGAGACCGGTCTGGCCGACCGCGCCATCGAGGGTGAGGCGCCGCGGATGCCCGAGGGTCTCTCGCCCGAGACGGTGGCGAAGATCATCGCCGAGGCGATCGACGGCGACGCCACCGATCTGCCCAGCACCGCGTTCAGCTGACCGGTGCCCGAAGGTCACGTCCTCCATCGCGCCGCCCGCCTGCAAGGCCGCCGCTTCCGCGGTAAGGCCGTCCGCACCACCTCGCCGCAGGGCCGCTTCGCCGACGGGGCGGCCACGCTCAACGGCCAGACCGTCGTCGGGATCGACGCCCTCGGCAAGCACATCTTCTACCGCTTCGACGAAGGCGACGTCCTCCACGTGCACCTCGGCCTCTTCGGGAAGTTCCGCGTGCGATCGCTGCCCGCCCCCGAGCCGTCGCCCAACGCCCGACTGGTGATGGAATCCGAGACCGACCATCTCCACCTCGCCGGCCCGACCGCGTGTGAACTCATCACGCCGGAGGAAGAGGACGATCTCCGCGCCCGCCTCGGTCCCGACCCGATCCTCGATCCCGCCGACGGAGCCGACGAACTCGAACGGCGCCTCGCTCGCCGATCGATCTCGATCGGCGCCGCCCTCCTCGATCAGAAGGTGGTCGCCGGAATCGGCAACGTGTACCGGTCCGAGTTGCTGTTCCTCGCCGGAATCCATCCGCTGACCATCGCCAAGACCCTCGAGCGGTGGGCGATCGACGACATCTGGCTTCGCTCGGTCACCGCCCTCACCGACGGCGAGAAGATGGGCAAGATCGTCACCGTCCTTCCCGACGAGATGGGGGTCGAATCCCCGCGTGAACTCAAGCGTGGCGATCGGCTCTACGTCTACAAGCGGACGGGGGCCCCGTGCCGGCGCTGCGCCGAACCGATCCAGACCGCCGACGCCGACGGCCGCAACGTCTGGTGGTGTCCGGTGTGTCAGCCGGAGACGGTCGACCTCGTGGAGCGCTAGCTAGCCTCTCGACGATGCAGCCCCGCGTCGTCGCACTCGCCCTGGCCGGCCTGAGTCTGCTCGCCACCGGATGTGGCGACGACGACGAGTTCGTCGACGAACCGTCGACAGCCGACGAATCGGCCGACGACCTCTGCACCGTCGACGTGCTCGGCGAGGAGGACGGCCTCGTCACCAGCATCTACGCACTCGACGACGGGCGTCTCGCCGGTTTGTGCTTCGGCGATCCCGACGAGGCGGTCACCGGTGCCTTCGAGCTGCTGGAGTCGGTGACCCGCCCTGATCAGCTGCGCGACGTCGCGTACGTCGGGGGGTTCGAGGCCCAGAACAGCACGCTCGCGTTCGTCACTCCGCTCGACGACGACTACTCGGCGTTCGTCATGGCGATCGACACGATCGCCGCGGTCGACGACCCGGGCGAGCTCCGCCTCACCGTGTTGCACGAATTCGCTCACGTCATCACCCAACGCAACGACCAGCTCGATCTCGACACCCCGCCGGCGGCCTGCCCGACCTACTGGAATGGAGTGGGCTGCTTCATCCCCGGCTCCTACGTTGATGCCTGGGTGCAGGAGTTCTGGTCCCGGGAGGAGCTGCTCAGCTTGCCCACCGACGGGGTCGACGAGCTCGCCGGCGAGCGCCGCTGTGCGGTCGACGCGTCGTTCCTCGGGGCGTACGCCGCCAGCGATCCTGAAGAGGACTTCGCCGAGTCCTACTCGGCCTTCATCTTCGACCTCGACGTTCCCGCGCCGGTGGAGCCCCGCATGGCCTTCTTCGAGGAGTTCCCCGAGCTGCGCGAGTCCCGCGACCTCGCCCGCGAGTCGAATGTCGGCGAGGTGCCGAACAACTTCGACCGGTGTGGCTGATCAGGTGTCGGCCGCGTCGAGGTTGGCCTCGACGAATGCCGCGATCTGGCGAAACGACGCCACGCCCGCAGGCTGACCGGTCTCGCGCGTCAGCGTGATGTTCGACGTCTCGTGGCGGCCGAGCGTCGTGACGGCGTCGGCGATCGACGACCGGATCGACAACGACGGCGGATTGGGATCCATCAACGTTCCGGTCGTGGTCGAGGCCAGGTCGATGGCATCGCAGCCAACCTGTTGCTGGAGATCGAACTCGGTCACCACGCCGACGAGGTGCCCTCGCTCGTCGGTCACCATGATCTGCTCCAGCCCCCGGTTGCGCAGATTGTGGATCGCCACCTCCACCGGGTCGTCGGCGCCGACGGTGACGACCGGACGCAGGTTGATCCCGGTGAAGTCGACGAACGCGAGCCCCTCCCGCACGACGTCGTCGGCCAGCGGGCCGTCGAGGTGCTCGGCCAGCAGCGCCGTCATGTATCGGACCACGGTGTAGTAGCTGAGGTTGCCCACGAAGGTGCCGTCGTCGGCGACCACCAACATGTTGCGCACCCACCACGTCGTCATCTCCTCGAGGGCTTCGGCGACGCTCGCCTCGGCACCGACGGTCTTGAGGGTGGTGGTCATCTCATTGGCGACGGGAGTGTCCCAGGTGCGGTTGCGACCGATGACCCGTTGGAGGACATCGCGCTGGGTGAACATCCCCACGACGTGATCACCGTCGAGGACACACGCGCTCGCGAGTTCGGCCCGGCGCATCGCCGCGACCGTGTCGGCGACCGACGTGTCGGGCTCGACGCTGACGTGACGCCGGAGGTCGAGACCTCCGACGGTCGTTTCGGCCAGCGCATCGGCGATCGTCATGGCAACGATGGTACGTCGGCGACATCGGCATCGTCTGGGCGCCGGTACGGTTCGAGCCGTGAGCGACGACCCCGACCTGACGCCCCGCAACGGCCTCGAACGGATGTTTCGCCGCAACGGCGTCGATCCGACTCCGGAACGGCTGTTGCGCGACGCCGGCCTGTGCGCGCTGTTCACCGTCGCCGGTGTCGTGATCGGGGTCGGCGGCGAGTGGTGGGGCTGGGCCGGTGCTGCGATGTTCGCCCTCGCCGGCGTGGTCGTGTTCTTGCAGTGGCTCCGGGTCCGGCGCTGACGGCGACGACGCCGGCCTCGACCCGGGTCAGCTGCAGGCGCGGCCCATCACGAGCGCACACATCGGGCAGCACGGGAGCTTCCCTGCATCGGGTCGCGGGGTGATCCGCAGCCCACACAGGGTCGTAAAGGAGCCATCGGATCCCTGCGGGTGTTCGTCCCCGACCCGGGCGTGATGGTGCACCCGATCGTTGGCGTCCCCGTCGAGATCGCGGTCGCCGTCGAGATCGCGGTCGCCGTCGAGATCGACGTCGAAGTCGCTCATGTCCGTCGGATCCGGATCGGGCCCTTGGCGGTCGAGGGGTCGACGACGGATCCCTTCTGGGTGATCACCACGTCACCCGCCGCGACGAGTCGTCGGGCTGCCGAACGAGCCGGTTCCATCAGCTCGCGCCAGTCGTCGGGCTCGACAGCCTTGGCCGCCTCGCTCGGGCAGATCGTCGCACCCCCGGCCCGCCGGTCGAGCAGGTCGAGGATCGCGCCCTCGAGATCCCGGTCGATCGGCTTCACCTTGCGTTTGCGGCAGGCGTCGGAGCAGAAGCGGACGTCGTCCCAGTTCTTGGCCCATGCCTTGCGCCAGGTCATCTCGCGGCCGCACGAGGCACAGGTCTTCACGTCGCCCGGACCACCACTCATCGCCGGTCGACCTTCTTGCGCCAGGCGCTGAACGACCGCACCGACCCAGGGCGAGGGCGGCGCAGCCACGGCCACGGGTGGACCTCGGCCGGGGCGATGGCCGCCGCTCGGTCGGCGAAGCCCGGCACGGGTGCGTGGGTGACGGCGAGGGAACGGCCCCCGAGTTCGGCGACCGGGTCTCCGAGCCGGAGCTCGACGTCGTGATCCTCCGCGAGTTCGGCCAGCGTCTCGGTCAAGAAGACGAGCCGCTTGCTGTCGAGCCGCAGGCGAGCGAGCAGGGGTTCGTCGAACATGAACACGACCGGCAGTCCCGGGTTGAGGGCGAGGGCCGGATCGCTCGCGCCCAACGACTCCGCCGTCAGCCAGACCGCATCGGGCGTCGCCCGGGTGATGATCTCGTCAGGTCCGGTGAGATCAACCTCGGCGGGCCACTCGACCGGGGTGAACGACGGCTCGTCGGGCCAGTCCTCGATCGGACACGCGTCGCGATGCGGACAACGCCGGCACAGCCCCGGCGCCCGCTTCTCGACCTGCCAGCGGCTGAAGCCGTAGGGCTTGTTGGAGCCGACGCCGGTGGTCCACTGCCAACCGAGGCGGTTGGCGGCCCGGGAGCCGTCGAGCAGGTGACGAAAGAAGCGGTCCTCGCCGCGCCGCCAGTCCTGGCCGTGACGAACGGTCCAGTCGCCGGCCAGCCACATGCGGGTCTGGTTGACGAGCCAGCCGTCCTGTTCGAGTTCGCCGACCACGGCGTTGAGGCACGGAAGCATCCGGTCCCAGCCGTCGCCGGGACGCACCTCGGTCGGTCGGTTGCGGATCGGTCCGGCGGTGGCTCGGCCGAGCCGGGCGTACCAGTGGCGGCTGTACTCCTGCCACAGCAACTCGTCGCGGAACTTCTCGACGTCGCGTCGAGGACCGTCGGCGACGGCCGCCCAGACCTCGGGTAGCGGGAGCAGACCGTGGCGAATGTACGGCGACAGCCGCGATGCGCCGCGGCGCTCGATCGGCGCGACCTCGTTGCGGGTCGCCGCGTACCCGGCGACGTCGTACGCGGCGAGGGCGGCGTCGGCGGCTCGCTGGCCACCGCGGAATGACGGCGAACCGATCGCCGGACCGTCGAAGAGATGACCGAGGTGGTCGTCGACCCATCGCTCGACCGAGTCGCGGGTGGGGGAGGGCAGGGGGAGCATCGCCACGCCATCACAGTGTCAGCGGGGCGCCGCCTCTGCCCACCGGGGCATCGACATACTGGCCCCGATGCGTCTCGTTCGTCTCCTCGCCGCCGCAGTGCTCGTCGCCGCCTGCGGGACGTCCGCCGAACCCACGCTGGCCCCGGTGGTGTCGGTGCCGGGATCGACCGCCACTTCCGGCTTCGTCGGTCGGGCCGACCTCGACCCGACCGGCAACAAGGTGAGCGTCGGTGCCGGCGACCTCGACGGCCCGACGATCGACATCCGCCTCGACAGTCCGGCCGAGTGGCTGGTGCCGTCGTCGGCCGAAGCCGGCGCGCCATGGGAGGCCGTCCAGTCCGACGGGCGACTCGTGTGGGTCGATCCGCAGGCCGGCACGGTCGACGTCCTCGACGAGGTGTGGGGAGTGGTCGAACCGATCGTCCGGGGGGTCGACGGCATCGAGAGGTGGGATCTCACGGCGTCGTTCCCGGCGGCGCTGCCCGACGGCCGCAGCGTGACCGACGGCGAGGTCGTCGTGCTGCTCGCCGATCCCACCGAGCGCTACCGCCACCGGGTGCTCGGTGATGCGGTCGAGGCCGCGGCGATCGAGATCTACGCAGCCGACGACGGGGCGATCGAACGCCGGATCGAGTTGCCGTCCGATGTGGTCGAGGGACTCAGCCCGATGCTCGGCGACGCCGACGGCGACGGCGAGAACGAGATCCTGGTCACCCAGAGCAACGCAGACGAGGGTGCTCGCCTCGTGCTCTACGAACTCGACGGCACCGTGGCCGCCGAATCGCAGCCGATCGGCCGGGGAAACCGATGGCGCAATCAGATGGCGATCGCGCCGGTGGGCCCTGACGGCGAGATGGAGATCGTCGACGTCCGCACCCCACACCTCGGGCGGGTGCTCCAGTGGTTCCGGGTCGAGGGCGACGATCTCGTCCGGGTGGCGTTCCTCGACGGCTTCACGAGCCACGTGATCGGCAGCCGCAATCTCGAGCTGGCGATCGTCGCCGACGCGGACGCCGACGGCCGTCTCGAGGTGATCGCCCCCGTGCCCGACCTCACCGCACTCGCGGTCGTCGCCCGGACCGACGACGGCGCCGAGGTCGAGTTCACGATTCCGCTCGGCGCGGCGCTCTCGTCGAACGTCGGTGCGGTCGATCACCCCGACGGTGGTGCGACCTATGCCGCTGGCACCACCGACGGCCTCGTGCGCTTCTGGGTGAGCTGAGCGCCGAGGGTCAGTCGGCGAGCGAGGCGAGCACGGCCAGCGACTCGTGGAGCAACTCGCCGAAGTCGCGCCGCCCACCGTCGGCACCCCAGCGGCGGATCGCGGAGCGGAAGGCGGCGAATGCCGCACCGGCCAGCACCTCGGCGAAGGGATCGACGAGGGGGTCGACCCCCATCCGGTCGGCGATCGCGGCGGTGAGTTCGTGCTCCCAGTCGGTCTGGACGACGGCACGGGCGTGGGCGGCGACCGACGGGAATTCGGCGGCGAGCCGGGCTTGGAGGAAGGCCTCGTCGTGATTCGCCTGATAGTGCTCGGCGATGGTCTGGACCGCGGCGCGGACGGTGTCGACGACGTGCTCCGCGGCCGGGCGAGCGGCGAACGCGGCGGCCATCGTCTCGCGGAGTTCGTCGACATGGCCGTAGAGGACCGCTTCCTTGGACGGGAAGTGGCGAAAGAAGGTGCGTTGTGACACGTCGGCGGCGTCGGCGATGTCCTCGGTGGTGACCGCGTCGAATCCCCGCTCGGCGAAGAGGCGGGCGGCGTGGGCCATGAGTTCGTCGCGGGTCTGGCGCTTCTTGCGCGCCCGGCGGCCCGGTTCGAGTTCGGCGTCGACGACGTCGGTCATCGGGTCACCCTACGACCACGGGCCCAAGATGTCAGCTGTTGACTCATGTCAGTCGCTGACATTACGCTGACGTTCGTGACCAGTGCCGCCATCTTCGACCTGGACCGGACCCTCGTCTTGACGTCGTCCGCATCCGTCTACCAGCGCCACCTCATCGACGCCGGTCTCGCCTCCGATCGTCACATCCCCGGCCAGGGGGCGTACGAGAAGAGCTATGAGCTCTTCGGTGAGAACCCGGTACTGATGCAGCTGGCGCGCTTCTTCGCCCGCACCTCCGAGGGGTGGTCCGTCGACGCTGTCGCCGACGCGGTCGAGGCCGCCACCCCCGAACTCGTCGCCATGGTGCCCGCCTTCGCCCGTGCACTCCTCGACGACCATCGCGACGCCGGACGGCAACTGGTGCTCGCCACCACGTCACCGGCCGCGTTCGTCACGCCGCTGGCCGACGCCCTCGGCTTCGACCATGTCGTCGCCACCCGGTGGAAGTCCGAGGATGGCGTGTACGTCGGCGAGACCGACGGCGGCTTCTTGTGGGGCCGCGCCAAGCGCGACGGCGTGATCGCCCTCGCCGAGGCCGAGGGGATCGACCTCCGGTCGAGCTACGCCTACTCCGACTCGGCCTACGACGTGCCCCTGCTCCGCGCCGTCGGCAAGCCGGTCGCAGTCAACCCCGACCCGCACCTCACCGTCATCGCCACCCTCAACCGCTGGCCGATCCGCAATCTCGACAAGTCGCCCGGCGTCGCCAAGTTCGCCGGCCGCGAGATCCAGGAGTGGGTCCGGCCCTTCAACCGGCCCGAACTCGTGCCCAACGCCCGCTTCTCGTTCGAGGGGGTCGAGAACATCCCGACCGACGGGCCGTGCATCCTCGTCTTCAACCACCGCAGCTACTTCGACCCGACCGCCGTCGGCCTCCTCGTCGGGAAGTCCGGGCGCAACGCTCGCTTCCTCGGTAAGAAGGAGGTCTTCGACGCTCCCATCCTCGGCTCGCTCGGTCGATGGATGGGCGGCATCCGCGTCGACCGCGGCACCGGCTCCGACGAGCCGCTCGACAAGGCCGTCGACGCACTCGAGGGCGGTGAGATGGTGGCGATGGCGCCCCAGGGCACGATCCCGCGCGGGCCGGCATTCTTCGATCCCGAACTCAAGGGCCGCTGGGGTGCCGCCCGACTCGCCCACGCCACCGAGGCACCGGTCATCCCCGTCGGTCTCTGGGGCACCGAGAAGGTCTGGCCCCGCAGCGCTCGTCTCCCCAACCTCGACCTCACCGATCCGCCCCACGTGAGCGTCACGGTCGGCGAGCCCGTCCCGCTCAAGTACAAGAGCCTCGACAAGGACACCAAGCGGATCATGAAGGCGATCGCTGCGCTGCTCCCGCCGGAGGCCCGAGAGATCCACGAGCCGACGCTCGACGAACTCGCTGCCACGTTCCCGTCCGGGTACTCGGGCGACCCGACCGCCGAAGCCGACCGCCGTCCCGGCTCCGACACCTGAGGAGCCGATCCATGAGTCGCAGCCGCGCCCTCCGCTTCGAGAACAAGATGACCGACGCCGAGGCGTTGATGTGGAACATCGAGAAGGATCCCTGGCTCAGCCCCAACGGCGCCATGATCACGATCCTCGATCAGCCCGTCGACCCCGAGCGCTTCCGTCGTCACATCCGCAACGCCGTCGCCGAGGTCCCCCGCCTCCGTGAACGGGTCGTGCCCGGGTTCGGTCGGCTCGCGCCCCCCACGTGGGCGGCCGACCCCGAGTTCGATCTCGACTACCACATCCGCCACGTGGCCCTCCCCGGCGACGGCACCGTGCGCCAACTCTTCGACCTGTGCACCCAGTGGTTCGAGGATCCCTACGACCGCACCCGCCCGCTGTGGCAATTCGTCCTGATCGACGGGCTCGAAGGGGGCAAGGGTGCGCTCTTTTCGAAGATGCACCACTCGATCACCGACGGCATCGGCGCGATGCGCCTCTCGGAGAAGTACCTCACCCTCGAGCGCGACGCCGAACCCCCCGCCGAAGTCGACCTCGATGCGATCGTCGCCGAGGCCATCGCCGGCTCCGAGACGGCCGAAGCGAGCGCCGACGGCGTCAGCCCCGGCAACAGTCTGCGCCGCAGCCTCTCCCACGTCGCCCGCCGCCAAGCCGGACTCGCCCGTCGAGCCCTCGGTGAGGTCGCGACCTGGACCGGCGATCCGCTCCTCGCGAAGGACTTCGCCGAAGACGCCGCCGACCAGGTCCGGACCGTGCTCGACCAGCTCGACGGCGACGAGGAGACCCGGCCCGGGTCACCGCTCTTCACCGCCCGCAGTCGCGGCCGGCAAGTCGAGGCGGTCACCGTCGACGTCGACGACCTCAAGGCGGCCGGCAAGGCGCTCGGCGCGTCGATCAACGACCTCTTCGTCGCAGGCGTCGCGCTCGGCGCCATCGCGTACCACGAGGCCCGCGATGTCGAACTCCAGGGCCTCAACACTAGCTTCGTGGTGAGCACCCGCCACGACGACGCGATCGGCGGCAACTCCTTCACCCCGACGATGCTGCACCTGCCCGGCGCCGCGGAATCCCCCGAGGCCTACGTCGCCGAAGCGAGTTCGCGCATGGCCGAGCGTCGTGAGGCGGTCGCCGGTGACGGGGCGCTCAGCGGCCTCGCCGGTGTCGCCAATCTGTTGCCGACCTCGGTCGTCACCCAGGTCGCCCGCGCCCAGGCCGCCAAGCTCGACATCGCCACCTCGAATCTCCGCGGTGCCTGGTTCCCGACCTACATCGGCGGAGCGCTGGTCGAACGCAACATCGTGCTCGGTCCCGTCTCCGGCACGGCCATGAATGTCACCGCGATGTCGTCGAACGGTCGCTTCGAGATCGGCATGGTCATCGACCCGGCCGCGGTCGAGGCCCCCGCCGAGCTGCGTGACCACGTCGCCACCGCGTTCGCCGGTTTGCTCGCCCACGCCGAAGACTGATCCACTGCCGCCCATGGACGTGGGGGGAGTCATCGATCTGGTGCGCCGAACGGGTCTCGTCGACCCGACGCGAGCAGCCGCGCTCGGCGCCGGTCTCACCCGGTGGGGGCCGAGTCTCGCCGCCGGTGTCGCCGCGGGTGCACTTCGGACCCGCGGTCGTCCGGCCGTCATCGACGCAGACGGGGTCACGACCTGGGGCGAGCTCGACCATCGCTCGTCGATCCTCGCCCGGGGCCTGCGGGCCCACGGAGTCGGCAAGGGCACCCAGCTCGGGATCCTGTGTCGAAACCACGTCGGGTTTGTCGAGGCCTCGCTCGCCGCGGCCAAGGGCGGGCTCGTGCCGGTGTATCTCAACACCGGCAGCGCGAGCGCCCAGCTGGTCGAGGTCATCGGGCGAGAGTCGATCGGCGCGCTCGTCGGCGACCCCGAGTTGCTCGCCGACCTCCCCGCTGATGCCGTGCCCGGCCCGGTGTTCGCGATCGGCGACGACTGGGATGCCGTCGCCCGCACGGGTGGCCGCCGCCTCGACGTGTTGCTGCCCTCGGTCGTCGCGCCGGTGCTCATGACCTCGGGCACCACCGGCGTGCCCAAGGGTGCCCGGCGAGCACTCGGCGTGCGGTCGTCGGCCGGCGGAGCCGGGCTGCTCGAACGCATCCCGTATCGCAGCGACGACGTGTTCGTCGTGCCCGCGCCGCTCTTCCACGCCTGGGGCCTCGCCCACCTGACGGTCGCGCTGTCGCTCGGCGCCACCGTCGTCTTGACCGAACGCTTCGATCCGGCGAGCACGATCGCGGCGGTCGCTGACAACGACGCCACCGTGCTCGCCGTCGTGCCCGTGATGTTGCAGCGGCTCCTCGCCTCCGATCTCGATCTGGATCCGTTGCGGCGGTTGCGGATCGTCGCCTCGTCGGGCTCGGCGCTGCCGGCTCCGGTCGCGCTCGAGTGGATGGATCGCTGCGGCGACCGGCTCTACAACCTCTACGGCTCGACCGAGGTCGGGCAGGCCACCATCGCCACCCCCACCGATCTTCGCGAGGCGCCGGGCACCGCCGGCACCGTCGTACCGGGCAGTGTCGTACAGATCCTCGACGCCGCCGGTTCGCCCGTCCCGGTCGGCGAGTCCGGTCGGATCTTCGTCGGGTCGGGCGGGGCGTTCGATCACTACACCGGCGGTGGTGACAAGGAGCGCATCGGCGATCTCCTCTCCTCCGGCGACGTCGGCCATCTCGACGCCGACGGTCGCCTGTTCGTGACCGGCCGCGCCGACGACATGATCGTCAGCGGCGGCGAGAACGTCTTTCCCGGCCCGGTCGAGTCGCTGCTGCTCGAACATCCCGCCGTGGTCGACGTCGCCGTGATCGGTGTGCCCGACGATGAGTTCGGTCAACGGCTGAAGGCCTTCGTCGTTCTCGACGGCGTGTTGACCGGTGACGGCGTCCAAGCCCACGTGGCCGCCGAACTCGGTCGCCACTTCGTCCCGCGAGACGTCGAGTTCGTCGATCGGCTGCCGCGCAACGCCACCGGCAAGCTGCTGCGCCGCGAACTCGTCTGAACGGTTTCGCCGATGGGCTGCGCCGGGCGGACTGGCGCCGTGACCGAGCCCATCACCGGATCCGCCACCGTCGAGATCGCCCGGCGCGCGGTCGAGGTCTTCGCCGCGATCGTCGACATGGAACGCAGGGGGAGTGGAGCCCCGAGTCGGGGGCCGTGCGCTGGCTCGACGGGGCGATCACCTGGCGCTTCGAGCTCGTCGAACGCGACGGAGTCACGACCGTCACGGAGTCGTTCTCGTACCCGCCGGTCACGGGTCTTCCTCGACTCATGTACGACGCGCTCGGCCCCGCGGGCCACGCATGGTCGCCGGCATGGAGCAGACCCTCGCGGCGATGAAGCGCCATCTCGAAGCCGGGTGATCACCGACGCCGATCGTGCGTGTCCGGACAATCTGACGGATGTAGTTGCGTCGGCGTGACGGATGGCTCAGGATGTCGCCGGTTCGATCCGGGGGGATCGTCCGGAGTTGGCCACCGGCCAAAGTGGTTAAAGCCTTGACCATCTCCGAACGGGACACCTAGATTGCGCCACGCCTGACGACGACCGGGGGGTAGTACGCATGGCCGCAACGATCGAGGGAGCGTCCTCGACCGCGACGGGAACGACAACCGTCGCATCACTCGCACGGGACTGGGCGTTGAACGCGCCCGGCAAGGTCGCGATGCGCGAGAAGGACTTCGGCATCTGGCAGGAGTACAACTGGGCGCAGGTCTGGGACCTGATCGAGACCGCCGCCCACGGCTTGCTGGCCACCGGCCTCGACGTGGGTGACCGCGTCGCCATCCATTCCGAGGACAACCCGGAATGGGTGATACTCGACCTCGCTACCGTCGCGGTGCGAGGGATCACGGTCGGCCTGTACCCGACCAACCCGTCCGCCGAGGTCGAGTATCTCGTCGGCGACTGCACCCCGAAGGTGTTCTTCGCCGAGGACCAGGAGCAGGCCGACAAGGTCATGGAGGTCGATCCCGAGATCGGCGCCAACATCGAGCGCATCCTGTACTCCGAGCCCCGCGGCTTCGGTGACTACACCGACGAGCGCCTCATGTACTGGGACGACTTCCTCGAGCTCGGTCGTCAGCACCGTGAGGCCAACCCGGGTGCGGTCGAGAAGCTGATGTCGGAGGCCACGCCCGACGACATCATGACGCTCGTCTACACCTCGGGCACCACCGGTCCGCCCAAGGGCGCCATGCTCTCCAACGCGAACGCTGCGTACGCGATGGACAAGATCATCAACGAGCCCGACCGTGTGCCCGACGGCAAGGGCCCGGGCCCCGACGACCTCATCCTCACCTACCTGCCGCTGTGCCACGTCGCCGAGCGCATCTTTTCGACGTGGACGATGTGCGCCGCCGGTCCGTCGCTCAACTTCGCCGAGTCGATCGACACGGTGACGATGAACCTCCGCGAGATCCAGCCCACCGTGTTCTTCGCGGTCCCTCGCATCTGGGAGCGGCTGCACGCCGGCGTCTACATCCGCGGCAACGACGCCAGCCGGGTCAAGAAGGCCCTCTTCGGCTTCGGCCTGAAGCTCGCCGGCACCATCGGCAAGGAGAAGGTCGCCAACGGCGGCAACCACACCATCAAGAGCCGCGTGCTGTCGTGGATCGGTGAGCCGCTCGTCTTCCGCGCCATCAAGGAGCGCATCGGCCTGCGTCGATGCCGCTACGCCGCGTCGGGTGCCGCCGCGATCGCGCCCGAGGTGCTCGAGTTCTTCATGGGTATCGGTGTGCCCGTCTTCGAGCTCTACGGCATGACGGAGAACTCCGCCGTCGCCACGTGCAACTTCGCCGGCCGCATCAAGCTCGGTACCGTCGGTGAGCCCTACGCCGACATCGGACTCCGCCTCGATCCCGAGACCAACGAGATCCAGACCAAGCACGACGGCGTCTTCCAGGGGTACTGGAACAAGCCGGACAAAACGGCCGAGACCTTCACCGAGGACGGCTGGCTCATGACCGGCGACGTCGGCGAATGGGTCGACGGCACCCACATCAAGATCGTCGACCGCATCAAGCACATCATCATCACCTCGGGTGGCAAGAACATCTCGCCGTCGGAGATCGAGAACTCGCTGAAGACCTCGATGTTCGTGAAGGAAGCGATGGTGATCGGTGACGGTCGCAAGTTCCTCTCCGCCCTCATCGGCATCGAGATGGAGACGGTCGGCGACTGGGC
>JBCBYI010000107.1:0-13938 GCA_039815945.1 Actinomycetota bacterium | reverse complement strand
CGTGTGCGCCCTACCACGAGTCCCGCACCCGCCCGCCGGTCGGCACCCACATCGTCGGCTCGGAATCCAACGCCGTGTCGTTCTTCAACTCGGTGCTCGGTGCCCGCACCAACAAGTACGGCGATCTGCTCGACGTGTCGGCGGCCGTCATCGGCAAGGTCCCCCTCGCCGGGCTCCACACCGACGAAGGTCGACTGGCCACCCACGAGCTCAGAATCGAACTCGACGACACCACGATCACCGACGCCTCGCTCCCCCACCTGCTGGGCATCGTCATGGGTCGGGCGGTCGGTTCGGCGGTTCCCGTCATCACCGGTCTCGATGCTGCGACCGAGGACGATCTGAAGGCGATCGCCGCCGCCGGCGCGACCTCGGGTGCGGTCGAGATGTTCCACGTGGCCGGCATCACACCAGAGGCACCGACGCTGTCCGATGCCACCGGTGGCCGACCGGTCGACGCGGTCACCATCGTCGACGATGCGGCGCTCGCGGCGGCGCGGGCGCTGCTCTCCACGACCAGCGGCGATCGAGTCGACGCGGTGTGCCTCGGCACGCCGCACTTCTCGATCGAGGAGTTCACAGCACTGCGTTCCGCCCTCGACGGCCGTCGGGTCCACGACGACGTTCGTCTCGTCGTCACCACCAGCCGAGCGATCGATCACGAGCTCCGGCTCCGCGGGTGGCGACGCGAGTTCGACGAGCTCGGCGTGGAGGTCGTGCTCGACACGTGCACCTACTACCCGCCCCAGCCCGACGGCGTCCGCGGCAACGTGATGACCAATTCCGCGAAGTGGGCGTACTACGCGCCGGGGATGCTCTCGGTCGAGGTCGCGTTCGGTTCGTTGGCCGCCTGCGTTGAGGCCGCGATCTCGGGTCGCCGCGGAGGTCCGACATGATCGTCACCGGCCGGTGGCTCCACGGCGCATCGATCGACGGGTCCGTCCTTCGGCTCGACGAACCCCTCAGTTTCTGGGGTGGGCTCGACGCGGCCACCGGCGAGGTGATCGATCAGGCCCATCCGCAGGCGGGCGTGTCGCTCGCCGGTCGGGTCGTCGCCATCCCCGGGTCCCGTGGCTCGTCCGGTACGCCCGGCGTACTGGGCGAGGTGCTGCGGGCAGGAGTCGGGCCCACGGCGCTGATCGTCGCCAAGCCCGACGTCAATCTCGTCACCGGGGCCATCGCTGCCGAGGCGCTCTACGGCGTTGCGTGTCCGGTGCTGTTGGTCGACGAGGCGACGTTCGCGACGCTCTCGACGGGAGATGACGTCACGGCCTGAATCAGGCCAACACGAACTCTGGCACGCAACCGCATCCGATCGCAGCGTGCTCGTCGATCTCGCGGCCGACCTCGTCGAGGGCCCACGTCTCGCGATCCGAACGCCGCTCGACGACACGGAGAAGGGCGTCCACCACCAGCGGATCCCATTGGGCACCGGCGTGCTCGGAGAGGATCGACCGGACGCGGTCGTGGTCCATCCCCATGCGGTAATGGCGGGTGAAGGCCATGGCGTCGTAGCTGTCGCAGACGGCCACGACCCGAGCCACGAGCGGGATCTCCTCGGCGAGCAACGCGTCGGGGTAGCCGCGACCGTCGATCCGCTCGTGGTGACCCCGCACGGCCGGGGCGAGATCGGCCAGGACCGGGGTAGCCGCCATGAGGTCACCGCCGAGTTCGGCGTGACGCCGCATCACCGCGAACTCGTCGTCGGTGAGCCGGTCGGGCTTCTGCAGCACCGCATCGGGGATCTCGAGCTTGCCGACATCGTGGAGGAGGCCGGCGAGCCCGCAACGGCGAACGTCGGCGGCGGAGAGTTCGAGTTCGCAGGCGACGTCGATCGCGAGGGCGCCGGTGCGGATCACGTGATCGCGGGTGATCTGATCCTTGGCCTCGAGGTCGGCGACGAACCGGTGTACGACCGGGCTGAGCCCGACCTCGAACGCCTGCCGAGGCTCGACGACCGCCACCGGGGCCAAGACCGAGAACACGTTCCCGTGGCGGCGATAGATCACGATGGCGCCGATCGTGGCGAGGAACACGCCGGAGATGTCGACTGCGTGGGCGATCCAGAAGTAGGTCGACCAGGTGGAGGCGCCGAGGAACACCAGCGCCGACGCGCCGACGAGGAGATAGCCGATGGCGACCACGAGCGGGTCGGGGCGTTCGGCGATCTCGGCCAGCCGGACGTGGCGGCCGGCGAATCCGATCGTGAGCGAGAAGGCGGCGAGCGCATAGGCGACACCGAGGCCGGAGCCGGGATCGGGGAACATGCGGGTGTCGGGCGCGATGAGCAGGGTCGCGCCGAGCACGGCGACGAGCACCATGGTCGAACCGAGCCGGAGCCGCCACCGCCCCGTCCCGTGGGCGACGAACCCGGCGGCGAGGGCGCCGACGGGGATCGCCAGGCAGACCGACGTCATCGTCGCCATGTTGTCGCCGTACAGCACGCCCGGCACGGTCAGGCCGTGCACCAGCGGGAGCACCGAGGCGGCGAAGAAGAAGGCGGCGACGACGCCGAGCTCGAGCTGGTCGAGCCGATGGGCCAGCGCCGCCAGCACGGCGGTGGCGACGACGCACAGCGACGCCGCGATCACGACCAGCCAGAACAGGAAGGTCGGCGCCGACCATCGCGCGTCGTCGAGCATCGTCACGGCACCGACGGCCGCCACGAAGAGGACCGCGGTCGACATCGCGACGATCGATCGCATCTTCGTCGTTTCGGGGCGTGCCGGCGAAACTTGAGCCAAGCGGGCCGATCGGCCCATCCGTGGGAGCGGCTGAGTCGTCAGCCGTCGGCGAGGAGCGGTACGCCCATCGGGTTGATCGCGGGGATCAGGTCGCTGCGACCCACTGCGACGGCGGTGGGCGTGAGGGCGTCGAGGAGCTGTCGGCGTTCGGTGGTGGCGAGCCGGACGAAGGGAGCGTCTGCGAGCCGGTCCGTCGCCGTCTCGACCTCGTCGACGAGCGCTCGTCCGGCCGGGGTGAGACCGCCGCCGGCGTCGAGGTGACCGGCAGCGGTTCGCCGCTCGATCGCCTCGTCCCACTCGGCGTCGGTCCAACCCCGATGCGGTTGGAGGGCGTCGCGCTCCGTGCCGCCGGCGGCGACGAAGAGCACGGCGACCTCGGCCGGAGCGACACCCCGAGCCGTCCACTGCGCGACATGGCCGTCACCTCGCTGTTCGCGCAGTGTCGTTGCGAGCTGCCAAAGGGCACCGACGGGGTCATCGGGCACGGGGAGATCTCGGTTGGCGACGAAGAGGGGCAGGGCGCCGGCCGGAGCGTGATCGACGGCGTCGCCGAGCACGCCCCGCACCCATGGGTCATCGGCTGTGGTCTCGACCGACACCGCGGCCAGACGGCGGAGCGTACGGGTGGCCGCGGCCGTCCGGGCCTCGAGCGCGGCGGCGGGCGTGGTGAGCTCCCACACACCCGGGATCGCCCGCTCGACCATCGATGGGGCGAAGCCGAAGAACGCGGCGGTGACGGTGCCGGCCGAGCAGACCCCGAGCGGAGCGGCCCGGAACGCGAAGTACATGCGCCAGAAGCCGCGGAGGCCGATGGCCGCGGCCTCCTCCTTCGACTCGTCGGCGAAGTAGGTGACGGTATGGATCGCTTCGAGCCGCCGCCACAGCTCTCGGGCGAAGCCGTCCGTCGTCGTCTCCATCGCGCCACCCTCCCAGACCGCCGAGCGATGGTCGAACACCGCGACCCGTGATCGCTGGTTGACTGAGGCGGTGACCGGCACCGACGACAACGACTACCTGCGGCGCATCCTCACTGCCGACGTCTACGACATCGCGATCGAGACGCCGCTCGACATCGCCCCCTCGCTGTCGGAGCGCACCGGCAACCGGGTGCTGTTGAAGCGCGAGGACCTCCAACCGGTCTTCTCGTTCAAGGTGCGCGGTGCCTACAACAAGATGGCCAAGCTCGACGCGGCGCAGCGGGCGCAGGGTGTCATCTGTAGTTCGGCCGGCAACCACGCGCAGGGGGTCGCGCTGGCGGCCGCGGAACTCGGTGTCCGGGCGGTCGTCGTGATGCCGGTGACCACTCCGGCAGTGAAGGTCGACGCCGTGCGGGCCCGCGGCGCCGAGGTCGTGTTGCACGGCGAGACCTACAGCGACGCGGAGGCCGAAGCCCGCCGGCTGATGGACGTACAGGGCCTGGAGTTCGTGCACCCGTTCGACGATCCCGATGTCATCGCCGGGCAGGGCACGATCGCGATGGAACTCCTCCGGCAGCACCCGGGTCCGATCGACGCGGTCTTCGTCGCCATCGGTGGTGGCGGGCTGATCTCGGGGATCGCGGCCTACCTGAAGGCGCTGAAGCCCGACATCCGGGTCATCGGCGTGCAGACCGAGGACTCCGACGCGATGGCTCGCAGCATCGAGGCGGGCGAGATCGTCGAGCTCGACGACGTCGGGCTCTTCAGCGACGGCACTGCGGTTCGCCGGGTCGGCGCCGAGACGTTCCGGCTCGTGCAGCGCCACGTCGACGAGATCGTACGGGTCGACACCGACGCCGCCTGCGCTGCCATCAAGGACGTGTTCGGCGACACCCGAGCGATCCTCGAACCGGCGGGCGCGCTCGCCATCGCCGGGCTGAAGCAGTATGCAGCGCGCATCGGCGCCACCGACCAGACGTTCGTCGCGATCGCGTGTGGCGCCAACATGAACTTCGACCGACTGCGGTTCGTCTCGGAACGAGCCGAGATCGGCGAGCGGCGAGAAGCGGTCTTCGCGGTGACGATCCCCGAGGAGCGAGGCTCGTTCCGCCGATTCTGCGAGGAGATCGGCGACCGCGCCGTCACCGAGTTCAACTACCGCATCAGCGACTCGACGGAGGCCCACGTCTTCGTCGGGATCGAGACTCAGCACGGCGACGAAGCCGCTGAGATCGCCACCCGGCTCGAGGCTGCCGGATTCACCACCCTCGACCTCACCGGCGACGAGCTCGCCAAGGTCCACCTCCGCCACCTCGTCGGCGGGAAGTCGCCACTCGCCGGCGACGAGGTGCTCTACCGGTTTGAGTTCCCCGAGCGACCGGGTGCGCTCATGCGCTTCCTCGCCACGATGCGACCCGACTGGAACATCTCGCTGTTCCACTACCGCAATCACGGCGCCGACTACGGCCGGGTCCTCGTCGGGATGCAGGTTCCGCCCGGTGATCAGGACGCCTTCGGCGCCTTCCTCGGCGATCTCGGCTACCGCCACTGGAACGAGAGCGACAACCCCGCCTATCGGCTCTTCCTCGGCGGCTGAACGTCAAGCGACGATTTCGCAGCCGACGGCGCGGCCGGCCCTGTGGTCCGTTCGCCACCGGTGCGGTCGCCTCGGCGCCATCCGTGGTCCATCATTGGCGCCGGGGACGAAGGGGATTCACATGAAGCAGCTCACCGGCATGGACGTCAGTTTCCTGGTGATGGAGACGCCCAACACCTACGGGCACGTCAGCGGGCTGAGCATCTATCAACGCCCGAGTCCGGACTTCCGACCGCTCGAGGTCGTCCGCGAACGCTTCCAGACCCTCGTCGGGAACTTCGAGCCGTTTCGTCGCAAGCTCGTCGAGGTGCCGCTCGGCCTCGATCGTCCCTACTGGATCAACGATGCCGATTTCGACATCGACTTCCACGTGCGCCACATCGGCCTCGCCCCGCCCGGTGCGGCCGACCAACTCTCCGAGCAGGTCGCCCGCATCGTGGGTCGGCCGATGGATCGCGCCCGGCCGCTGTGGGAGGCGTACGTGATCGAGGGTCTCGCCGACGGCCGGTGGGCGATGCTGCAGAAAACCCACCATGCGACGATCGACGGCGCCGCCGGCGTGATCGCGATGATGATGTTCACCGACGACGGCCCCGACGGCGAGTGGCATCTGGAGCCGAAGGTCTGGAAGGGCGAGGCGCCGCCCGACAACAATGCGATGCTCTCCAAGGCGGTCGCCAACCTGGCGATGAACCCGGTGCGGGGCACTCGCCTCGGCCTCTCCATCGTGCGCGACCTCGCCGATGCGGCCGGGGTCAACAGCGTCAGCGGCGCGGCGAAGCGGGCCCGCACCGCACTCGGCGACCTGGCCCGGCCGGGCGACAAGGACACCAAGGACCGCTCGGGCGATGGCGTGACGATCCCGTTGACGCCCGCGCCGCAGACGCCGTGGAACAAGTCGGTCGGGCCCCACCGCCGCTTCGCGATGCGCAGCGCGCCGATCGCGAACCTCAAGGCCTTGAAGAACGCGACCGGCGGCACCATCAACGACATCGTGATGGCGATCTGCACGGGCGCGCTGCGCCAGTATCTGCTCGACCACGACGCCCTGCCCAAGGGCAGCCTCCGGGCCATGGTGCCGGTCTCGATCCGGACCTTCACCGAGGAGGATCCGTGGACCAACCGGGTGTCGGCGATCGTCGCCGATCTCCCGACCGACGTCGAGGATCCGCTGGAACGGGTCGAGAAGTGCCGAGAGGCGATGGCCCGGGCGAAGCACACGTTCGATCTCGTGCCGGCCGAGACCTTGGGTCAGGCTGCGGACTACGCGTCCCCCATCGTCTCGACCTCGGCGCTGCGGCTCGTGCACCGGCTCAAGCTCGCCGACCGGATGAACACGCCGATCAATGTGGTGATCTCCAACGTGCCCGGCCCGCGCGAACCGCTCTACTTCGCCGGTGCCAAGCTCGACGCGTACATCCCGGTGTCGACCATCACCGACAACATCGGGCTGAACATCACCGTGCACAGCTACGACGACCGTCTCGACTTCGGCCTGATCGCCGACCGCGACCTGGTGCCCGACCTGTGGGATCTCGTCGACCTCCACATCGCCGAGATCGATCGTCTCTTCGAGGCGTCCGGTGCTGAGTACGCGGTGCCGATGCCGCCTCCGCCGATGCGGGTCGGCGGCGACGGGGTGGCACCCGTGCCGGCGAGCAACGCCGCGGTCGACGAGATGATCGCGAACCGCGCGGCGATCGATGCCGCCCTGCTGGGTTCGGAGGCGGCATCCGAACCGACGCCGAAGGCCAAGACCGAGAAGAAGGCGAAGAAGAAGTCGGCGGGGAAGAAGACCTCGTAGCACCCGCGCACGCTCACCAGCGCCAGCATCGACGTCATCGGCCTCGACGACTTTTCGATGGCCGAGCGAGAGGGCCGTCGCGACGACGCGTTCGGCGCCGTCGGAACGGACTCAGGAGTCGTCGGCCGGCACCGTCGTACTGGTGGTGGTCGACGTGGACGTCGGCGGGACCGTGGTGGTCGTGGTCGGCGGCGGTTCCGGCGAGGTGAAGTACGACTGCACGCCGACGTGCAGATGGTCGAAGTGGACCTCGTTGGTGAAGGTGTGGGCCACGGCGTCAGGGAACTTCCACGGGCTGCCGAACTCACGGATGTCGTAGCGCGACACGATCCATTCCGAGAGGGCGTACGTGGCCGACGAGGGGTCGTGGGCGTCGACGACGAGTTCGGGCCCGTCGGGGGTGTCGATCTCGTAGATGTCGACGGCCCGGCCGACGGAGTGGTTGCTCACCCGGTTGGTGCCGAAGACGTTGTAGGAGTGCCCGGTCTGGAGGACGACGACCTTGTACGGCACCTGATCGGCGATGTCGAGCATGACCCACAGGAGCTGTTCGTTGATCAGCCCGTTGTAGATGTCCCATGAGGCGGTGTCGGGCAGGTCGATGCGGTCGTTGTCGATCACGGCATTGGCACGCGCCGAGAGGTCGGCCGGCCGCTCGACGGGAACGCCACCCGACGACGCGACCGTTTCGAGGGTCCACGTCGCGCCGCCTTCGCCCCGGGCGAGACGAATCTCCATGACCCGGGTCTCGATGCGCTCAGGAGCGGCGCTGCCGGGCAGGCCGATTTCCTGGCGCACCACGATGATGATCGAGATCCGTCCGTCGAGATGGCCTCCGAGCTGGGCGTACTCGACAACCCCACGCGACCACATGCCCGGGTGGTGGACGACGTCGACCTCGCCCATGGTCTGCAGGGCGAATTCGTCCTGCACGGCCGGAAGCGTGTTGAGCACATCGGCGAGCGAGTCGCCGGCCTCGTAGTTCGTGATGACGTAGGCGGCGAGGGTGCCGAGCCGCTTCGCGTCGGGTTGGACCTCGTTGGCGGTCGGTTCGAACGGATCCGGGTAGTGCGGCGAGAGCGAGGCGAGGAGGGGCAGACCCTCGTCGATGACGACGTCGCCGACATCGGGGATCTCGTCGGTGAGTTCATCGGCACCCGCGGGCACCTCGATCTCGTCGGCGACCGCTGTCTCGGGTTCCGGCTCGGTGGTGGTCGTGGTCGACGGCTCGACTTCGTCGTCGGACGCGGTCGCCACATCGGCGCCGTCGTCGGAGATCGCCCACAGCACGCCGAGCGCGCCAAGGACGACCACATTGAGTGCCAAGACGACCGCGATGAGTCGTTTCACGAACGAAAGACTACCGGTCACGCTGATCGACTGGGCGTCGGCGTCGGTTCGACCGACGCCGCGGCCCGGGCGCGACGGGCGGCATCCCACCGCAGCACGGGCTGCTCGACGAGCCGCCACGAGAGCATCGTCGCGATGACGGTCAGCACCGCGGCGGACCACAGCGGGATGTCGGAGCGGACGAAGACGTAGTGCCAGAGGTAGATCCCGAAGGAGACCTCGGCGATCTTCAACAAGACGGTGTGCTCGAGCCAGGTCGGGTTGGTGGTGGCGTAGACGACGGCGATCGCCGACAGCGCGATGGCGATGAAGCCACCCCAGAAGATGAGATCACCGGTGTTGCCGAAGACCGGGAGGAACATCAGGCCCAGCAGCGCCGGCACCGACAGGCCGGCGAGCGGGATCCGCTTCGGGCGGGCGACGGCCAGCCAGGCCCCGACGAGGAGGGCGGCGGCGTTGGTGTCGGTCGCGTTGTAGACCCAGCCCGGCGACATGATCTCGATGGCGATCGCCCGCCAGACGAGGGCGACGATCGCCATCGCACCGATCGCCTTCACCCGATGTCGGGCCGGGATCGAGCGGATCGCGAGGGGCCACAGCAGGTAGAAGTGCACGATGACCGAGAGGAACCAGGTGTGGGTCAGGCGGCCGAGGCCGATGCCTTCGGTGCGGGCGTAGTTGGCGTAAGAGCCGAGGGTCGGCTGCACCATCGACCAGTCGGTGCCGATCACGAGCATCGCCGCACACACCACCAGTACGGCCGGGTACAGGCGCAGCAGGCGCTTGCGATAGAAGGTGCCGAGCGCGAGCTGCCCGGTGCGATCGACCTCGGCGTAGACGGCGCCGGTGATCACGAAGCCCGACAGGACGAAGAACATCGGCACGCCCCAGTGACCGGCCTGGAAGATCGTGTTGTCGACGTGGTAGGCGACGACGATCGCGATCGCGATCGTGCGCAGTCCGTCGAGTGCGGGGATGCGTCCCATCTCGTCTCCTTCTCGCGAACCGGCTTCACCGGCGCCACATTGCTGCCGATGGTTCCATCGGCAGCAACTACGCGGTTTCGCAGGGAAAGATGGGTTGGGTGGTGCGTCCGTCGGCCAGCCGCATGCAACAGATCCAGCACGGCACCGCGGTCTTCGGCGTGTTCGCGGCGCTGATGGCGGTCTTCGCCGTCGGTGACGAGGCACCGCCCGCGACCGTCGCGGCGGGCGTGGAACGCGTCGTCGACGCCGAGACCGTCACGACGACGCCTGTGCCGCTCGAACGGGTGAGCGTCCCGACCACGACCGTCCCCGCCACCCCGCTCGGCGGTACCGACGACGCAGTTCCGTCGACCACCATCACCACCACGACGACCCTGCGACCGCTCGATCCGGTCACGTTCGACGCGTTGGACCGCATCGACACGATCCTCGACTACACCGACTTCACCGCCCAGGGCGCCTCCCGATGGCATCGCACGATCGACGGACTCGAGGAGTTCAGCCTCGTGTCGACCGCCGACGGCGCCGAACAGCCGGTCTTCTGGCTCCCGCCGGAGGGCGACCACGACAAGCCGCTGCTCGTGATCCTCCACTCGTGGAGTTCTCGCTACACCCAGCACGCCGGGATCCCGTTCGCCGACTGGGCCCAGGAGAACGGCTGGGCCGTGATGGCGCCCGAGTTCCGCGGCAAGAACGACGATGCGGACGCGGTCGGTTCCGCGCTCGCCGTACAGGACGTCGTCGATGCGGTCGACTTCGCAACGGCGCAGCCGGGCGTCGACGCCGAGCGGGTGTTCGTCGTCGGCTACTCGGGCGGCGGCATGATGGCGCTGCTCGTCGCCGGCCAGCATCCCGACAAGGTCACCGCGGTCTCGGCCTGGGGCCCGCCCCACGACCTCGAGGACTTCTACGACTTCGCCCGCTGGAACGGCCTCGGCTACTGGGACGACATCCAGCGTGCATGCGGCGGCGATCCTCGCGAGGAGGGTCTCGCCCAGTACGAGTGCCTGACCCGCAGCCCGATCTCGTATCTCGACACGATCCGTGAGCAGGAGATCCCGGTCTTCATCGGCCAGGGCATCTGGGATCCGTTCGTGATGCGCAACGCCGCCGTCGACGTCTACAACGGGCTCGCCGACCCCGAGGACCGCCTCGACGACGACGCCGTCGATCTCCTGCGGCGGGGCCGGATCCCGGGTGAGCCCGAGGATGCCGTCATCATCGAGACCCACTTCGACGACCGCGACCCCGACCCCCGCTTCGCGCGACAGTCGGGCTCGGTGCTGATGGTCTACTTCGCCGCCAAGCACGACATGGTCTACGGAGCCGCCGCCGAGTGGTTCGCGAGCGACCCCCGCTGACCTCGACCCGCCACGGAGCCACCATGACCGACATCACCAGATGCCTGCTCGCCACGATCCTCGCCGCGACGATGCTCTTCTCGATCACCGCCTGCAGCGACGACGCCGACACCGACGAGCCGCCGGCGGAGAACATCGGTTCCTGAGCGGCCGTTCGCCGGGGCGGAGCCGCCGTTGGTAGCTTCACCGCCATGTCCGCGCTCAGCATCCGCAAGGTCGGCTCCGCTCTCGGGGCCGAGGTCACCGGCATCGATCTCGACACCGCCACCGAGGACGATGTCGCCGCGATCCGGGCAGCGATGCTCGAGCACCTCGTGCTGTTCTTCCCCGACCAGCAGCTGACGCTCGACGGCCACGTCGCCCTCGGCCGCAAGTTCGGCGAACTCGAGATCCATCCGAATCTGCCGCGGCCCGACGACGACCATCCCGAGGTCGTCGAGCTGAAGGCGTCGCACGGTGGCATCGCCGACGAGTGGCACAGCGACGTCACCTTCCTGCCGAACCCGTCGGTGATGTCGATCCTGCACATGGTCGAGAGCCCCGACATCGGCGGCGACACCATGTGGGCCAATCAGTACCTCGCCTACGAGAGCCTGTCGGCCCCGCTGAAGGAGATGCTCGACGGGCTCCACGTGATCCACAACGCATCGCCGCACGGCAAGCCGGAGATGATGGCGATGCACCCGCTCGTGCGGATCCATCCCGAGACCGATCGCCGCTCGCTCCTCACCAACGAGCACTTCAGCAAGCGCATCGTCGAGCTCAGCCACGCCGAATCCCGCACGCTGCTCGAGTTCCTCTGGAACTGGTCGGTCCGTGAGGAGCTGTGTGTCCGCCACAGCTGGACCCCGGGCACGGTCGCCATGTGGGACAACCGCTGCACCCAGCACGCCGTCGTCGCCGACTTCGTCGGTGAGCGGATCATCCAGCGGGTCACCGTGCTCGGCGATTCACCCGAGGGCGATCCGCCCCGCTGGGATGCCCACAGCGTCGATCAACTGTCGGCCACGACGGTCCACGACGTCATCTTGCACCGGTACTTCAAGCAGCATCCCGACGCCCTCGCCCGCAACTGAGCGGCAACGTCACCGGGCCGGTTCAGGGGCGCTCGGTCGCGTCGCCGCGTCGACGGTCACCGCGAGCACCATGCCGACGGCAATGCCGAGGGCGTTGGCCACCAGGTCGCGGACATCGGGCGAACGGTTCGTGCTGAGCACCGCCTGGCCGATCTCGACCAGATAGGACACCACGAAGAAGCCGATCGCGACCGCCGTCGCCGACGCTCGGCTCCGAAACGTCCACCAGCCGACGACGGCAACGGTTGCCCACAGGACGAAGTGCCCGAGGAGATCCCACTCGAACGGGACGTCTCGTGTGTCCACGACGCTCACGCCGATCGCGCGCTGGACCCGGTCGGCGACCCGGGCGCCCGCCCGCAGGAACCCGCGGACCAGGGCCGGCGCTCGATCGGCGAACGACAGGAACGCCACCACCCCGGCGAGCGCCACGAAGACGGCCGGTGCGAAGGGGTGGCCGGCGCTGGGTCGAGGGTGGCGGTCGGTGGTCATGGATCGATCATGCGGGACCCGACCGAAGATCGAGCGAAGGTCGACGTGAGAAACGGGTGAACATCGCCGTTTCGGGCGCCGCGGGAAGGGGCCGCCTACCCTGCGGCCGTGCCTCGCCCCATCTCGGACCGGACCATCGCGCTCGCGTTGACGCTCGTGCCGTTCGCATCGATCGGTCTGGCCCGCTTCGCGTTCGGGCTCGTGCTTCCCGCCATGCGAGACGAGCTCGGCTGGTCGTACTTCGACGGCGGCGTGGCCACCACGGCGAATGCCGCCGGCTACCTCGCCGGTGCGATCTACGGCGCCCGGGCCGCCCGCCGATTCGGCGACCGGACGATGATCGTCTGGGGGACGGCGGGGATGGCGCTCACCCTCTTCGCGACCGCCCTGAGCGAGGCGATCGCTCCGATCCTCGTCTTCCGGTTCGGCGCTGGCCTCTTCGGCGGGCTGGCGTTCGTGGCCGGCGGCACGCTCGCAACCCAGCTCTCGAAGACGACCGTTCCGTCGGCTCTCGTCTGGTACCCCGGCGGTGCCGGCCTCGCCATCTTCGTCACCGCGCTCGGCCTGCCGCCGATCGAGGACGCGGTCGGCGGCTGGCGATCGGGCTGGATCGCACTCGGTGTCATCGCCGTGGTCTCGACGCTCGTCTTGGCGGCGTTGATACCCGAGCAACGCGCCGATCACGTCGTGCAGACGGCGACGATCGTCGACCGGATCCGGGGGCTCGAGGGCTCGTACGCCCTCTTCGGCCTCGGCTACATCTCCTACGCCACGTTCGTTGTGGCCTATGTGCAAGACGGCGACGCCGACGTCTCGACCGTGCTGTTCTGGGCGACGCTGGGCGCGGCCACGGTCGTCGGTTCGTTCGTGTGGCCGTCGGTGTTCGCCCGCTTCACCGCCGGCGCGGCGTATCCGGTCACACTTGCGGTCTGTGCGTCCGGTGTGGCGCTGATCATCATCGATCGTTCGACGATCACGGCCCTCGCGTCGGCGACCCTCTTCGGCTTCAGCGCGTTGGCGGTCGTGAGCGGTGTGAGCGCCGCCGCTCGGGATCGCGTGCGGCCCGAGAGTTGGGGCGGCGTCATCGGCCGGCTCACCGCCATGTTCGGCGTCGGCCAGATGCTCGGCCCGCTGCTGGGAGGGGCGCTTGGCGACACGAGCACCGGGCTCCGTCTCGGTCTGGGGGCGTCGGCGGCGATCCTCGCGGCCGGCGCCGTCGTGGCGATGGCCGACCATCGCGCCGACGTCGCGGCGTAGCCGCCCGCCCGAAATGCACAAACGCCGCTCCGGAGAGCGGCGTTCTGCGTACCCCTAGCGGGTCACTACACGAACCCCGACTTAGCGGCGGAACTACGGGAACTGGCTCGTGCTTCGGCGCTGTAGCGGGCGTCTCGCTCCATCAGAAGTGCCGTTCGGGGACGGGTCCGCCGGTCAGGGGCGTGGGCGAAGGGTGGCATGGTCACCTAGCAGAAACCGGGAGAACATCACCGTGTCCACCGAACCGGGTCAACTCCACATCTCGTTAAGACCATAGGTTCCGGGCGGCCGGCAGTGAGCGCTACCTCGCGGTGTCGGCGATCACCGACTCACACTGGACCGGACTCATCTCGG
>JBCBYI010000106.1:0-14198 GCA_039815945.1 Actinomycetota bacterium | reverse complement strand
GGATCTCGTCCCAACCACCCTGATGGGCCAACACGACGGCGTTCACAGGCGCAATCGTACGTGCCTGGAATGCCGTTGCCCGAGTCGGCGTTGGACAGTGCAGCTGCCAGAATGAGCGGTACCCCCGAACGGAGACGACGTGCTCGAACAGGTCGAAAAAGTCATCAAGGCGATTCGTCCGGCCATCCAGGCCGACGAAGGTGACATCGAACTCGTCTCCGTCGACGAGGGCAGCGGCGTCGTCACGGTCGAGCTGATGGGTGCGTGCGTCACCTGCCCAGCATCGACCCAGACGCTCAAGGCGGGCATCGAGCGGATCATGAAGGATCGTGTCGACGGTGTCACCGAGGTCGTGGAGATCAACGCCCTCGGCATGAGCGAAAGCCCCGTCCAGCTCTAACCAAGGCGCCGCCCGCCCTGAAACCCGACGACCCGAGCCGTCTCGGTCACTAGCGTCGCTGTCATGAGCGGCTCTGTCGTCATCGTCACCGGGTCACCGGGTGTCGGGAAGTCGACCGTTTCGGCGCGGCTTGCCGAACGGGCCGAGCGGTCGGTCCACCTCGAGTCCGACCACTTCTTCCGCTTCCTTGCCGCCGGTCGGATCGCTCCCTACCTCAACGAAGCCGAGGCACAGAACGACACGGTGATCGACGCGATCGCCGCGGCGGCTCGCACGTACGCCGAGGGCGGCTATCTCGTGGTGTGGGACGGCATTCTCGGCCCGTGGTACCTCGATCGGGCCCGGGCCGGGCTCGGCGATGTCCCGGTCGACTATCTCGTGCTTCGAGCGCCGCTCGACACGGCGTTGGCCCGTATCGGTGGCCGAGGTGACGACGTCGACGAGACGGGCGTGGTCGTCATGCACCCGAAGTTCGAGGACCTGGGCTCACTCGAGGCGCACGTCGTCGATGCCGCGCCCTCCGTCGACGACGTGGCGGCGCGCTGCGTGCACATGATCGAGGGCGGGCGAGCCCGCCTCACGGGATCAGCTGGGCAAGGCGGCGAGATTCAGGGCGTTCGAGATGAGCCCGAGGTGTGAGTACGCCTGCGGGTGGTTGCCGAGCGCACGGCCGGTGGCCGGGTCGACTTCCTCCGCGATCAGACCGGTCGGACCGGCGAGATCGACGTAGGCCCGGAACAGCTGGCGGGCCGACTCGAGATCACCGATCTGGATCTTGGCGTCGATCAGCCACGAGGTCATCAGGTTGAAGCCGCCCTCTTCGCCGGGCAGACCGTCCTCGTGCTTGTAGCGATAGACGGTGTCGCCGGTGCGCAGCCAGGTCTCCACCGCCTCGACCGTGCCGACGTAGCGAGGATCGTCGGCGTCGAGCATGCCGAACAGCCCGATGGCGAGCACGGAGGCGTCGATGTCGGTGCCGTCGTAGGCGGTGGTGAACGAGCCGACCTCGTCGTTCCAGCCGTTGGCGATGATGTCGTCTTTGATCTCCTCGCGGAGGTTGATCCACTCGGGGCGTTCACGGCCGAACACCTCATCTGCGATCTGGACGGCGCGGTCGACGGTGACCCAGCACATGACCTTGGAGTTCACGTGGTGGCGGGGAGCGGAGCGGACTTCCCAGATGCCCTGGTCGGGCTCCACCCAGCGCTGCTCGACCGCGCCGACGAGATCCTCGACGAGGCGCCAGTGACGAGCCGACAGCGGCGCATCGACCTCACCCAGCTGATGGATGAGTTCGAGCACCGGACCGAAGACGTCGAGTTGCACCTGATGGTCGGCGGCGTTGCCGACCCGCACCGGGCGCGAACCGGCGTACCCGGCGAGTTCCTCGATGGTCGCTTCGGGCGGCAACTTGGTGCCGTTGACCGTGTAGAGCGGCGATAGGCGCTCCGGGCCGACCTCGCTGGATTCGATGACCCGCAGGAGCCAGTCGAGGAGATCCATCGCCTCGTCGATCGAGCCGAGCTTCACGAGCGCACCGGCCGAGAGCGACGCATCGCGGATCCAGCAGTAGCGGTAGTCCCAGTTGCGCACACCGCCGATGAACTCGGGAAGGCTGGTGGTGGCCGCGGCGAGGATCGCACCGGTCGGGCCGTAGCAGAGCGCCTTGAGCGTGAGCGCCGAACGACGGATGAGGTCGTGGTCGACGTCGACGAGGGTGTCGGGGAGTTCGAGACGGGCGGCCCAGTCGGACCAGAACGCGTTGGTGGCGGCCCGGCGACCGGCTTCCTCGGTGCGGTCGGGACGCATCGACGCGGTGCCGCAGCGCAGTTCGAGCGTGATCGGACCGTTCGCGAGGTCGACCTCGGCGACGGCGGTCTGGTGCATGCCGGCATCCTCGATGGTCCACTCGACGCCGGGGGAGCGCAGCACGACCAGGTCGGCTGCATTGGTGACCTCGAGTCCACCGTCGCGGACCTCGAGTTGGGTCGGGAAGCGGCCGAAGTCGAGGCGAGGGGCGAACTCGATGCGAGCGGTGCCGGTGCCCTCGATGACCCGGATCAGGTCGGTGCGGCCCGAGATGCGCTTGGGGCGACCTTCGGAGCAGTCGAGATAGTCGGTGACGTTCATGGATGGCCACGACGTGCCCAGGATCAACGAGTCGCCGACATAGGCCTGGCTGGGCTGACCGGCGGCGCCGTTGCCGGCCGGGCCGATCGAGAAGTGGCCGGCGGCCGGGCCGCCGAGCAGCTCGGCGAAGATCGCACTCGAGTCGATGCGGGGCACGCACAGCCAGGTGATGCGGGCGTCGGGGGTGACGATCGCGGCGGTGCGCTGATCCGACAGCATCGAGTGCTCGTCGATCGGGGTGACACCGGCGCCGGCGAGCCAGTCGGCTCGGCGGGCGGACAGTGCGGCGAGGAGGACGGCGACCTCCTGGGGCGACTCGACCCGGAACGGCGCAGCGGTTTCGCCGTCGCCGACCTTCACGCCGACATCGGGCCCGTGGAGAGTGCGGAAGGCGTACTCGTCGGTGACGTCGTCGCCCATGAACAGCACCGCGGTGGCGCCGACGGTGGCGCGCACCGTGCGCAGGGCCTTGCCCTTGTCGGTGGGGATGAGCAGCAGCTCACAGACCTTCTTGCCGTGCCGGACGGTGAGCTGGCCGATCTCGGTGTGGATGCGTTCGATCTCGGCGATCACCGAGTCGACCTCGGTGTCGTCGTCGAGGGCCCGGTAGTGCACCGCGACCGAGGCGGGCTTCTTTTCGAGGGTGACCTCGGGGTGGTCGGCGACGAGGCGGCCGAGCGCTTCGAGCAGCTTCGAGCGACGTTCCCGCAGCGCCGGATCGAGGTCGAGCGCGAAGTCGATGTCGAATTCGGTGCCGTGCGAGCCGACCAGATGGATCTCGGCGGGGAGGCGGCTCAGGGCGGCGAGGTCGCGCAGCGACCGGCCGGAGATGACGGCGACGTCGGTCTGGGGCAGGGCGGCGAGGCCGCGCAGTGCGACCGAAGTCTCGCGTAGCGGCAGTGCCTTCATCGGGTCGTCGACGATCGGCGCGATCGTGCCGTCGTAGTCGCACGCGATCAACAGTTGCGGTGCGGTAGCGAGGGCGTGGATGCGGGCGTTGAGTTCGGGGTCGTCGAGGACGTGGCCGGCCATGGCCGCCGACGCTACTCCGCCGGGCGCGGCTGACCGTGCTGGCTCACGGGGAGCGCTGGGGTCGGGGGTGCCGTTCGTTGTCCCGCCGGTGGGAGCTACGGTCGGCGTCGTGGGCACGTCCGAGGTCACCAGTTGCTATCGGCACGAAGGACGTCGTTCAGGAGTCATCTGTCAACGCTGCGACCGACCGATCTGCGGCGAGTGCATGACCCAGGCATCGGTGGGGTTCCACTGTCCCGAGTGCACCGCGGGGGGCCGCCAGCAGGTCTATCGAGGCCCTGTCGTCTTCGACCCCGTCGCGACCAAGGTCCTGCTCGTCGTCAACGTCGCAGTGTCGCTGGCGGTCATCGTGTCGGGCGGGGGTGCACTGCCCACGTCGGTGTTGATCGACTTCGGTCTGACCGGCCCGCCGATCGCAGCCGATGGCGAGGCGTATCGGATCCTCACCTCCGGGGTGCTCCACGACGGGCTCTTCCACCTCGGTGTCAACATGTTCTCGCTGTGGATCGTCGGGCCGCTGGTCGAGCGGGCGCTCGGCGCCCCCCGCTTCATCGCCCTTTACTTCGCGTCGCTGATCGCGGGATCGTTCGGCGCGCTGCTGGTCGATCCGTTGGCCTTCACCGTGGGTGCGTCCGGCGCGATCTTCGGACTCTTCGGCGCGGCGACCGTGATCGCACTGGCCACCGGTAACCGTGAGGTCGGCAGTCAGTTCGGGCTCATCATCGGTCTCAACCTGGTGATCACGTTCGCGCTGCCGATCCTCTCGATCGGCGGCCACGTCGGCGGCCTCCTCGGCGGGATGGTGCTCGCCGGCGTGTTCGTCCCCCAGATGCGGGCGAAACGACCCGAGTGGGAATCACTCGTCGTGTCGGTGCTGGTGGTGGCGGTCCTCGCGGCCGGCGCGCTGTGGGCGGCGTCTCAGTGGCCCGAACCGCTCTTCTAGAGGGGGCCGGACCACCGAACTCACATACTCAGCTGGAGGGGTGCTGATAGACGCTCACGTGGACGTCGGATGGGGTGTGCGAAGGGTCCGGGGCGTTTCGTTGAGCGGGGTGAAACGGGGATCCGGACCAATCCGACCACCTGTTGGTCCTCACGAAGCCGACGTCCGCTGCGGATGCATCGAGCTGTTCGGGGGTCAGGTAGTGCACGATCCACGGCCGCATGCGGTTGCCGTCGGCCCGCATCTCGATGTGGTGACCCCGGATCACCTGGGCGTCGGGGTCGTGTTTGGAGACGGTGAGCACGGCTGCGTCGGCGGTGACGTCACGCACCGACACGCCGCCGTCGGCCAGGCCGTCCTCGGGCGGGACGAAGCCCTCGATCACCAGCACCCCACCAGGTGCGAGCAGGTCGTGCACCGCCTGCAGGCAGCGGGTCTGATCCTCGTCGGTGGCCAGGTTGAAGAAGGTGTTGAACGCGGCGAACGCGACCGCGTAGGGCCCGCCGGCGGCGATCTCCTCGGCGCCGGGACCGTCGGCGAGACGGGCCATGTCGGCCCGTACCGCCGTCACCGTGTCGGCCCCGGGCTTGTCGGCGAGCAGGTCGAGCATCGACGGCGATGCGTCGACACCGACCACGCGCACGCCGGCTGCGGCCAACGGAAGGGCGAGTCGGCCGGTGCCGATGCCGAGTTCGAGCACCGGACCGTCGCCGGCGAGCCGAGCGACCATCGAGACGGTGGCGTCGACGTCGCTGACATCGGCGTACCAGGCGTCGTAGACGTCGGCGAAGCTCTCGCCGTAGGTGTCGGCGGCGTAGCCGTCGTGTCCGGGGGGATCGATCACCGACCCAGTGTGCCCGGTCGTAGGCTGAACCCATGGCGACGAGCGTCGACACCGAGTGGCCGGAGATCTATCTGGACCATGCGGCGAGCACGCCGCTGCGCGCCGAGGCGCGGGCGGCCTGGCTCGACGCGTCGACCCAGCATCACGCCAACCCGACCGGCTCTCATCGCGCCGCACGCGCCGCCCGGCGGGCCCTCGACGACGCCCGTGACGAGGTCGCGAGCGCGCTCGCCCGTCCGCCGGCCGAGGTCGTTTTCACGTCGGGCGGCAGCGAGGCCGACAATCTGGCTGTCCGCGGCGTGCTGCACGCCCGGGGTGGCGTCGCCGTCTGTTCGGCGGGCGAGCATCACGCCGTGCTCGAGCCGGTCGAGCACGCCGGCGGGCTCACCGTCGCGCTCGAGGCCGACGGCACCGTCGCCCCCGACCGACTCGCCGCCGTGCTCGACGGTGCCGCAGAGCCGGTGGCGGTCGTGTCGATCATGACGATCAACAACGAGACCGGTGTGGTCAACGACATCCCGACCCTCGTCGAGGTCACCCGGCGGCACGCGCCCGACGCCTGGTTCCACACCGACGCCGTCCAGGCCCTGGCCTGGCTCGATCTCGCCGCCCACGTCGCCGACACCGACATGGTCTCGATCACCGGCCACAAGTTCGGTGGTCCGGTCGGCACCGGTGCGCTCTTCGTGCGGCACGGGGTCGAGCTCGACGCCCAGATCCTCGGTGGTGGCCAGGAGCGCGGCCGGCGAGCCGGTACGCCTGACGTCGCCGGCGCGGCTGGCTTCGCCGCGGCCGCCACGGCCACGGTCACCGCCCGAGCCGCCGACGTCGAGCGGGTGGGTGCCCTCCGTGACCGGCTCGTCGCCGGCCTGCGCGAGCGGCTCGGCGCCATCGTCACCCCCACCGTGCTCGACGGCGGCGCCGACGTCGCCGCCGGCATCGCCCACCTCGTGCTCGCCGACGTCGAGGCCGAGGCGCTGCTCTTCCTCCTCGACACCGCCGGCGTGCGGGCCTCGGCGGCGTCGTCGTGCTCCAGCGGCGCCCAGGATCCCTCGCACGTGCTCGCCGCGATGGGAGTCGACCGCATGGTCGCCCAGGGGTCGCTGCGGCTGTCGCTCGGCCACACGACCACCGACGCCGACATCGACGCCGCCGTCGACATCATCCCGCCGGCCGTCGAGCGGCTGCGGGCCCACGGAGGCGGCTGATGGCCACAGGACCCGTCATGGTCGCCATGTCCGGCGGCGTCGACTCCTCCGTCGCCGCTGCGCTCCTGATCGACGCCGGCCACGAGGTCGTCGGTGTCACCATGAAGCTCTGGGGTGGTCCGTCCGACACCGGCTGCTGTGCGGTGTCCGACGTCGACGACGCCCGCCGGGTCGCGGACCGGCTCGACATCGAGCACCACGTCTTCAACTTCGGTGAGGACTTCGAGCGCGACGTCATCGAGCCGTACGTGGCTGATCACGCCGCTGGTCGCACGCCCAATCCGTGCATCGAGTGCAACCGGCATCTCAAGTTCGACCGGCTCGTACGCCGAGCCGATGCGCTCGGCTTCGACACGATCGCCACCGGCCACCACGCCCGCATCGTGTCGACTCCGGCGGGGCCCCGCCTCGGCCGCGGGGTCGATGCGGCGAAGGATCAGTCGTACGTCCTCCACGTGATCGAGGAGTCCGTCCTCGCCCGCATGCTGTTGCCCGTCGGTGAGCTGACCAAGGCCGATGTCCGAGCGCTGGCGACGGATCTCGATCTTCGCACCGCCCAGAAGCCCGAGAGTCAAGACGTCTGCTTCATCACCAACGAACACGGCCGGGCCGCGTTTCTCGGCCAGCGGATCCCGCTCAAGCCGGCCGCCGTGGTCGATCGTGGCGGCGCGCGGGTCGGATCGGTCGAGTCGGTCGAGATGGTCACCATCGGCCAGCGCAAGGGCCTCGGCCTCGCCGGGGGCACCGACCCGAAGTACGTCGTCGATGTCGACGTCACCGCCGAGGGTGATCGCCGGATCGTGGTGGGGGAGAAGGCCGACCTCGTCGCGCCGACGACCGAGCTCGAGTCGTGGCGCTGGGTCGGCTCGGCCGTCGATGGCCCGCTCACCTTCCAGTGCTCAGCCCATGGCCGAGTCGAGCCGGGCCGTATCGAGGGCCACGGCGAGCGGGTGGTCTGGAATGCGCCGCACCGACGCATCGCCGCGGGGCAGTCGGTGGTTGCCTACGACGGCAACGACGTGGTGGTCGGCGGCGGCATCGCCGGCCGCACGCCCGTCTAGGCGATCGCGATGCCGCGCTCGAGCGCGGTGGCCATCACGGCCGTGGGTCGGGTGGGGGCGACGAGCACCGAGCGCACCGTCTCGTTGTCGGTGGTGGTGCGGCCGCTCACGAACGACAGCTCGGTGGCCTTCGCGAACCGCAGTTCGAGGGCGAGGCCGAGCGCGGCGGCGGTGATGTCCTTGGCGGTCGTGTCGGCCGGCGCCGGAGCGAGGCCGGCGATCTCGCGCTTGACGAACAGCACCGGCTCGCGCATCTGGGTCGGATCGTGCACGACGAGGCCGTTCGGCACGAAGACCAAGAACCGGTTGGTGAGTCGATGCAACGCGTTGAGCGGGAACCACGCAATCGCCCAGCCGACCACCGTGACGACCGCACCCGCCACCCAGCGCTCGTCGGCGAGCAGGAGCGGCCCGGCGGCGATGCCGACGATGACGACGAGCGTCGACGGTACCAGGGCGGCGATGAGCACGGGGCCGGGCGCCCGGAGCGCGAACCGGCGCTCGTCGCCGTAGCTGACCCCGTCGAGGAAGCGGTCGGCGACGCCGGGCAGGTTGATCGTGGCGACCGCCGCGATTGCGGCGACGAGGCCGAGGGCGAGGATCGCCGTGCTGGTGTCGGGATGGTTGGCGTCGACGTCCCAGGCCGCCCAGATCGTGCTGATCAAAGCGCCGGCCGTGCCGACGCGGGCGATGGTCAAGGTGACGGGCCGGGGCACGGCGATCGCGAGCAGGATCACGAGCCAGGCCGCCCAGGCCGCAACGGAGACCGTGGTGCGGAACGGGTCGGCGGCGTCGCTCAGGGCGTCGCCGATCACGGCACCGGCGGTGAAGGGCTGGACGATCCAGACGACGATGGCGATGGCCACCAGACGGAGCGGCCCGGTGGGTAGCGAGAGCGTCACATCGTCAAACTATCCTCGCCGTCGATGGCACCCTCAGACGGAACCCCGGTGGCCGATCGCATCGCCGAGCTGCGTGCAACGCTCGACCACCACGCCAAGCAGTACTACGAGCTCGACACGCCGGAGATCCCCGACGCCGAGTGGGATCGGCTCTACCACGAGCTGGTGGCGCTGGAGGAGGCCAACCCCGAGCTGATCACCCCGGAGTCGATCACCCAGCGGGTCGGCGGCGGCACCAACGAAGCCTTCGCCCCGGTCACCCACACCGTGCCGATGATGTCGTTGCACAACGCGTTCGACCTCGACGATCTCCGCAGCTGGGACGAGCGGGCTCAGCGTCGGCTGGAGGACACCGCCGTACCGCGGTTCGCCGTCGAGCTGAAGTTCGACGGTCTGGCGATCTCGCTGCGCTACGAGGACGGCGTGCTCGTCCAGGGCGCGACCCGCGGCGACGGAAAGGTGGGCGAGGACGTCACCCACAACGTGCGCACCATCGCCGACATCCCGGCGAAGCTCACCGGTGACTACCCGCCGGTGCTCGAAGCCCGCGGCGAGGTCTACATGCGCCTGTCGGCGTTCGAGCGGCTCAACCAGCGCCAGCGCGACCTGGCCGCCGAGACCGGCAAGGAGCCCAAGCTCTACGTCAATCCGCGCAACACGGCCGCCGGCTCCCTGCGCCAGGTCGACGCGGCGGTCACGTCGGAACGGGAGCTGTCGTTCTTTTGCTACCAACTCGGCCTCGTCGAGGGTGGTCCCGAGCTCGGCTCCCACACCGAGACCCTCGAGTGGCTCGGCTCGCTCGGCCTGCCGATCAACGAGCACACGACGTCCCTCGCCTCGATCGCCGACGTCGAGCAGCGCATCGCCGAGTTCCAGGCGATGCGCCACGACCTCGACTACGAGTTCGACGGCGTGGTGGTGAAGGTCGACCATCTGCGGCTGCAGGCCGAGCTCGGTGCCGACGCCAAGGCGCCCCGCTGGGCGATCGCCTACAAGCTCCCGCCGGAGGAACGCACCACCGAGCTGCTCGACATCGAAGTCTCGATCGGCCCGTCCGGCCGAGCCACACCGTTCGCGGTACTCGATCCGGTCTTCGTCGGCGGGGTCACCGTCGGCACCGCGACGCTCCACAACCAGGACCAGGTCGCGGCGAAGGACGTCCGCCCCGGCGACACCGTGATCGTGCGGCGCGCCGGCGACGTCATCCCCGAGGTCGTCGGTCCGGTGTTGGCCGACCGCGACCCCACGTCGACGCCGTGGGTCTTCCCGACGAACTGCCCGGTCTGTGGCGAGCCGCTCGTACGCGACGAAGCCGCGGCGGCGACCAACTGTGTGAACTTCCACTGCGACCGCCAGATCCGGGGTCGCATCGAGCACTTCGTCGGGCGCTACGCGATGGACATCGAGTACCTCGGCGAGAAGAACATCGATCGGTTCGTGTCGCTCGGTCTGCTCACCGACGTCGCTGATCTGTACACCCTCGACTTCGAGCGGGTGCTCGAGCTCGACCGCATCGGCGCGAAGTCGGTCGAGAACCTTCGAGCCACGATCGAGGGCTCGAAGGCGCGGCCGCTCGGCAATCTCCTCTTCGGGCTGCGCATCCCCGAGATCGGTCAGGTCAACGGTCAGACCCTCGCCGCGGCGTTCGGGTCGATGGACGCGATCATGGTCGCGTCGGTCGAGGACATCGCTGCGGTCGACGGGTTCGGCCAGGTCATCGCCGAAGCGGTGCACGCCTGGTTCGCCACCGACCAGGCCCGCGATCTGATCGGCCGGCTGAAGGACGCGGGCCTCACGATGGAGGCCGCCCAGATCGACCGCTCCCAGGAGCAGACGCTCGAGGGTCATGCCGTCGTCGTGAGCGGCACCCTCGAGAACTTCACCCGCGACGGCGCCAAGGAGGCGATCCTCGAACGCGGCGGCAAGTCGCCGGGGAGTGTCTCGAAGAAGACCCTCGCGCTCGTCGTGGGCGCCGACCCAGGGGCGTCGAAGGTCACCAAGGCCGAGGAGGCCGGGGTCCCGATCCTCGACGAGGCCGGCTTCCTTGCGCTGCTCGAGACGGGTGAGCTGCCCACGTGATCCGAGCTGTCTGCTGGGATGTCGGTGGGGTCTTCACCGGAAGTCCCCACGAGGCGATCGCGGCGATCGCGGCCGATCACGACCTCACCCACGCTGAGCTGTCGGGTGCGGTGTTCGGTGATCTCGCCGGTGCGGGCGGACATCCCTGGCACGAGCTGGAGGTCGGGCGACTGAGCCTGCGAGAAGCCTGGCCGTTGATCGAGGCCCGCATCGCCGCTCTGGGTCTCGATCTGGGGCTGCGGGATCTCCTGGGCCGCATGGGCGACGATCCGTTCGATCGAGGCGTCGTGCACGACACGGTGGCCGCGTTCGCCGAAGCGGGCCTCGCCCAGGCGATCATCACCAACAACGTCCGCGAGTTCGCCGACATGGGCGAGGGCCGCGGCTGGCAGCGGATGGTCCCGATGGAGCACATGGCGGTCGTCGTCGACAGTTCCGCGGTCGGCATGCGCAAGCCCGACGCCGAGATCTTCGAGTACCTGCTCGGCGAACTCGGCGTCGTCGCGAGTGAGGCGGTGCTCGTCGACGACACCCCGGTCAACATCGACGGCGCCCGATCGGTCGGGATGCACGCCGTGTCGGTCGGAGCCGACCCGGCGCCGGCGATGGCTGAGCTTCGGGCGCTCGTGCTGGGCTGAGCCCGATCAGCTGACGGTGAAGGTCCAGTCGATCTGTTGGGTCACGCCCGGGTTGGCGATCTCCTCGAAGGTCGCGATCGCACAGTTGTCGTCGGCGGCGAGTTGCTCGACGAGCTGCCCGGGGTTGGGCGTGAAGAGGTACTGCTGGAGGCCCTCGACGTAGCGAACCTGCGACGTGACGTCGACGGGGAAGCGGCATGCCTCGTCGGGCGAGATCGTGAGCCGCACGAGCTGGAAGCCAGCGGCGAGGTCGATGCCGACGGTCTGCTGCTGGAGCACCTCGTCGCCTCGGTTGGGGATGATGCGGTCGATGGCCGGGTTCTGTGAGACCGACACGTCGCTGCCGTCGCCTTCGCTGACGAGGCTGGCGAAGACGAACATCGAGAGGCCGGCCAGGATCAGACCGGTGAAGAGCAATTTCTGTCGGCGGGGCACGTCACGATGGTGTCAGGTTTTCGCCGCCTACTCGGAGCCGGGCGGAGGATCGGGGGAGCCACCCCCCACGAGCGCGGGAGGGTTACCGTTGCGTCGTGATGACCATCCCCCTCGACGGTGACGTCGGGCGAGTGCTCGGCGGCCGCTACCGCCTCCTCGTACCGATCGGCGCTGGCGCGTCGGCCCGCGTGTATCTGGCCGACGACATCACCCTGCGCCGCCGGGTCGCGGTGAAGGTCCTGCACGAGGGCCTAGCCGACGACGCCAACTTCCTGCGCCGGTTCCGCGCCGAGGCGCAGTCGGCCGCGTCGCTCAACAATCCACACGTCCTCGGGGTCTACGACTGGGGCCAGGAGGACGTGCCGTATCTCGTCACCGAGTACCTCGGCGGCGGCAGCGTGCGGTCGATGCTGGACGCGGGCAACCGCCTGAGTCCCAGCCAGGCGCTGCTCGTCGGCCTGGAGGCAGCCCGGGGTCTGGAGTACGCCCACGGCCGCGATCTCGTGCATCGCGACATCAAGCCGGCCAACCTCTTGTTCGACGAGGAAGGTCGGCTCCGGATCGCCGACTTCGGCCTCGCCCGGGCGATCGCCGAGGCGGGGTGGACCGAGGAGGAGGGCTCGCTCGTCGGAACGGCCCGGTACGCCGCTCCCGAACAGGCTCGGGGCGAGCGGGTCGGACCCGCAGCCGATGTCTTCGCGCTGGCGCTCGTCTTGAACGAAGCGGTGAGCGGTGAGGTTCCCTTCGCCGGCGACACCGTCATCTCGACGCTGATGTCGCGCACGGAGACACCCTTCGAACCCCATCTCGAATGCGGGCCGCTCGTCCCGGCGTTGCGGCGGGCGGGGGCGATGGATCCCGACGATCGACCGTCGGCGGCAGAACTCGCCGCCGAGTTGATGGCGGCCGCGTCCGATCTCGCCCGCCCGGCGCCACTGCCGCTCGCGGGCGCCACCCTGCCCGACGTCGCGCTCGACCGCACCGAACACGGAACGCTGCACGTCGCGCCCGTTCCGGCCGGCCCGGTCGAGGAGACGGCTCCCGCACGGCGCTGGCCGTGGGCGATCCTGCTGCTGGCGCTGGTCGGTGCAGCCGCCGCGGCCGCGATCCTCGCCGCCAGCGGGGCCCAGACCGAACCGGTGGCCGTCCCCGACGTCGTCGACCTCACCCGGTCCGAGGCGATCGCCCAGCTCGCCGAGACCGGTCTCGAACTCGGTTTCGTCGACGTGCGCGAGCCGGGATCGGAGCTCGATCAGGTCGTGCGCACCGACCCTGCGCCGGGGTCCGAGGTCGAGGAGGGCTCGGCGATCACGCTCTTCGTCTCCCTCGGCGAGCCGCTGGTGGCGGTGCCCGACGTCGCCGGCCTGAGCGTCACCGACGCCCGAGACCGGCTTGCTGATGAGGGACTCGTGGTCGGTCAGGTTCGCGAGGTCGACGACGAGGTGATCGGTGTCGGTCTGGTGATCGAGGCGGTCACTCCGGGCCGGGCGGCGGAGCTCGAGCCGGGTACGGCGGTCGATCTGGTCGTGTCGGCCGGGCCGGCCGAGCGGGTGATCCCCGAGGTGCCGGTGTCGCGCAGCGAGGCCGAGGCGGCCGAACTGCTGTTGGGTCTTCGGCTCGTGCCGGTCGCGGCGAGCGAGTTCTCCGATTCGGTGCCGGTGGGCCAGGTGATCCGCTTCGAGCCGTCGCCGGGTGCGTTCGTGCAGACCGACACCGAGGTGGTCGTGGTGATCTCCGATGGTCCGGCGCCTCGCACGGTGCCGGCGGTGATCGGGCTCGACGTCGACGAGGCGGTGGCGATCCTCGAGGACGCCGGCTTCGTCGTGACCGGTGTGCAGGGGTCGCCGACCTTGCCGGTGCTCGCCACCGATCCGCCGGCGGGTGAAGTGCACGCCTTCGGCACCGAGATCATCATCGCGACCAGCCTCAGCGGCTGAGCGGGGCTATTTCTCGGTGATCTCGTCGATGCGGGCGACGAGGCCCTTCACCACGTCGACGTCGACCTCGGCGTCGTCGGGCAGGGTCGGTTCCTGACCGGGTGGCGGTGCGAGGAGCGCCGCGAAGGCGAGGACCTTCGACGAGTCGCCGGTGAGTTTGACCTTGCCGCCCATGAGCGCAGGCATGACGAGGGCAGGGTCGCGGTCGACGAAGAGTTGCTTGGCGACCACCCAGGGGACCTCGATCCCGAAGTCGGAGTCGTCGAGATGGCCTTCTTCGATCGTGAGCGTCGGGCCGGAGGTGTCGATGTGGCCGAGGATCGCGCCGTCGCCGAAGGGCGGTTCGGTGACGGTGACGTTGGCGGCGAGGTCGAACTCGACCTCGCGGTCGTGTTCGGCGTACTCGGCACGGAGCTCGCGCATGGCGGCGATCCACTCGGGGCTCAGAAACGGGTAGGGCATCGCGAACGAGCGTAGATCGAATGGAGCGGACCCGTATCCTTGGGCGCCATGACGCAACGCATCACCCGCGACGAGGTGGTCCATGTGGCTCGTCTCGCTCGTCTGTCGTTGAGCGACGCCAAGATCG
>JBCBYI010000105.1:0-14524 GCA_039815945.1 Actinomycetota bacterium | reverse complement strand
CCTCCGTATGACGGATCTCATCAGCGTGCTGGTCGTCGATGACGAGCCAGCGTTCCGGGAGGGCCTGCGCCAGGCCCTCAAGCAGGAGGGATTCATCGTCCACCTTGCTGCCGACGGTGAGGAGGCGCTGGAGGTCTATCGGGCCTATCACCCCGATCTGGTTCTGCTCGACGTGATGTTGCCGCGCATGTCCGGCATCGACGTGTGCCGCGAGATCCGCGCCGCGGATGACACGCCGGTGATCATGGTCTCGGCCCGCAACGAGGAGATCGACGCTGTCGTCGCCCTCGAGGTCGGGGCCGACGACTATGTCGGCAAGCCGTACCGGGTTCGCGAGCTGATCGCCCGCATGCGCACCGTGCTGCGCCGCGCCGGCGGAAGCGTCGCCACCCGCGACGAGACGCCGAGCTCGGTGCTCGAGGTCGACGACATCTCCCTCGATCGTGACCGTCACGAGGTCACCATCGCCGGCGAACTGGTCCAGCTCCCGTTGAAAGAGTTCCAGCTTCTTGCGCTGCTGATGGAGAACGCCGGGATCGTCGTCACCCGCCAGACCCTGATCGATCGGGTGTGGGGCTACGACTACGTCGGCGACACCAAGACCCTCGACGTCCACATCAAGCGGCTCCGGGCCAAGGTCGAACCCACCCCCGACACGCCCGAGCGCATCGTGACCATCCGAGGGCTCGGCTACAAGCTCAATGCTTGATGTCGGCCTCCGGCCGAACGCTTGATGTCGGCCTCCGGCCGAACGCTTGATGTCGGCCTCGGGCCGAACGCTTGATGTCGGCCTCCGGCCGAACGCCTGAGCGGGTCGTCGGCCGGTCCCTCGGCTGTCGCATCGCATCGCTAGGGTGGCCCCGATGTCGGAGTCGCCCCTGCTCGCCGGTCTCAACCCGGCCCAATACGACGCGGTCCTGCACGACGGTGGCCCCCTGCTCGTGGTGGCCGGCGCCGGGTCCGGCAAGACGCGCGTCCTCACCCACCGCATCGCCCACCTGATCGAAGGTGGACTCTCGCCGTTCGAGATCCTGGCGATCACGTTCACCAACAAGGCCGCCGGCGAGATGAAGCATCGCGTCGGCGGGCTGGTCGGGCCGGTCGCCGAGAAGATGTGGGTCTCCACCTTCCACTCGGCGTGTGTACGCATCCTGCGGCGCGACGTCGAGCGTCTCGGATTCCCGGGTCGCTTCTCGATCTACGACCAGGCCGACGCCGTCCGCCTCGCCGGGTACGTCATCCGTGATCTCAACCTCGACCCCAAGCGGTTCCCGCCCCGGTCGGTGCACGGCACGATCTCGATGGCCAAGAACGACAACATCGGGCCGATCCAGTTCGCCGAGGAGGCCGAGCAGATCTTCCAGCGCAAGATCGGCGACGTCTACGTCGAATACCAGAAGCGTCTGCTCCAGGCCGGTGCGATGGATTTCGACGATTTGCTGATGCGCACCGCGCAGCTGTTTCGCGAACACCCCGACGTGCTCGACTCGTGGCGCCGTCGTTTCGGTCACGTCCTCGTCGACGAGTACCAGGACACCAACCCGGTCCAGAACGATCTCGTGCTCCAGCTCGCCGAGGAGCACCGCCAGGTGACCGTCGTCGGCGACAGCGACCAGTCGGTCTATGCCTTCCGCGGCGCCGACATTCGCAACATCCTGGAGTTCGAGGAGGCGTTCCCCGACGCCACGGTGATCGTGCTCGAGCAGAACTACCGCTCCACCCAGTCGATCCTTGACGCTGCCAACGCGGTGATCGCTCGCAATGTCGGTCGCAAGCCTAAGGAACTGTGGACCGACAAGGGCGACGGCGAGAAGATCGTCCGCTACCACGCCGACGACGAGTCTGACGAAGCCCAGTTCGTCGCCAACGAGCTGGCGAAGCTGCACGACCACGACCACATGCGCTGGGGCGACATGGCGGTCTTCTACCGGACCAACTCGATGTCGCGTGTCATCGAGGAGTTCTTGGTGCGGGTCGGCATCCCGTACAAGGTCGTCGGCGGCACCCGCTTCTACGATCGCCGCGAGATCAAGGACGCGCTCGCGTATCTGCGGGCGATCGTGAATCCCACCGACGAGGTGTCGGTCAAGCGGGTGATCAACACGCCCAAGCGAGGCGTCGGCGATTCCTCGATCGGCAAGCTCGACGCGTGGGCGTCGGCCAACGGCGAGTCGTTCGATCAAGCCGTACTGCGCTTCGACGAAGCGGGCGTCGGCGGTCGGGCCGCCACCGGCATCGAGAAGTTCCTCGTGATGACCACCGAGATCCGCAAGCTCGACGCCGGTCCGGCCACCATCATCGAAGAGGCCCTCGACCGCTCCGGCTATCTCGCCGAGCTGCAGAACGAGCGCTCGGTCGAGGCCGAGGGCCGGCTGGAGAACCTCTCTGAACTCGTCGGCATGGCCCGCGAGTACGAGACGGTCGACGACTTCCTCGAGCAGGTCTCGCTCGTCAGCGACACCGACGACGTCGACGAGGAGGAATCCACCGTCACCTTGATGACCCTTCACTCGGCGAAGGGGCTCGAGTATCCCGTCGTGTTCCTCGTCGGCATGGAGGACGGTGTCTTTCCGCACGTGCGCGCGCTCGGCGAGCCGGCCGAGCTCGAAGAAGAACGCCGCCTCGCCTACGTCGGCATCACCCGTGCGATGCAGAAGCTCCACCTCACGAGTGCGTGGAGCCGCATGATGCACGGCCAGACCCAGTACAACCCGCCGAGCCGCTTCCTCGACGAGATCCCGTCGGAGCTGATCGACGAGATCGGCGGCACCCGCATGCTGCGTTCACGTCGTGATCGCAGCGGTGGTGGCCGCACCTATGGCGGTGGCGGCGGCAGCGAGGTTCCCACCGGGCGCACCTTCGGGGGCGGCGGGCGTGATTCGCATCACGACGACGTCGTCGAGGCGGCCTTGGCCGCAGCCAACAAGCCGACGCCCTCCGGGGCGGAGTCGATGGGGCTCAAGGTGGGCGACGATGTTCGCCACAGCCAATGGGGCGAGGGGGTCATCGTGGAGATCGACGGCGTCGGCGACAAGGCCGAGGCGTCGGTCCACTTCCCGTCGGTGGGGCCCAAGCGCCTGCTGCTGAGCTGGGCGCCGCTCGAGAAGATCTAGGCGACTACCAGGCGCACTCGAGGTGCTTGATCCCGTTGATGAAGCTCGACCGCAGGCGGTCGGGTTCGCCGACGGCGTGGATCTCGGGCATCTGGGTCAGCACTTCCTTGTAGAGCACGTTGATCTGGCGGCGGGCCAGATGAGCGCCGAGGCAGAAGTGCGGGCCGGGACCGCCGAAGCCGATGTGGTTGGTGTTGTCCCGAGTGATGTCGAAGGCGTAGGGGTCGTCGAAGACGGCGTCGTCACGATTGCCGGAGCCGTAGAACAGCACGACCTTGTCGCCCTCGTCGAAGATCTGATCGCCGAGCTGGACGCCGTCCTGGGTGACCGTGCGGCGGAAGTGGATCACCGGGGAGGCCAAGCGGACGATCTCCTCGACCGCACCCGGCATGTGGGTGTCGAGGTCGCGCTGCAGCAGCGCCTTCTGGTCGGGATTGTCGGTCAGGTAGGTGAGTCCCCAGCTGATCGAATTGCGAGTGGTCTCGTTGCCGGCGGCGCACAGGAGCACGAAGAAGCTCTGGATCTCCTCGCGGGTGAGCTTGTCGCCCTCGATCTCGGCGTTGACGAGCGCATGGGTGAGGGTGTCGCCGTCAGCTCCGTCGGCGGTGTTGGCGATTTCGTCGATCAGGCCGGCGAGCGCAGCACCCGCGCCGAGGAACGCTTCGAGCGGATTCTGATCCTCGGGCACGAACTCGGGATCACCCTGGCTGAGGATGATGTTCGTCATGTCGAAGACGAATTCGTGCTGGCTCTCGGGGATGCCCATCATGTCGCAGATGATCTTCACCGGCAGCCAGGCGGCGCAGGCGGTGACGAAGTCGCAGCCCGGGCCCTGCTCACGGAGACGCTCGACGATCTGCTTGCCCGCCGCCTCGACGTCTTCCATGTTGCGCTGCAGCATGCGCGGGGTGAAGCCCGCCGACACGAGCTTGCGGAGGCGGGCGTGGCGGGGATCATCGAGGTTGATCATCGAGCCGAAGAACTCGTTGAACTCCGGCGGCAGGTCGGGGATGTTGGTGCCGGCGCCGGACTTGAACAGGTCGGCCTGACGGCTGGCCGCGACGATGTCGGCGTGACGGGTGAGGGCGTAGTAACCGGGGCCGGCCGCGAGGTACTCGGTCTCCTGTTCGGCGAAGAACCGGATCGGGTCCTCCGTGCGGAGCGTCTCGAACGCAGCGTCGCGCACCGCCATCGGCTCGGTCCAGAAGCCCTCGATGTCGGACAGATCGATCTCGCTCAGCTGCATGGGGCAGAGGTTAGAGCGGCGACCCCTGGCGCTGGGAACCACGTCATGCGGAAACGCTCAGGAGAACCCGAACTCCAGGCAGAAGGGATGGCCCGCGGGATCTGCGGAGACCCGAAACGCCGGATCCGCAGCGGCGCCCGTTCGCTCACCCGTCGGTGTCCTCGTCGGTCTCGGCGTTGGCGTTGATGTCGACCCGGACGTTGTTGCCGTCGTCGATCGTGACGGGATACGTGAGGATCAGTTCGCCGTTCGACAGATTGCCCCGCTCGTCCATCGTGACGTCCCCGCACACCGCGTCGGTGTCCGGCGCGGCGATCAACTCGAAGATCTCGTCGTCAGGGATCCACTGGAAGAAACAGTCGCGCGACGAGCCGATCGGTCGGGCGTCGAAGGCGAACCAGCCGGCCTCGGGATCGTCGCCGAGGTGCTGGAGGATGATGTCGCGACTGCGACCGGCGACATCGCTGTAGAGGATCGGCCCGCGGTCGTCGATCTCCTCGGAGATGCGTCCGATCTGGCCGGCGTCGAAGTCGGTGTCACCGAGTTGGAGGTCGACGTTTTCGCTCTGCTGGGCAAGGAACAACACACCTCCGCCGAGGACGACGGCGATCATCACTCCCGTGATGCCGACGAGGACGGCGGATCGGGCATTCATCTGGGGGCCGCGGGCGACGGGCATGGAATTTCTCTCCTGACGCCAAGGGGGTTTGGCGGAACTTCGCTGCCTAGTATCTCCCCGTACGCGATCCGGGAGGCAACGCCGGTGGATTTGTTCGAATACCAGGGCAAGCAGTTCTTCGCCCAGTACGGGATGCCGGTGAGCCCCGGCCAGGTGGCGTTCACGGTCGATGAGGCCGTCGCCGCCGCCGAGGAACTCGGCACCCCGGTGATGGTGAAGGCGCAGGTCCACACGGGTGGGCGCGGCAAGGCGGGTGGCGTGAAGTTCGCCGCCGACATCGATGCCGTGCGCGAGCACGCCACCAACATCCTCGGCCTCGACATCAACGGCCACCTCGTGAAGCGGGTGTGGATCGAGAAGGCCTCCGACATTGCGGAGGAGTACTACGCGAGCTTCACGCTCGACCGCTCGGCCAAGAAGCACCTCGGCATGCTCTCCAAGGAAGGCGGCGTCGAGATCGAGACCGTCGCCGAAGAGAACCCCGACGCCATCGCGAAGATCTGGGTCGACCCCGTCGTGGGCCTCGATGAGGCCACCACCCGGGCGTGGGTCGCTGCCGCGAATCTCCCCGATGCCGCGGTCGAAGGCGCGGTCGACATCCTCCAGAAGCTCTACACCGCCTACACCGAAGGCGACTGCGACCTGGTCGAGATCAACCCGCTGATCCTCACCCCCGAGGGCAAGGTCCACGTCCTCGACGCCAAGGTCACCCTCGACGGCAACAGCACGTTCCGTCACGAGGACTACGCGCAGTACGACGAGACCCAGCCCCGCGACGATCGTGAAGAGGCCGCCCACGCGAAGGGCCTCGAGTACGTCGGTCTCGACGGCAGCGTCGGCGTGATCGCCAACGGCGCCGGCCTGGCCATGAGCACGGTCGACGTCGTCAACCAGGTCGGTGGCAGCCCCGCCAACTTCCTCGACATCGGCGGCGGCGCCAACGCCGACGTGATGGCCGGGGCGATGGAAGTCATCAACAACGACCCCAACGTGAAGTCGATCTTCATCAACATCTTCGGTGGCATCACCCGAGGGGAAGAGGTCGCCAACGGCATCCTCGAGGCCATGCGCCGCGTCGAGATCGACAGCCCGATCGTGATCCGGCTCGACGGGACCAACGCTGAGGAAGGTCGGGCGATCCTCGCCCCCAACCTCAGCGACAAGCTGATGATGGAAGAGACGATGCTCGACGCCGCCCGCAAGGCCGTCGAGCTGGCCAGCTGATCGTCAACGAACGTAGAGAGAGAACAACGAACCATGAGCATCTTCGTCGACGAGAACACCAAGGTCATCTACCAGGGCCTCACCGGCTCGCAGGGCAGCTACTACGGCAAGCTCAACGCCGAGTACGGCACCCAGGTCGTGGCCGGTACCCATCCCAAGAAGGCCGGCACCGATGTCGACGGTGTCCCCGTCTACGCCTCGGTCGCCGAGGCCAAGGAAGCCACCGGCGCCACCGCGACATGCATCTTCATCCCCGCCCCCGGCGTGCAGGGTGCGGTGCTCGAAGCGGCCGAGGCCGGCATCGAGTTCATCGTGGCCATCACCGAAGGCGTGCCCGCCCAGGACGAGGCCTACTTCTTCAACAAGCTGAAGGCCGAGTACCCCAACACCCGCCTGCTCGGCCCGAACTGCCCCGGCATCATCAGCCCCGGCAAGTGCAACATCGGCATCACCGCCGGCCACATCGCCAAGGCTGGTGGCCCGGTCGGCATCGTGAGCCGTTCCGGCACGCTCACCTACCAGGCGCTGTACGAGCTCAAGCAGAAGGACATCGGCGTCACCACGTGCGTCGGTATCGGTGGCGACCCGGTTCCGGGCACCTCGTTCATCGACTGCCTCGAGGCCTTCGAAGCCGATCCCGACACCAAGGCCGTCATGATGATCGGTGAGATCGGTGGTTCGGCCGAGGAAGAGGCCGCCGAGTTCATCAAGAACCACATGACCAAGCCGGTCAGCTCCTACATCGCCGGCGTCACCGCCCCTCCCGGCAAGAAGATGGGCCATGCCGGCGCCATCGTCTCCGGTGGCAAGGGTACGGCGGCCGCCAAGATGGAGGCGCTCGAGGACGCAGGCGTCAAGGTCGGCCAGAACCCGACCGAAGCCGGCGAACTCATGGCCGAGATCGTCGCGGGTCTCTGAGCGCAGGCGATCGCCTGACAATTCACCCCGCTGCCACCACCAGGTGACGGCGGACTGGCAGCGTGGGGGAATGTCGTTCCCTCGCGTTGCCGTTTTGGGCCTGTTGGCGCTGCTGACCGCCTGCGGCACGTCCGATGTCGGTCTCGCGCCTGAGACGACGACCACGACGTCGACGACGGTCGCGTCGTCGACGTCGACCAGCAGCACGACCTCGACCTCCACGACGTCGACGACCACCACCACGACCACGACGACCACCGTGCCCGAGGTCTTGCCCGAGCTCGTCTTCGACGAAACGGGGGTGCCCGTCAACGGCCAAACCGACGGGGTGCTCGTGTCGAACACGGGGTGGATCCTGCCGATCCTCAGCGGCCTCGACGACGACCGCCACCGGGTCTGGACCCCGTGCGGCCGCCAGGCCGACATCGGTGGCGGGCGAGTCATCTCGACGGCCGACATCGTGATCGATCCCGGCCACGGCGGGTCCGAGCCCGGTGCGGTCGGGCAGGGCGGGCTGCGAGAGGCCGATCTGAACCTCGACGTCGCCAAGAAGGTCCGCGACGCGTTCGTCGGCGCCGGGTACTCGGTCGTGATGACCCGCCAGACCGACGTGCGCGTGCCGATCGTGACGCGAGCAGAGATCGGTCAGGCGTTGGATCCGATCGTCTTCCTCTCGATCCACTTCAACGCCGGGACCGATGCCCTGAGCGAGACGCCTGGCACCGAGATGTACCACCAGATCGCCAACCCCGATTCTCGGCGGCTCGCCGGTCTGCTCTACGAGGAGACCCGTCTCGTGCTCGACCAGTACGACATCACGTGGGTCGCTCTCGGCGACGCCGGCACGACCTTCCGTCCCAGCGAGGAGGGTGGCGATTACTACGGCGTGTTGCGCAGGCCTGCGCCGGTGACGAGTGTGCTTGCCGAGTACGCCTACCTGTCGAACCCGGCCGAGGAAGAGCTCGTCTCCGATCCGGTCGTGCAGGACCAGCTGGCGACGGCGACCCTCGCAGCGTTCGAGCGATTCCTCGAGACCGACGATCCCGGCACCGGGTTCATCGACGATCCGATCTTCCGGGGGTACGGCCCGTCGGGTGCGGGCCGCACCGACAACTGCACCGACCCCCGTCTCGAGTAGCGGTGTATCGCGTCGCCGCCTCCATCGCGCTGTCCGCCGTGCTCGCCGCTGCGTGCGGCACGGGAGGTGCCGACCTCGCGGTCGAGGAGCCGACGCCGTCACTGTTCGACGATGCCGAGGTCATCGTCGTCGAGTCGACCACGACCCGACCGCCCGCGGTCGGGGTGGAGCAGTTGGCGGGCGCCGACCTGCCAGCACCGCGTACACCCGTCGCCGGTGCGGTCGTCGTCGACGGCATCGCGCTCGCCGTCGACGAGGTCACGGCCACCGGTTGGTTCGCTGCGTCGCCGTGTGGCGCGGTGGTGTCCGGCGAGAGCGAGCCGGTCACTGCGCTGGTCGCGATCGACCCGGCCGGAGACGCCCGTGTCGAATCCCACGGCGCCGTCGTGCCCGAACTCAATCACACGATCGCGACGATCCTGGCGTCGGAGCTCGAGGCGGTCGGCGTCTCCACGATCGTCACCCGCGCCGGCGACGACGACGTCGTCGCGTCGGTTCGTTCTGCCGCGGCCGATGCCAGTGGTGCCCGCGTCGTGGTGTCGATCGCGATCGCCGATGGCGGCGGCACGCTCGTCGATGCACCGCCGCTCGAGGTGGTGCATCCCGCGGCTGATGCCGATGGCCGTCGCCTCGCCGGGCTCATCCACCAATCGCTCGTCCCGGTGCTCCTCGATCTGCCCGGTGCGTGGACCGCCAGCGTCGACCCGGGTGTCCGATCCGTGCTCAATCAGCGCGGGTCGGACTTCTTCACGATGCTGCGAGAGGGCGACGACCAGGCCCGCGTCGTCGTGCACCTGCCGGCGCTCACCGGCGACACCGTCGACTTGTTTCGGTCGCCGGTGACGACGGTGAACATGGGGCAGGCCCTTGCCGACGCGATCGCTCGGCACCTCCTCACCGACGAGGAGGGCGACGGCTTCGTCACGCCGGGCGACGTGGTCCGGCACGCGCCGACGGCCAGCGGCGACGCATGCGTCGAGCCACTGGCCGTCGGGGACACCGGCGACGGGGCCGGCTGAGTTCGCTCAGAACTGGGACGGGGTGCCCGCCTCGGCTTCGCGCGAGTCCATGATCGCCGCGGCGATGATGACGGCCGACGCGATCCAGCCGAGCAGCACACCGATACCGGGGCTGTCGCCGAACTGACGGCCGAACGTGATCAGGAAGGCACCGAACCCGAGCATCAGGTGGAGCTGGTTGTGATCGAGGCCGAGGATCTTCTCAGGGAGGGTCACCCCGCCGAACGCCTGAGCGGCCACGCCGCCGGCGATCGCCACACCGATGATGGCGACGAAGATGCCCTGGAAGCCCCAGACGTCGGTCTCCCAACCGTTGAAGGTGGCGACACCGAAATCGCTCCACGCCAGGAACGTGGAGATCAACAGCACCGCGCCGCCGGCGATGAGCATGATCTGAGTGGGCTTCAAGTTGTCCATATGTTTCTCCCTCTGAACGCCTGGGCCCGACGTTAGCCGAGCGGATCGGAGGCACCGGCGGAACCGGGACGCGCTGGTAGGTTCCACCCCGTGACCGAACCGCGCCGCGCCCTGCTGTCCGTCTACGACAAGACCGGCATCGCCGACCTCGCCGCCGGATTGGTCGAGCTCGGCTGGGAGCTGATCTCCAGCGGTGGTACGGCACGTGTCATCGCCGAGGCCGGGGTACCGGTGATCGACGTCGCCGACCACACCGGGTCGCCCATCATGCTCGGCCATCGGGTCGTCACCCTGCACCCGAAGGTCCACGGCGGCATCCTCGCCGATCGTGAGGATCCCGAGCATCAGGCCGACATGGCCGAGCACGGCATCGCGCCGATCGATCTCGTCGTCGGCAACCTCTACCCGTTCGGGTCGAGCGTCGCCGACTTCCAGCACGGCGCCGGCCGGCCCGAGGAACTGATCGACATCGGCGGCCCTGCGATGGTGCGAGCGGCGGCGAAGAACCACGCCCAGGTCGGCGTGCTGGTCGATCCGTCGACCTACGCCGACGCGCTCACCGAGATCCGAGCCGACGGTTGGCTCGGCGATCGCACCCGCCGTCAGCTCGCCCGCGACGCCTTCGCCCACAGCGCCGCCTACGACGCGGCGATCGTGACCTGGTTCGACGACAGCGACGACGAGTCGGAAACCCTGCCCAATACGATCCATCTCGCGCTCGAGCGTGCCGACGTCCTGCGCTACGGCGAGAACCCGCATCAAGACGGCGCTCGCTATCGCCGCGCCGATGCTCCCGGCATCTGGGATGCGGTCGAACAACACAGCGGTGTGGCGCTCAGCTACCTCAACTTCTTCGACGCCGATGCGGCCTGGCGCCTCGCCCACGACCTCGGCGACCGGCCGGCCGTCGCGATCATGAAGCACGCGAACCCGTGCGGCGCTGCCGTCGCCGACGATCTCGCCACCGCGTACGCCCGGGCCTTCGACTGCGATCCCCGTTCGGCGTTCGGCGGCATCGTCGCCACCAACCGCATCGTCGATCTCGCCACCGTCGAGGCGATGGTCGACGCCGCGCAGGCCGACGTGGTGCTCGCCCCCGGCTATGCCGACGGCGTGATCGAGCAGCTGATCGCCAAGCGCAAGAACACCCGCATCCTCACCGTCGGTTCGCCGGGCGAGCCTCCCGCGTTGGCGGTGCGCCAGATGGCCGACGGTTTCCTGGTGCAGCAGAACCACCGCTTCGACTCCCAGCCCGATTCGTGGCGGGTCGTCACCGAGCGCCGGCCGAGCGAATCCGAGCTCGCCGACGCCGCCTTCGCGTGGCGGGTCTGTGGCCACGTGAACTCCAACGCCATCGTGCTCGCCAAGGACGGTGTCGCCTGGGGGATCGGCGCCGGCCAGCAGAACCGGGTCGAGTCCGGCGAGATCGCCGCAGCGAAGGCCGCGGGTCGAGCTGACGGTGGCGCCTGCGCAAGCGACGCCTTCTATCCCTTCCCCGATGGCATCCACGCCGCCGCCGATGCCGGGGCGGCGATCATCGTGCAGCCCGGCGGCTCGGTCGGTGACGAGAAGACCATCGCCGCCGCCAACGAACGGGGCGTCGCCATGGTGTTCACCGACGAGCGCCAGTTCCTCCACTAGGCCCTTCAGCGAGCACGGCGAGCACGACGATGAGTGACGACGACACGATCGAGACAACCGATACCCCGGTCAAGGAAGCCAAGTCCATCGAGTGGGCGATGAAGGTGCAGGCCAGCCGATCCGGCGGTGTCTTCTACTGGCTCGCCGTGCGCGTGCTGCGCCTCACCCTCATGCGGTACCTGCGCGTGCAGAGGGAGGGCACCCACCATCTCGCGATGGAGGGCCCGGTGATCCTCGCCCCGGTGCATCGCTCCAATCTCGATTCCGTGCTCGTCGCCTGTTCCGCGAAGCGCCGCCTGCGAGCGATCGGCAAGGACTCGCTGTTCACCCATCCGATCTTCGCCTGGGTGAACTCGGCCCTCGGCGCCATCCCGGTGCGCCGCGGCGAGGCCGACCGGCAGGCGATGAAGGCCTCGCAGCAGATCATCGCGGACGGGGCGATGATGATCGTCTTCCCCGAAGGCACCCGACAGTCCGGTTCGCAGGTCCAGGGCGTCTTCGACGGCACGACGTATCTCGCGCAGAAGACCGGCGCACCGATCATTCCGATCGGCATCGGGGGCACCGAGGCGGCGATGGAGAGCGGGTCGAAGGGCATCGGCCGGGTGCGGTGTTCGGTGGTCGTCGGCGAGCCGATCCCGGCTCCCGAGGGCCGGATGAGTCAGCCCCAGCGCCGTGCGTTCAGCGAGAACGTCGCCGCCGAACTCCAGAAGGTCTTCGACCGCGCCCAGGAGATCACCGGCGATTGAGAAACGACTCCGGAACCAGGGTCAGCCGACCCCGTGAAGGGTACGATCGATCGCATGGCTGAGAAGATCACGATGCAGGACAACGGCACCCTCTCCGTGCCGGACAACCCGATCATTCCGTTCATCGAAGGCGACGGCACGGGTGTCGACATCTGGCCCGCCGCCAAGCTCGTGCTCGACGCCGCTGCGGCCAAGTACGGCAAGACCATCGAGTGGATGGAAGTCCTCGCCGGTGAGAAGGCGTTCAACGAAACCGGCGACTGGCTGCCTCAGGACACGATCGACAAGTTCGAGGAATACCTCATCGGCATCAAGGGGCCGCTCACCACGCCGATCGGTGGCGGCTTCCGCAGCCTCAACGTCGCCATCCGTCAGATCATGGATCTCTACGTCTGCCTGCGCCCGGTGCGCTGGTTCTCCGGCGTGCCCTCGCCTGTCAAGGAGCCCCAGCTCGTCGACATGGTGATCTTCCGCGAGAACACCGAGGACATCTACGCCGGCATGGAGGTCGAGGCCGGCACGCCCGAGGCCAAGCGGATGATCGAGCTCCTCCACGACGCTTACGGCTGGGAGATCCGCGAGGATTCCGGCATCGGCATCAAGCCCATCTCGAAGTTCGGCTCGCAGCGCCTCCAGCGTGCGTCGATCGAGTACGCGATCAAGCGCAACCGCAAGCGGGTGCACTGGGTCCACAAGGGCAACATCATGAAGTTCACCGAGGGTGCCTTCCAGAAGTGGGGCTACGAGCTGGTTCGTGAGGAGTACTCCGACGTGGCCGTCGGTTGGGAAGACTGCGGCGGCGACCCCGGCGACAAGATCCTCGTCCAGGACGCCATCGCCGACATCGCTCTCCAGCAGGTGCTGACCCGTCCGGCCGAGTTCGACGTCATCGCGACGATGAACCTCAACGGCGACTACCTGTCCGACGCCCTCGCGGCCCAGGTCGGTGGCATCGGCATCGCTCCTGGCGCCAACATCAACTACATGTCCGGTCACGGCGTGTTCGAGGCCACCCACGGCACCGCCCCCAAGTACGCCGGCCAGGACAAGGTCAACCCGTCCTCGGTGCTGCTCTCGGGCGTCATGATGTTCGAGCACCTCGGCTGGCAGGACGCCGCCGACGACATCATCCGTGCGGTCGAGGCCACCATCGGCGACAAGGTCGTCACCTACGACTTCGCCCGCCTGATGGACGGCGCGACCGAGGTGAAGTGCTCGGAGTTCGCAAGCGCCATCGTCGACCGCCTCTGAGCTGAACCGCCCGGGCGGCCGGCAGGAGCAACGACACGGGCCCCTGCGGGGGTCCGTTCGTCGTTTTCAGGACTGGAAGGTGTGAGGCCCCGCCACCTCGTCGATCGGCGCGGCCTTGGCGAACAGCCAGCCCTGGGCGGCGTGGCACCCGAGTTCGATGACGGCGTCGAGCTGGGCTTCGGTTTCGACCCCCTCGGCGACGACCTCGACCCCGAACGCCTGGGCGAGCGCCACGATCGCGGCGACGACGGCGCGATCGTCGGGTCGGTCGGCGACGCCGCCGACGAAACTGCGATCGATCTTGAGCACGTCGAACGCGTTGGCGCGGAGGCGGCTGATCGAGGAGTACCCCGTCCCGAAGTCGTCGAGCGCGATCCGCACGCCGACCCGGCGCAGGGCGCGGAGATTGTCGTCGGCGGCTTGCCCGGCCTCCATGATCGCCGTCTCGGTGACCTCGACGAGCAGGTTGTCGGGATGCAGGCCGGCCTCCTCTGCGGCGAGCGCGAGCCGGTAGGCGTAGCCGGGCCGGGCGAGCTCTCGCGGCGAGGCGTTGATCGCGACGATGGCGTCGGTGTCGCGGTGACGTTGCCGCCAGATCGCGAGGTCCTGGGCGGCCTTGCGGGCGACGAGATCGCCGAGATCGGCGATGAGGCCCCCCTCTTCGGCGACCGGGATGAAGGCGTCGGGCATCAGGAGCGAGCCGTCGGCCTGGCGCCACCGGGTCAACGCTTCGAAGCCGACCACCCGCCGGCTCGGAAGCGCGACGAAGGCTTGGTGGTGCACGACGAACTCGTCGCGGCGGATCGCGAGCGGGAGCGCCCGGCGGAGGTCGCGCTTGACGTCGGCCTCGGCGAGAAGGTCGTCGTCGAACAGTCGGATCTCGGCCCCGGCCTCCTTCGCGGCGTACATCGCCGCGTCGGCCTGACGCACGAACGCGTCGGCGGCGAGGTCGGTGCGGCCGCGGAGCATGGCCACGCCGATGCTGGCCGAGCATCCCGTGCCGCCGGTCGACGCCGGCTTGATCGAGTCGACCGCGGCGGCGATCCGAGCGGCGAGCCGCATCGCGTCGGGTTCGCCGATGTCGGGGGCGATCACCATGAACTCGTCGCCACCGAGGCGGCCGGCCGTG
>JBCBYI010000104.1:0-14586 GCA_039815945.1 Actinomycetota bacterium | reverse complement strand
CGCCAGTCGAGTTCCGGGAGCGCCGGCCCGACGACGATCGCCCCGAACACGATGAACGAGACCGTCGCCAGCAACTCGGCCAGATCGGTCGTGAACTCCTCGATTGTGCTGCAGTCCTCTCGGGCGGTCGCTCCGAGCGCGAGTCCGGCGACGAAGGTGGCGATGAAGCCGTTGCCGCCGACCTCGAGCGCGGCCGTGAAGGCGGTGACGGCGACGCCGAGCACGGCGAGCTGGCGGGCGACCCCCTCGACCCAACCGTGGGCCGACGCGGTGCGGATCAGCCACCCCGAGACGCACCCGACGGCCAACCCGATGGCGACGCCGTAGCCGATCTGCTCCGCTGCGAAGGCGAGCCATGATCCTGCACTCGTGAACTGATCGTCGTCGGCGGCGAGGGCGACGAAGAGGGTGACGGCGGGCAAGGCGATGCCGTCGTTGAGGCCGGACTCGACGTTGAGCGACTGCCGCACCCGGAGCGGGACCGCCCGGTCGCTGACCACCGCCTGCCCCAGTGCTGCGTCGGTCGGGGCGAGGATCGCAGCGATCAACGCCGCCACCGCCACCGGGATGTCGAACAACACCCAGGCCAGCAGGGTGCCGAGTCCGATCGCCAACGGGAGCCCGATCGCGAGCATTCGCGCCGGGAGCGCGATGTCGTGGCGCAGCCGCATCACGTCGATCCGTACAGCGTCGCTGAACAGCAACAGGGCGAGGGTGGCCTCGGCCAAGAGCTCGACCGCCTCGGAGTCGAGCGAGAGCTCCAGCACGTCGAAGCCCTCGCTGCCGATGAGCAAGCCGAAGCCGACGAAGAACATGGGGCCGGTCAGCGGCGAGTGCTCGACCCGACCCGAGATCAGGCCGTAAGCGATGAGGAACACGGCGATCACGCCGACGTCGAAGGCGTCCACGAGGTCATCCTCTCAGAGTTCGGAATCGAGGGTGCAGGAGCCGGGAACACGAGCGCTCGTCGCCGCGTTCCCGGTGAGCCCGCATTCGTCGACCGGATGCGCGAGCATCTCAGCACCACGACCAGGGAGCGCATCCGTGACGATCGAGAAGCCTGACTACAGCGAGCCGGCGCTGCCCGACGGCGAGTTCGGCTGGCACAAGCTGGTCGATCTCGACGAGCTGCCCGAAGGGCGGGTCACGACCGTCGCGATCGGTCACGAGACGCTCTGTGTCTCCCACATCAGCGACGGCGACTACGGCTGTCTGCCCAACGCCTGCCCCCACCAGGGTGGGCCGCTCGGGGAGGGGTCCATCGAGAAGGGGTGGCTGCGCTGTCCGTGGCACGGCTACGACTACTCGCCCAAGAACGGCCAACCGCCCGGCGCTCACGACGACTCGCCGGGGGCGTACCGCACCGAGGTGCGCGAGGACGGCGTCTATGTCGCCCTGCCGGCCGAGATCGCCCGGCCCCGCAGCGTCTCCGACGTCATGGTCGACACGATGGTCAACTGGGGCGTCACCCACGTGTTCGGCATGGTCGGCCACTCCAACCTCGGGTTCGCCGACGCGATGCGGGTTGCCGAGCAACGCGGCGACCTCACCTACATCGGCATCCGCCACGAAGGGGCGGCGTCCTTCGCCGCCACCGCCTACGGCAAGCTCACCGGCAAGCTCGCCGGCTGCTTCGCCATCGCCGGCCCCGGTTCGACCAACCTCATGACCGGGCTCTACGACGCCAAGACCGATCGCGCCCCGGTGCTCGCGCTCTGTGGCCAGGTGCCGTCGAAGCAGCGAGGGCGCGGCGCGTTCCAGGACACCGCTCTCCACGCTGCGTTCCACGATGTCGCCCGCTACAGCGAGACCGTGCAGGCCGGCTCCGACCACGCCGAGATCATGAACCTCGCCTGCAAGACCGCGCTCGTCGAACGCGACGTCGCCCATCTCGTCTTCCCCGACGAGGTGCAGGAGCTCCCGGCCGCCGACAGCGCGAAGGCCGGCGGCCCCGACGGACGCACCGGTGATCGTCAGATCGTCCCGCCCGCCGACGCGCTCGCCGAGGCCGTCGGCGCGATGACCGCCAGCGACCGTCCCATCATCATCGTCGGCAACGGCGCCAAGGACGGCATGGCGGAGATCACCGCCCTCGCCGAGAAGGTCGACGCGCCGGTGCTCACGACCTTCAAGGGCAAGGGCCTGATCTCGGATCATCACCCGCTCGCCGGGGGTGTGCTCGGCCGCTCCGGCACCCCGGTCGCCAGCTGGTTCATGAACGAGTGCGACCTGATCATCACCTTCGGCGTGTCGTTTTCGAACCACACCGGCGTCGCCGATTACAAGCCGATCGTCCAGGTCGACTACGACCCGATGGCGCTCGGTCGCTTCCACCCGGTGTCGGTGCCGGTCCAGGGCCATGTCGCCATCACCGCCCAGGCCATGCTCGACGCGTGCGGCGAGACGTCGCGTCACGGCGCCGCCGACGAACTCGCCGAACGCTGGGCGATCTGGCGGGCCGAGAAGGCGAGCCGGCGCGACGACGACAAGGGCGAGGGGATCAACGCTGCGGCCCTCTTCCAGGCGCTCAGCGACTGTGTGCCGGCGAATGCGATCATGCCGGTCGACGTCGGCAACAACACGTACTCGTTCGGCCGCTACTTCGAGGTGACGGATCAGTCCGTGCTGATGTCGGGCTACCTGGGCTCGATCGGCTTCTCCCTCCCCGCCGCCATGGGGGCCTGGGCCGCCACGCAGAGCCAACCCGACTTCGCCGACCGTCCGGTCGTGTCGGTGTCGGGCGACGGTGGGCTCGGCCAGTACGCCATGGAGATGACCACCGCCGTGAAGTACGGCATGAACATCACCCACGTCGTCATGAACAACAGCGAACTCGGCAAGATCTCCAAGGAACAGCGCGCCGCCGACTTCGACGTCTGGCAGACCTCACTCCACAACCCGTCGTTCGCCGCCTTCGCCGAACTCTGCGGCGCCAAGGGCATCCGGGTCACCGAGCTCGACCAGCTCGCCGACGCGATCGCCGACGCCGTCGCCCACGACGGCCCCTGCCTCGTCGAGGTCATGACCGACGCGCTTCTCGTCTGATCGGCCTCCGGCCGGATGCTCGTTTGATCAGAGGCTGATGTCGACGCCGAAGGCGTCGCCGAACGCGGCGATGTAGTCGTCGAGGGACTCGATCGTGCCCAGCGCCACCCAGTCGTCGTCGCTCATTGCGGCGCGGCCGGCCACCAACTCGGGGCCGCCCCAGCTCACCTGGTAGCGGAGCGTCGGATCGTCGGTCTCGATCGCGTGGCGGATCACCTCGCCGACCTCCACCGCGGGTGTCGCGTTCGCGGCGCCGGCCGCGTACATCTGCAGCATGCGCTCGTTGGCCGGGCCGTAGGCGCCGGTGTCGTTCGGCATGTCGGCGTTCTTGCCGAAGATCGACGACTGGGTGACGCCCGGCTCGACGATCGCCACACGCACGCCGAACCCGGCGACCTCCATGGCGAGCTGCTCGCTCACGCCTTCGAGCGCCCACTTGGCGGCGACGTACGGCGCCTGCGCGACCGCGGCGAGCCGGCCCGCGACCGAGGTGATGTTGATGATCGTGCCGCTGCCCCGCTCGCGCATGCCGGGCAGCACCGCCTGGATGCAGCGGGTGGCGCCGCACAGGTCGATGTTCATGACGTCGAGGTAGCGCTTGGCGCTGGTCTCCTCGACCGCACCGTTGCCGCCGACACCGGCGTTGTTGACGAGATGATCGATGCGCCCGGCGCGCTCGAGAATGTCCTTGAAGCCCTCGCGCACCGACTCGCCGTCGGCGATGTCGAGTTCCGCGAGCTCGATCGTCAGACCCCGGGCTTCGGCCTCGGCCAGGAGCTTGCCGGCCCGATCGACCGACCGGACGGTTCCGTAGACCGTGTAGCCGTGCTCGGCGAGATGGAGGGCGGTGGCCCGGCCGATGCCGCTGTTGGCGCCGGTGACGACCGCGACCTCGGCGACGGGGACTTCGGTGTTCGACATGGCCGCAACCTAGGGGACATCTCAGGGTCGAGTCATCCGAAGGGAGGACCCCCAGGCCGCGAGACGTGTGCCTACCATGCCCTTCGTGACGGTGATCTCGACCACAGGTCTCACCATGCAGTTCGGCTCGCAGCGAGCCCTCGACTCGCTCGACGTCGAGGTGCCCAAAGGCGTCACCGGCCTCGTCGGGGCCAACGGCGCCGGCAAGACCACGCTGATGTCGATCGCGCTCGGCCTCCGTCCGCAGACCTCGGGCGCGATCTCGGTGCTCGGTCTCGATCCGGCGCGAGATGCCGCTCAGCTCCGCTCCGTCGTCGGCTACGGCCCGGAACGCAACGTCTTGCCCGAGGACATGCCGGCGTCGGACTTCGTGAAACACCTCGCCGAGGTCCGCGGCATGCCGAAGAGCGAGGCCCGAGGTCGCGCGAGCGACGCGCTCTGGCTCGTCGGTCTCGGCGAGGAACGCTTCCGTGCGCTCGGCACCATGTCGACCGGCCAACGCCAACGCGTGAAGCTCGCCCAGGCCATCGCCGCCGACCCGTCCCTCGTCTTGCTCGACGAACCGACCGACGGTCTCGACCCCGTCCAGCGTGACGAGATGCTCGCCCTCATCCGCCAGATCAGCGCCGACTACGGCATCGACGTCCTTCTCTCGAGCCATCTGCTCGAAGAGGTCGAGCGCATCTGCGACAACATCGTGGCCCTCGATGCCGGACGCCTCGTCGCCAACGGCCCGCTCGAGAGCCTCGTCGGTGACACCACCACCATCACCGCCGAACTGGTCGACATCGACGAGCGCCCCGGTGCGGTCGACGCCGTCGAGCAACGGCTCCGCAACGCTGGCCTCGACGTACGCCGCGACCTCAACCGACTGCGGGTCACCGCAATCGACCAACAGACGAGCCTCGATGCCATCCGCGATGCCGTGGCCGCCGAGCAGGCCCGGGTGCGACGCGTGGTCGTCGACCGCAAGACGCTCGAGGATCTGTTCACGGAGGCGCCGGCATGACGTCCGCCGAGATCTTCGACCGCGGCTACCGCAGGTTCGACGGCGAGCGGGCCGGCGTCCCCCAGGCCGTCCGATCGGTCACCTGGCACACCACCCGCAGCATCCTCGGGCTCGGTCGCAAGGGCCGCCACAAGGTCTTCCCGATCATCGTCGCGGTCATCGCCTTCCTGCCGTCGATCGGCTTCCTCGCATTGGCGATCCTCATCGGTGACCTGCTGGAGGGCGAGCTCCAGCCCGAATACTGGGAGCTCTTCGGTCTCCCCATCTTGTCGGTCATGCTGTTCGCCACCCTCGTCGCCCCCGAGGCGATCGTGCGCGATCGCCGCGACGGCATGTTGCGGCTCTACCTGTCGACCCCGCTCACCAAGCCGACCTACCTCGGGGCCAAGTTCCTCGCCGTCATGGCCTCGATGGCGATCGTCGTCGCCGGGCCGGTGCTGCTCTACCTCACCGTGTACACGATCCAGGGACTCGGCCCCGACGGCTTCGCCGACTGGCTCGGCGTCGCCGCGAAGCTGCTTCTGTCGTCGGGGATCATCGTGCTCTTCTTCACCGCGGTCAGCCTCGGCGCGGCCAGCGTCACCGATCGCCGGGCATTCGCCAGCGTCGCCGTGCTGGCGGTCCTCTTCGGCGTGTCGATCGTCGTGAACATCTCGGTCGAGTCGATCGGCGTGTCCCGAGATCTCCTGGTGCTCGATCCCCTCAACGTTCCGCTCGAGGCCGCCGCTCGGATCTTCGGTGACACCAGCGAGGCGTTCACCGATTTCGACACCGGGGAGAAGGTGCCCACCTGGATGGTCTACGGCGGCACGGCCCTGTGGATCGTCGCCGGCCTCGGTGTGCTCACCGACCGCTACCGGCGGATCGGAGCGGTCTGATGTCGGATCTCCCGCCGCCGCCGCCGCCGCCGTCGCCGCCGCCCCCGCCACCCCCGACGGGCTCGCGCGTGCAGCCGACCGGTGACCCGGCCCTCCAGGTCGCCCGCCTCGTCGAAGGCGGTGAGGTGATGGTCGAAGCGATCGGGGTGACCAAGTCGTTCGGCGATGTCGTCGCCGTCTCTGACGTCACCTTCCAGATCGGCTCCGGGATCACGGCGATCCTCGGCCCCAACGGTGCCGGGAAGTCGACCCTGTTCCGGATGCTGTGCGGTCTCACCCCGCCGTCGCGGGGCACGGTCACCGTCCTCGGTGAGAACGCGCGTACCGATCGTGAGGTCCGCGGCCGCATCGGCCTCGCCCCCCAGCAGGACGCGCTGTTCGACCGCCTGTCGGTGCTCGACTTCGTGACCTTCACCGCCCTCACCCACGGCGTCGCGTCCTCGGAGGCCGACGCCATCGCTCGAGCGTCCATCGCCCGCGTCGAACTCGACGCCGACGACCCGAAACCGGTCGGCTCGTTCTCCAAGGGCATGCGTCAGCGGGCGAAGCTCGCCGCAGCCGTCGTCAACGACCCGTCGGTGCTCGTGCTCGACGAGCCGCTGACCGGGCTCGACCCGGTGCAGCGCCAGCGCATGATCGCCTTCTTCAACGAACTCGCCGACGAGGGCAAGTGTCTCCTCGTGTCGAGCCATGTCCTCGACGAGGTCGCCCGTCTCGGATCCAACGTGCTCGTCATCGCCCAGGGCCGCTTGGCCGCGGCCGGCGACTACCACACCCTCCGCGATCAGATGGACGACCGGCCGCACCGCATCCGGGTCGGCACCGACCAGCCGAAGGCGATCGCGGCCGCCTTGATCGAACGCGGGCTCGCCCAAGGCGTCACCGTCACCGCCACCGGGGTCGAGGCCAACACCGCCGACGTCGACTCGTTCGGTCGGGCGATTGCCCCGCTCACCGTCGAGTTCGGCGCCCGTCTCAACGAGGTCGCACCGCTCGACGACGATCTCGAATCCGTCTTCCGCTACCTCGTGGAGCGTCGCCGATGAGCCGCTCGGTCCCCTTCGCCCGCGCCGTGGTGCTCACCCATCGCATGCTGCTGCGTCAGCTCGTCACCCGCGGGCGGGTCATCGCGTTGCTCGTGCTCGGCGGCGTCTTGATCCTCGCGGCGGTCGGCGTGGCCGCGAGCGACGAGATCGACGATCAGGTCGAGGCGACGATCTTCGTCATCGACGGCCTCGGCCTCGTCCTGGTCGTGCCGGTGGTGGCGTTGGTGTTCGCGTCGGCGTCGCTCGGTGATGGTCGCGAGGACGGCACCCTCGTCTACCTCTGGCTCCGGCCCATGGATCGGTTGCCGGTGGTCATCGGCGCCTTCCTTGCGTCGATCACGGTCAGCCTGCCGCTCACGGTCGTGCCGATGGCCATCGCCGCCGCCGTCGGCGGCGCCGGGAGCGACGGCATCATCGCCACGGTGGTGGCGAGCGGCGTCGGCGTGCTCGGCTATTCGGCCCTGTTCGTCCTGCTCGGGTTGATGGTGAAGAACGCCATCATCTGGGGCCTGGCGTTCGTGCTCCTCTGGGAAGGCTTGTTCACCCAGTTCTCCGAGGCGATCGGGCAGGTGTCGGTGCGGGGCTACCTGCGGGCGATCGTCGACAACATGGCCGGTGTCCCGCTCGACGATGCGCTCGACGTCTCGACACCGACCGCGGTGATCGTGTGCCTCGGCGTCGTCGTCGCCGGCGTCCTCCTCGGAGCCGAGCGGCTCCAGCGGATGGAGATCGACTGACTCAGGCGGTCGTCGACGGCTTCGGCCGCATCGGCAGCGGCGTCGACAGGCGGGCCTGAAGCGGCCGGCGTCGGGCGAGACCGTTGGGTCGCTGCTTGGTGGTCATGCTGCTCGTCGTTCCTCTCGGACCAGGTTGAGATGGCTGCGGCGGGCGACTCGTACCCGCTGCACGGCGACGGTGAAGGCCGCTTGGCGGAACGAGCAGCCGTACTGCTCGGCGGTCTCTCGGACGCCGTCGTAGGCGCTCGCCATCACGTCGGCGAGTTCGATGTCGTGCTGGGTGAGATCCCATCGACCGCCCGTGCGGTTCAGGTACCACTCGAAGAAGCTGCCGACGACACCGCCGGCGTTGGCGAGTACGTCGGGGATGACGGTGACACCGTTGGCCTCGAGCACCGACTCGCCTTCGGGCGTCGTCGGCCCGTTCGCGCCTTCCAGCACGATTGAGGCCTGCATGTCTCGGGCGACGTCGTCGGTGATCACGCCACCGAGGGCGGCCGGGGCGAAGATGTCGCACGGGATGGTGAGGAGTTCGTTCGGGTCGATCTCGACGCCGATGCCGGCCTGGGGCACGGTGGCGCCGTCGGCGATCGCTCGGTCGATCGCCTCGATGTCGAGTCCGTTCATGTCGTACACGGCGCCGGCCACGTCAGAGACGCCCACGATCGAGCCGCCGCGGCGGACGACCTCCCGGGCGATCCACGAGCCGACGTTGCCGAAGCCCTGCACGACGACGGTGAGTCCGTCGAAGTCGCGGCCTTCGGCGAAGAGATGCCGTTCGAGCACGTCGACCGCACCCCGTCCGGTGGCGGCGGTGCGCCCGGTTGACCCGCCGAGGTGGACGGGCTTGCCGGTCACGACGGCCGGTTCGAAGCCGCCGATCCGGGCGTACTCGTCGACCATCCAGGCCATCGTCTGGGGTCCGGTGTTCACATCCGGGGCCGGGATGTCGAGATCGGGGCCGATGTGCGGTGCGAGGGCGTGGGTCAGGACCCGGGTGAGCCGTTCCAGCTCGACCGGAGTCAGTTCCGACGGATCGATCCGCACGCCGCCCTTGGCGCCGCCGAAGGGCACGTTGGCGACGGCGGTCTTCCAGGTCATCAGCGACGCGAGGGTCGCCGTCTCGGCCTGGTCGACGTGCGGATGGAAGCGAATCCCGCCCTTGTAGGGGCCACGAGCGTCACAGTGCTGGACCCGATACGCCTCGACGATGCGCGTGGTGCCGTCCTCGAAGCGCACCGGGATCATCTTCGAGATGACCCGACCGGGCGTGAGGAGCTGCTCTCGCTCCTCGGTGCTCACGCCGAGGAGGTCACATGCTGCGTTGAATTGCTGCGTGGGTCCGGCTGTGCTCTGCGAGCCCCCGCCGACGGGGATCCTGTCCATGGTCAGATGATCGACAGACCCCTGCGGTGTCCCGAGAGTCGGCCGAACCGATTCCGACGTGTGCGACGGTCAGGACCCGATTGGGCCGAACGGATGACGAGGGTCCCGGGACCCTCGACCGTGCTCGGCGGCCCGTGAAGGTCGCCGTGCTGCCTAGCGACCGATGAAGGTCGCCTTGCCGGGGCCGTTCTCCATGAAGCTCTGCACGCCGGTGCGGCAGTCGTCGGTGGCGAAGCAGGCGCCGAACTGTTCGGCCTCGACCTTGACGGCCTCGTCGAGCGGCAGCGCGAGCCCGTCGAGGATCGCTCGCTTGGCCATGCGCAGCGCGGCGGGACCCTTCGCGTACTCGGCGGCCTTGGCGATGGCGGCGTCCTGGAGCTCGTCGGGGTCATGGACCGACGACACGATCTTGTTGGCCAGGGCCTCCTCGGCGCCGACGTGGCGACCGCTGTAGACCATGTCCTTCGCCATGGTGACGCCGGCGAGGCGAGCGAGGCGCTGGGTGCCACCGCCACCGGGGATCAGGCCGAGCTGGATCTCGGGCACCCCCATGCGACCGTCCTCGGCGATCATGCGGAAGTCGGTCGAGACCGCAACCTCGAGGCCACCGCCGAGGGCGAAGCCGTTGATGGCCGAGATCGTGACCTGGGGCAGGTTCTCGAGAGCGAGGAGGGAGTCGTTGAACATGGTCGAGAACTGCTGCGCGGTCTCGGCCGTGAAGCTCGGAAATTCCGAGATGTCGGCGCCCGCGGCGAAGTTCTTGCGCCCGCCGGTGACGACGACGGCCCGCGTGGACTCGTCGGCGGCGAGTTCGTCGCAGATCGAGTGCAGGTCGCGCATCATGTCGCTGCTCAGCGCATTGACCTTCGGGCGGTCGAGGCGGATGACGGCGACGCCGTCGGCGACGTTGGTTTCGAGGTGGACGTTGTCTCCCATGCCCGGAAGCTAGTCGAGGGATCGGGCGGGGATTCAGCCGACAGCTCACAAGCGCACGAACGGCGCCGATGGTGTCTCCAATGACATCGGTGGAGTCGTCGAACGCGCGCCGGCGGGCGCTGTGGCGGGTTGGGGCCGCACTCGCGGACGCGCGCCTCGACGAGGTCGACACCGTCGTCGCCGACACCTTGCGCCGGATCGGCAAAGCCCTCGATGTCGCCGGTCTCGGTGTCTTCCGGACCGACCTCGCGACGCGGTCCACGACCCAGATCCATGTCTGGGCCGATGATGCGGCCCCGGCATCGATTCGCGACACCGAAGTGCGGGCGGCGAGCGACGAGGTCGTCGCCGAGATGTTCGCCAACGAAGGCGTCGCGGTCATGCCGCTGGCGGAGCTCGCCGGCGAGCGGATCGTGGCCGACGGATGGGAGGACAACGTCGGCCTGTTGGCGTTGATCGATCTCGCCGACGACGTCGCACTGACGCTTGCGGTCATCACGCAGGCGCCCGACATCGACGACGCCGACGCCGACCTCTTCCGAGCCTTTGCGTCGATGCTGCGTCAATTCTTCGCCCGGGTTCGGATCGAGGGCGACCTGCAGCGGCGTCTCGAACTCGAGGACTTCGTCACCGAGTCGGTGACGGCGCTCGCCGCCGCCACCGACGAGACGTTCGATCGGGTCGTCGGCGACACGCTTCGCGGGTTGATCGGCCACCTCGGCGTCCCGGGTGCCGAACGCTTCCGGATCACCCCCGACCGCGTCGTGAGCGAGCACGTCGTCGGCTCGTCGTTGTCCGACGCCTGGCGCGACCTTCGTCCAGTCGGAGACGGCCGGTTCCTCAACGACGACCTCACGCCGAGCTTCCATTCGGTCTCGACCCTCGCAACCGCGTTCTTCGGCGCGGACGCATCAGCTGAGGACGTGGCCGATCGGCGTGAGGTCGCGCTCTTCCCCTCCGAGGTCGGCGACGCGACCCGGACCTGCATCGCGCTCGTCGGCCCGACGAGGACCTGGACCTCGGTCGAGACGGACGCGGTGTCGACGATCGGAGCGACTGCGGCGCAGACGAGCGCTCGCCTCGAAGCCGAACGGTCCGCCGGTCACCGCCATGCAGTGCAGGAGGAGTTCGCCGCCATCGCCGCTGAGTTCCTGCGCGTGCGAGAGGACACCGTCGACCAGGTTGTGCCCGAAGCGCTCGGCCGGGTGGCCCGCCAGTTCGGGGCGACGATTGCGCTCGTGCTCGAACTCGACGGCCACGAACCGGGCCGGGGATCGGTGTCGCACCAGTGGGGTCGTGACGGCCTCGCGTTCTTGCCCGGCTAGCGTCTCGTGTACCCCGCCGAACTGGCGGAGAGCGTCGTGACCCGCGAGCCGCGTGCGCAGGTGCTTTCCTTCGCTGACTGGATGGGGCCCGACTTCATCGACGCGCTCGACGACGGAAGTGGTCGGTTCTCGCTCGTTTCCGTCCCCCTGATGCCGACGCCGGATTCCGTTGCGGCGGTCGGGATCGCGATGCCGGGTGATCACCGGGCCGACTTCGCGATGCTGACCGACCTGGCGGCGACATTCGCCGACCTCTTGTCCCAGCTTCGTTCGCGCCTGGCGCTCGAGTCGGCGGAGGCCCGCCGGGCCGAGAGCCAGCACTTCCTGCGAGAGGCGGCCGCCACCCTCGCTGAGGCGTCCGACCCCGAGTACGACGATGCCGTCCACGCCGTGCTCGCCGACGCCGTCGAGTTCCTCGGCCTCGACGAGTTGTCCACGTGGCGCGCCGACCCGGTCGCCGGCCACTTCATCGCCCGCCACGCCGTCGGCGGTGTCGACGCTCCGGGGGCGACGCTGCCCTTCGGTATCGACGCGACGATGGACGCGGCCCTGCGTGATCATCGGGTCGCCGAACGGACCGAGCGCATCGACGCCACCCAGGTGACCACGATCGCCTTGCCCCGCGGCACCGCTCCCACCGTGACGCTCATGACCGCGTGCCACACCGGCGCGAACGGCATCACTGAACACGAACGGCTGGTCCTCGGCGAGCTCAGCCGCCTCTTCGGGCAGATCGAGGAACGCATCGCCGGCGAGCGCTACAGCCAGACCGCCTTCGGGCAGGCGCCGATCGGCATCGTGCTCTGCGATCCGCAGTGGCGTGTCATCACGTGCAACCCTGCGTTTGCGACCTTCCTCGGCTACCGCGACCCCGGCGACCTCGTCGGGGTGTCATCCGATGCGCTGCTCGACACCGACGACCGGTCTCCGCTCGGCGGCAGCCAGGAGCTCCCGTTGCGTCGAGCCGACGGCCGCCGCGTCTGGGCCATCTGCCACTCGACCGCGATCGAAGGCGTGCTCTCGGGCGAACCGATGTGGCTCGTCCACGTCGAGGACATCACCGAACGCCGCCGCGCCGATCAGCTCCTCCGGTTCCAGGCGACCCATGACGAACTCACCGGTCTTGCGAACCGACGCCAGCTCCGCACACTCTGCGAGGAACGCCTCGTCGGTGCGGGGTCGACCGCCGTCTTGTTGCTCGACCTCGACCGGTTCAAGCTCATCAACGACTCGCTCGGCCATGATCGAGGCGATGAGATGCTGGTCGCAGTCGCCGACCGGCTGCGGCTCGCGGTGCGGCCCGGCGATGTCGTGGCCCGGCTCGGCGGCGACGAGTTCGCCGTGCTCCTGAGCGGCCCTGTCGACCATGTCGGTGCCGCCCGGCTGGCTGACCGTCTGCTCCAGTTGATCGGTGAGCCGATGAGCGTCGGCACCCAGCAGGTGTTCCCGTCGGCGAGCATCGGCATCGCGATCGCCGACGACGACTCGACGGTGGCGGACATGCTGCGTCGATCCGACACCGCCATGTATCGGGCCAAGGCCGGCGGCCGCGGCCGTCACGAATCGTTCGACGAGGATCTCCGAGACGAGGTGCAGGACCGGATGGAGACCGAGGCGGGGCTGCGTCGTGCCCTCCGCCACGGGGAACTCCGCGTGCACTACCAGCCTGAGGTCTCGCTGCGCACGGGCCGCATCCTGGGGGCCGAAGCACTCGTCCGCTGGGAACACCCGACCCGCGGGCTGCTCGGTCCCGGCGCCTTCATCGAGGTCGCCGAGGAGACCGGGCTCATCGTCGATCTCGGGACACAGGTGCTCTTCGAGGCCTGTGAAGAGGCCGCCGCGTGGGACGACGACGATCTCAACATCCGGGTGAATTTCGCCGCAGCCCAACTCCAACGCAACGAGACGGTCGGCCTGGTCGCAATGGCCTTGAAGCGATCGGGAATCGCGCCGCATCGGCTCTGTGTCGAGATCACCGAGTCGGCGATGATGGGCGACGTCGAACAGGCCGAACGGATCTTGACCGAACTCAAGGGCCTCGGCGTTCGGGTCGCGGTCGACGACTTCGGCACCGGGTTCAGCTCGCTGGCCTACCTCAAGCGGTTCCCCGTCGATGCGTTGAAGATCGACCGGGCGTTCGTCAGCGGCTTGGGCACCGAAGAGGACAACGCCTTCGTCCGATCGATCATCTCCCTTGCGGAGGCGTTGAGCCTCGACGTCGTCGCCGAGGGTGTCGAGACCGAGGATCAGGTCGATGCACTGCTGCGGCTCGGTTGCCACCGGGCCCAGGGGTTCCACTTCGCCCGACCCGAACCGGCCGCCGCGCTGCGGGCTCGACTCGGCGTCGACGTCAGCGGCTGAACACGCCGTCGACGACGGTCACGTCAGCGCCAACCATCTCTTCACGGGTCGCGGCATCGAGGATCGTCGGGTCGGTCGAGGTCGCCCACAGCCGACCGCGCCCGTCGACGAACCGACAGATCGCCACCGCCCGGGTGGGACCGTCGCGGTCGTACTCGACGGTGATGCCGTCGATGACGGCGTCACCTGCGGCGTCGTCGGCGGCCCGCGGTACCTGATCACCGACCGATTCGGCGGTTCGGGTCACGACGAGATCGTCGGGTGGGGTCGTGCTGAACACGCCGATGGCGTGCTTCGTGGCATGGCCGCCGTTGCCCTGGACCAGGCCGAGGTCGCCCGGGTGCGCCCGAAGCCGGCGGACCATGGCGATCAACGCCTGACCGGCGGCGAAGTTGAGCGGGGCACCCATGAAGCCGAGGCCACCGGACACCGTGAGCCGGCGGTCGGCGCGGAGGCCCATCGAGTCGGCCGTGTAGGCGACCATCGACGGGAAACACCCGTAGAGATCGACGTGTTCGATCTCGTCGAGATCCCCCCACCGGTCCCGGAGGGCGGCCACTGCGTTGTCGAGTCCCGGAACGCGGGCCACGTCGGCGCGGGTCAAGAAGGTGTCGGTGTCGGCGTTGACCACGACGTCTCGCAGATAGACGCGCCGGTCGGCCGGGACCCCGAGGTCGTCGGCCGTGGCGTGGGTCGTCAGGACGAGGGCGCCGCCGTGATCGACGGTGTTGTTGGCGCACATCGCCTTCGTGTACGGCCACGACACCATGCGGTTGTCGGCGGAGGGTTCGCGGATCCGTTCCGCGCTCATCGCCTCGACATCGAGATCGGGGTTGTCGGCGGCCACGACCGAATAGCCCGCCCAGAGCGCGGCGGCCTCGTCCCGAGCCTCGTCGAGTGAGCGGCCGGTGGCGGCGCGGCGAGCGCTGTCGAAGACGGCGT
>JBCBYI010000103.1:0-14674 GCA_039815945.1 Actinomycetota bacterium | reverse complement strand
GCTGACACTCGCCCTCGACGAGGCACTGCTCGAGCGTGTCGGGCACGACGAACGCGCCGTGGGTCAACCCGACCGGGAGTTCGATCTTGCCGGGGAAGTCGGCACCCACGGCGTTGATGTGCAGCCACGGCCGCACCTCGGTGTCGGCGACGACGGGCGGCGCCCCGAGCTCGGCTGAGGTGCAGGTGCAGAGGACGTCGACCTCGCCGGCGATGGTGGCGGCGGCCTCGGGCGAAACGATCTCGACGTCGAGACCGAGCCAGGCGATGCGATCGGCGAAGGTCGCAGCGACCTCCGGATCGACGTCGAACCCGATGACCTTCTCGATCGTCCGGATCCGGCTGATCGCGTGGGTCTGGGTGACGGCTTGAGCACCGAGGCCGACCACGCCGAGGGTGATCGGCTGATCGATCGCGAGGATCTCGGTGGCGAGGCCTGACGCGGCGCCGGTGCGAAGCGCGGTGAGCAGCGTGGAGTCGGCGACCGCGACGAGGTGGCCGGTGGTCGTATCCCACATCGAGGTGGTGGCGATCACGCTCGGCAGGTCGCGCTGCACCGGATTGGTCGGGTGGTAGCCGACCATCTTGATGACGACCGGGCCGCCGACCTCGTGGGTGGGCATCCATTCGATGAGGCCGTGTGCGGGCTTGTCGTAGCGGAAGCCGTCGCGGGCGCGGGCCTGCTGGTCCTCGCCGGTGAACTCGACGAAGCGGCCTCGCATCGCGTCCATCATCTGGTCCATGAGGGCGTCGCGTCCGACCCGGTCGAGCAGGGCCGACAGATCCTCGGCTCGCAACAGTCGCGTCTGCATGACACCAGCCTTCCGGTCGACGGGCTGTCCGGGCGAAGGGCTCGCTCGGGCCGCGAGAAGCGTAGGTGACCGCCCATCGCTATGACCGGGCCGAACGGCCCTTCTTGGCGACGCGGTCGCATCCGTGGATCGGGCGCGTTTCGTTGATCCCCACGTCCGCGGGAGCGAGTCATGTCCCAACCTGCGCCGTCCGAGGTGTCCTTCGAACGTCTGCCGGCCATCGCCGGCCTGCGCGCCGTCGACGTCTTCTTCGTGCTGTCGGGCTTCCTCATCACCCGTCTGGCAAGGTCGGGATCACCACCGGCACCTCGCCGACGACCTTCGACCCGGCCCGTCTCGCCACCCGAGGCGAGGCCACGGCGTTCATCCACCGCTTCGCGGCGCTCGACCTGACACCGGTTGCCGGCACCTGATCACGACCAGTGCAGCTCCAGTAGGGTGCGATCACTCGACGGGTTGGGCCGACGGTGGGACAGGACGTGAGCGACGAACCCCAGGAGACGACGAGTACCGACGACGGCCGGCTCAAACGGCGGCTGATCCTCGGCGTGGGCGGTCTCGCCTTCGCGGTGCTGGCCTGGTTCGTCGGGGCGGCGGTGTTGCCCCGATGGTGGGCTCAGCGCATCGGCGACGCGGTCGACGGGCGCTTGACGGTCGGCTCGTTGCTGGGTCTCTCGGCGGGCGCGGTGTTCACCGTGCTGCCGCTCGTGGTGCTCTGGCTGGGATGGCGTTTCCGCAGCAGCCGCCGGCGAGCGCTCGTGACGCTGGTGGTCGCCGCCCTCCTCGCTGCGCCGAACCTGCTGACGCTCGGCATCGTGATCGGCGACGGCAGTGCAGCACATGCGGGCGAACGCATCCTCGATGTCGACGGGCCCGGTTTCCGGGGCGGCACGCTCGTCGGCGCCCTCGTCGGCGTGCTGCTCGCCGCGCTCTTTGCGGCCACGGCCCGCTCGCGCCGCAAGAACAAGGAGCGGGTCGCCGAGCTCCGGCGTCAGGCCGACGAGCTCGAACGCTGATCGGTCCGCCACGCGGTCGGCTCAGCGATCGGGGAGCAGATCGAGCACCCCGCCCAGCCATTCGATCGACGGCCGGGTGATGGGATCGACGACGAGCTGGATGTGCGACGCCCCGGCTGCAGCGAAGGCCGTCAGCTGCTCGGCGATCGCGCTCGCCGATCCGGTGATCGGTTCGATCGTCGCCCCCGCGGCGTAGTCGCCCATCACCCGGCCGCCACCGCCCTCGAGCTGGACCAGCACCGCGGCGGTGGCGTCGAGCGTCGACGGATCCCGGCCGGCGGTGGCCGCGCGCTCGTCGACTTCGGCCTTCAGCTCGGCGAACGCCTCGGGCGTGTTGCCGTAGTCGGACCACCACACGTTCCACGCGTCGACGTGCGGCAGGGCGATCGACTGCATGCGGGACCCGATCGAGCCGAGCATCAGCGGCGGCCCCTCCGGGCGGGGTGAGCGGGGATGCAACACGCACCGGTCGGCGCCGTAGAACTCGCCGTGGAAGTCGATCTCGCCGTCACGGAGCAGCGTGCGGATGATGGTGAACGCCTCCTCGAAGCGGCTGACCCGCCTGTCGTAGGCGAAGCCGAAGGCGTCGTACTCGCGTCGGTTCCATCCGGCGCCGAGACCGAGGATGAGCCGCCCCTCGGAGATGGCGTCGACCGTCGCTGCCTGCTTCGCAAGCATCGGCGGTGCGTGGAAGCTCGTGCTCGCGACGAGCGGACCGATCTCGACCCTCTCGGTCACCGTGGCGATCGCGGCGAGTGTCGTCCACGCCTCCCACGGGCCGCGGGCGCCGTCGGGCAGGTCGTAGATGAGATGGTCACCGACCCAGACCGAATCGAACCCGACGTCCTCGGCTGCGCGAGCCATCGCGAGGTACTCGGGGAACGGGACCTCCCACTCGACCTCGGGCAGCTGGATTCCGACCTTCATGGCGCCTCCGACGGGTGTCGCCCCCGCCCGGTTCGGCGAGGTGCGAGACTCCGATCATGGCGTTCGGGCAGAGTGCAGGACCAGCCGCATCGCATCGACAGACGGCCGAGCTGCTCGAGCTGCTCCAGAACGCCGGCCACGCCGACTTCAAAGACGCCCGCGGTCCGTTGGGCTTCAACCAGCGTCAGGCGGCCGGCCGCTTCACCGCCGACGAGGCTCAGGAGTTGATCGATCAGCTCCAGCAGGCCGAGTACGAAGCCGACCAGCAGGCCGAAGCGACGGTGGCCGAGCCTAGGCCCAAGGAACCGAAGGCGAAGGCCGAAGCCAAGCCGAAGGGCATGACCGACGACGAGCGGGCCGAGATGGAGCGGGCCGTGCGGTCCGCCTCCACCAAGTCGCTTGTGCTCGAGCTCCGTCGCCGGGGCTGGGTCGTCACCAAGCCGAAGTAGCCACCGAGATCACGTGGAGCTGAGGGGAATCGAACCCCTGACCCCCTGCTTGCAAAGCGTGTCGAAACTGTCTGTGTACGTCCGCCTGTGTCCGGAAACCAAGTGGTTTCGGCGATTCGATTCCGCCAACGTCCGCACTCGTCCGTAGATGGGCGCGCACGTTGGCTCTCCACTTGGCTCCCCGGCGCGCGAGAAGCGAGGGAATGGCCAGCGGGTCTCGGTCTGCGTGCGCCATTGGTTGAACGCTGTTGAGATGAAGCCGATGGGGCTGACCTGGTAAACCGTGAGTCACCAACGTGAGATCAAGGAGTCATCGGCGGATGAAAGACATCAGGATCGACACGGACGGCACTCCGCGGTGCTGGAACTGTGGCAGCAAGGGCCTGACATCGAAGCGGACGTTCAGGTCAAAGGCGATGGTTGGGGTTGGAGCCCTCGTCACGAAGAAGAAGCTGAAGTGTCAGCGGTGTGGGGAGTACAACGACACCGGGAGTGGAAAGCCCTACGAGGGACCTAAGGCACGGAAGTACCGAAAGGAATGGGAAGCCGAGAAGGCAGAGCGCGAGGCTGGGTCGGGTCAGCAAGTGCAGTCGAAGGCATCCCAGCTCGAGTCGCTCGCGAGTCTCCACGCTGAGGGCGCGCTGACTGACGAAGAGTTCGCCAAGGCAAAAAACGAGCTCCTCTCGGGTGATTGACTGTGGGCGGGGGCTCGCAGACGGGCTGGCTGGTGAGCCTCCGAATCCGAAGATCATGGCCGGTGGCGAAGTTCTTGGTAGCTGTCCTCGTCTCTACGACGTTGATGGGCTGCGGGGAAGAAGCGTCCCATTCCCAGCCTTCGACGGGTGACACTTCCTCGGCGACAACCGAGGAGTGGGTCTCTGTGAAGTATCGATCCACGCTTGTCGACGTGGGCGACCCGAAGTTCGAGAACCTGGGCCGGAGCGACAGCACTGTTCGGGATGCGTGGTACAGCGGGATCGACCAGTACATGGTGATCAACTTGACCGGCACGAACTACCACTACTGCGCGTTCCCGACCACAGCATGGCGAGCGTTGAGATCGGCGTCGTCGATGGAGAGCTACTACTACGACGCAATCCGCGGCAACTACGACTGTCGATATGTGGGGTCAGTGCCTGACTAGCTGCTGGCGCCGGATCCAAGGCGGCTTGTCCAAGGGTGGGTCTGCCGCAGGACGTGGAGACGGATCTACCGCCGCCGGTCCTCCACGTTCGACATTGCTTGAAGTCTGACTCGTCCGGCACATACCTGGGCGACGTCACGACGAGAACGTCGGCTCGAACCGTCCCCCTGGCTGACCTCGCCGTCCATGCGCTTGTTGCGCACCGGCATCTTCAGGTCACCTCCCGTCTTGAGCTCGGAGCCGAATGGCAGGACCTCGATCTCGTCTTCCCCAACGGGCTCGGCGGGTTCTCTGATGCTCACAACGTCCGGCGAAGTCTCAGAAAGCTCTGCCTCAAGGCTGAGGTCCCCGTGATCACGCCGTACGCCATGAGACACACAGCGCATACATTGTTCTCGGCCGACCACATGCGGCTGAACTGATTGCGGACCTCGCCGGCCATGCGGATACTCGCATGCTGCTGACCGTCTACCGGAACCGGAACCAGCTACTCGTTAGCGATGCGGGACAACGCATGGATCGGCTGCTTCGAGGTGCGGGATCCTGATGCCGATCGAGTCGGGGTATAGGCGGCGACCGGCCATCCGTCGCAGCACTGGTGTTACTTTCGCTGCGTGACGAGCAGTGAGGCGCTTCCGACGTACCGAGAACTGATCCTCCCTGTCTTGCGCGCTGTGGGTGCGGCCGGAGGCAGCGCTCAGGCCCGAGAGATCACCGAGGCCGTTATCGAGGCCGAAGGCTTCTCAGACGAGCAACTTGAGCTGATCTATCCGAACCGGAAGGCCCCGAAGTCGGTACTCGTTGATCGACTCGACTGGGCCCGCTCCTACGCAAAGTTGAGCGGGGCGCTCGAGAGCCCACGGCGGGGATTCTTCTTGCTGACGCGCCTCGGTCAAGAGGTGCTGTCGCTGAATGATGATGCCGCTCGGGCTCGGATCATCGAGCTGGACAATCAGGTGCGAGCAGGCAGGCGGGCGGCCTTAAGGGAGGACTCAGAGGAGGTCGCCGTCAAGTTCGATGAGCAAGAGGACGTCGCAAACGAGGAGGACGAGTGGCGAGACGACCTTCTCGCCACGCTGCATGGGCTGTCGCCCACCGGCTTCGAGCGGTTCGTCGTAGCACTTCTGAAGAATCATGGCCTGGAGCTCTCAATGACGAGCGCTGGTGCTGACGAGGGGATCGATGCCATTGGTCGCGCGCCCATCTCGGATGTGATCTCGACCCGCGTTGCCGTCCAGGTGAAGCGGTACGACCCTGCGAAGCCCGTGGGGCGAGAGACGGTGGCCCTGCTTCAGCGAGATTCGGCTGCGGCAGGTGCCGAGAAGGCGATTCTCGTGACCCTGGGCAGGTTCACCGGCCCCGCTGAGTCGGCTGCCGTTGCAACGACCCCGACCGTCGACCTCATCGACGGCCAGCGACTGTGCGATCTCATCGAGGCAACCGAGAACTTCGGCATCCGAACCGTGACGGTCGTCGACCACGATTGGTACGAGCGCTTCGACGACGCCTAGCTCTTGGCTGCTGTTCGGAGCTCCACCGAAGCCAGTCGGAGGCGTAGCGGAGGTGGCCTGATGAGGGCTAGTAGTACCTTCGTCGCTATGGCGGAGATCACGCAGAAGTGGGGCTTCGGAATGGCTCCAGTGAAACCGGCGACCCAGCAGGCTCGGGTCGTCGCCGTGGGAGCGGTGCTGGACCTCTGCAGTGAAGGGGCTGCCGTCTCGAACGACGAACTCGCTGAACACATCTCAACCACGAAGGGCCTGTTCAGTCGAGTGCGGAAGCAGGATCAGTGGGATTGGTGCACTGTCTGGGAGCAATTGGGCTACCCCGGTGACAGGGCTGCGGCACGAGCAGTCACCTCGCTTGCGGACGCCCGGAGGTCGGTCCTGGCGGCAGACGGGATGGCGCCCGCTCATCTCCGCCAAGGTCGAACGTTGGAACTTCTCTCGGCGTACGTAAGTCAGCAGCGGCCAGCGGGGCCTGCCGGGCATGGCTTTGTCTACGTCATGTCAACCAGAGAGGCTCGGGATGTGCTCAAGGTGGGCTACACCACGCAGCCCCTTGCTGAGCGGTGCCGCCAGATCAACGCCGCTACTGGCGTACTCATCCCCTACGGCGTCCGGGCTGCCTGGAAGGTGAAGGATCCGGCACGGCTGGAGAAGGAGGTTCACGTCGCTCTAGCGGACTCTCGGATCCGCTCAGATCGAGAGTTCTTCAGGGCGGACTATCGCGATGTGCGACGCGCAATCTCCGAGATCGTTCGCAACGCCCGCGCCCTCGCTGACTAGTCAGGCGGGCGTCGATCCGTGAGTTGCTCTCCATTTGGCTCTCCGCCGAGCCGGCAGGGCAAAAATTTTGGTGGAGCTGAGGGGAATCGAACCCCTGACCCCCTGCTTGCAAAGCAGGTGCTCTAGCCAACTGAGCTACAGCCCCGGAACGGTCAAGGCTAGCGGCGTCCCCGGGAGGTCCGGTCGGTCAGCCAGGCGGGGCCCACGGCGAGGTCTGGCCTGATTCGGCGACGGCCCAGTCGCGGCGGATGGCCGTCACGAACCGTCGGGTGCGTTCGTCCCGTGCTTCCCACAGAAGATCGTCGGGATGACCCTGCTCGACGATCTCGCCGTCGTCGATGTAGAGGACCCGGTCGGCGACGGCGCGGGCGAAACCGATCTCATGGGTCACCGCAAGGACGGTCACGCCGCTGCGAGCGATGTCGTTCATCAACTCGACGACACCCTTGGTGAGTTCGGGGTCGATCGAGGCGGTCGGTTCGTCGAGCAGCACGATTTCGGGCTCGACGGCGAGCGTGCGGGCGATCGCCACGCGCTGCTGCTCCCCGCCCGAGAGCTCGTTGGGGTGCTTGTCGGCGTGGCCGGCCATGCCGACCCGTTCGAGCGCGACGCGGGCCCGTTCGGACGCCTCGCCTGGGCCACGGCGTTGCACGATGCGCTGGGCGAGGGTGACGTTGTGCAGCACCGTGTACTGCGGGAAGAGGTTGAAGTGCTGGAACACCATGCCGGTGCGGCGTCGAATCTGTTCGAGGATGAGCTTGTCGTCGATCAGGGGCAGGCCGAGCACCTCGATCGATCCGGTGGTCGGGAGTTCGAGCCCGTTGATGCAGCGCAGGAGCGTCGACTTGCCGGCGCCGGACGGGCCCATCAGCGCGAGCACCTCGCCGGATCGAACCTCGAGCGAGACGGCATCGAGGGCGCGGAAGGTGCCGAACCATTTCGACACGTCGTCGCACCGGATCACCACCGGCGGGCGCGTGTCCTCGAGATCGAAGGGATCGCTGATACCCGAGTGTCGCGCGCCCGCCGCTTCGACGCGTCGGGGGACAGTCACCGTGCCCTCGGCGGCGACTGAGCGGTCGCTCGGTCAGCGAACAGCCGGCCACTCGACGTGGGAAGTGATGACCGTGCGTTGACGGACGAACGTCGTCGAGGTGTCCGGCCGGGCAAGCCTTCGCCACCGGTCTTTTGGCCGGGGACGGCCCATGCGACAGTCGCCCCATGGGTCGAGCGACGCGACGCACCGGGATCATCTGGTTGGCGCTGACGATCCTCGCGCTCGCGGCGTCGGGCTCGGCGGTCGCCGCCCGGACGAACCAGGTGATCATCGTCGTGCCCGGATGTGCGATCGATCCCGCTGATCTCGTCGCGTGGTGGACGGGCGAGGACACGCTCTCGGCTGAGGTCGGGCCCGACCTCAGCGGGTCGCCGTCGTTCGGTGACGGCCTGATCGATCGCAACTTCGAGTTCGCACTCGGCTCTCCGGAACTCGCCGTCTCGAACTTCCCAGAGCTGCTCGACGAGGTGTCGGTGGACGCCTGGGTCCGTCCCGACGACATCGGCACGATCCAGACGATCGCCGCCCTCGGCATCCCGCCCTATGTCGGACCGGGCGAGTTCGCCTACCAGCTCTCCGTCGGCCCGCGCGGTCAGCTGATGTGGCTGATCGACCCGGTCGGAGCCCGCCAGCAAGAGGCGGTCTTCGCAACCGTCGACATCCACGACGGCTTCTACCACCACGTCGCGGCGACCTACTCCCGGGCGACCGGAGAGATGGCGCTCTACTTCGACGGTTCACTCGTGGCGAGCGCCGTCGTGAACGCCGGCTCGCTCAACGCCGTGCCCGGATCGCCCTTCGTGCTCGGGGGGCTGTTCAGCGGCGGGATCGACGAGGTCGGGGTTCACTCGGTCGCCCTCACCCCGACTCAGATCGACGAGCTGCGGGCCGCCGGCCCCAACGGCAAGTGCCTCACCGCCGAGGTCATGGCGGGTGCGAGCGGCGCCACGGCGGCGGCCACGGCCCGCTTCAAGGGCGCGAACAGCGGCAACGAGGTGTACCTCGGTCCGATGACCGACCCGTCGGCGCTCCCCCGAGTCGAGGCACCCAACCAGTGGACGCCGGCCACCACGTTTGCCTTCAGCGTCGACTATCTGTCGTTCCGCAACGAGTTGCGCAGCTCGGTCACCGGCACTCCGGGTACGGCACTCGACTGGGACTTCGACGTCGACGGCGCTCCCGGATGCCCGGTCGCCGGCTGGGACGTACTCGACATCGCGGTACGCGACAGCCGGACCGACGGCGGCATCCGCCTCGTCGGCCTCGAACTCAACGACCAGGCGATCGGTGACCTCGGCTCGGTCGACGTTGCCGGCACCCCCGGCACCACGGCGATCCATGTCGAGAACGTCGATCTGTCGTTCGACTGGAACCTCACGGGCGACATCGAGATCGCCGGCGCCTTCACCGGCAACGAGGCGATGCGGGTCGAGGCGACCGTCGGTTGCCGGCCCTGATCCGCGGACCGAGGGCAGATGCCGCCTGATCAGCTCTGGCGAGAACCACGGATCATCAGCGACACGACGATCGCGAGCGCACCGGCGGACGCGACGAGGAACACCACGGTGGACATGAGGTGAGTCTGCCAGACCGTGCGATCGGGCACCCCAGCGGTTGGGCCGCGACGGCGAACTCGTGGCACGATGGCGCCTGTTCGCCAACGGAGGTTTCGCTGTGCCCACCGGTCTGAAGAGCTCACCTGACGATTTCGATCTGCGCATGTCGGAGGAGGCTCGCCCCTTCTACGACCAGGTCGTCGACTTCCTGGAGCGGGTCGTCGACCCGATGCAGCAGCAGTTCTTCAAGGAAGCCGATCCGATGAACCGGTGGGGCTACACCGAGCGCCAGCTCGACCTCCTCGAAGGAGCCAAGGATCAGGCCAAGGCCGAGGGCCTGTGGAACTTCTTCCTCCCCGACACCGGCCAGGGCCTCTCCAACCTTGACTACGCCTACCTCGCCGTCGAGCTCGGCAAGTACCCGCTCGGTTCGGAATCGCTCAACTGCTCGGCACCCGACACCGGCAACATGGAGGTGCTCGAGCGGGTCGGCACCCCTGAGCAGAAGGCTGAGTGGCTCGAGCCGCTGCTGCGGGGCGAGATCCGGTCCGCCTACGCGATGACCGAGCCGGGCCTGCCCAGCTCCGACGCCAAGAACATCCGCACCCAGGCGATCAAGGACGGCGACGAGTACGTCATCAACGGCGAGAAGTTCTACATCTCCGGCGCCGGTGATCCCCGTTGCAAAATCATGATCGTGATGTGCCAGACGAGCCCCGACGGGCCGCCGCATCGCAAGCAGTCGCAGATCCTCGTCCCGGTCGACACGCCCGGCGTGAAGATCCTCGGCCCGATGCACGTCTTTGGTCAAGACGATGCTCCGCACGGCCACATGCACATCCGTTTCGACGACGTGCGCGTGCCGGCCAGCAACATGTTGCTCGGCGAGGGCCGCGGCTTCGAGATCAGCCAGCTCCGCCTCGGCCCGGGCCGCATCCATCACTGCATGCGCTCGATCGGCGCCGCCGAGAAGGCGCTCGATCTCATGGTTCGTCGTGGCGCCACCCGTGAGGGCTTCGGCAAGCCGCTGATCCGCCTCGGCGGCAACATGGAGATCGTCGCCCGAGCCCGCACCGAGATCGAAGCGATGCGGATGATGGTGCTGCGCGCCGCCAAGGCGATGGACACCCTCGGCAACGCCGAAGCGCGTGTCTGGATCTCGGCCGTGAAGGCCATGGTTCCCGAGCGGGTCTGCCAGATCATCGATCAGGCGATCCAGATGCACGGCGCCACCGGCGTGTCGCAGTGGACCCCACTCGCCGGCATGTACGCCGGTCAGCGCACCCTCCGGCTCGCCGATGGTCCCGACGAAGTCCACTGGATGGTCGTCGGTCGGGCCGAGGTGGCCGCCTACGACGGCCTCGAGGTTCCGCTGGAGCAGACCTCCTACGCCGACCCGCTCCTCACCGCGGCGTGGGCCGAGGAGAAGGACAACAGCTTCATCTTCAGCGGTCCGGCCTAGGTCGACCGGTCGGCGTCAGGCCGACTCCCGCACGACGAGCTCGACCGGGATCCAGGTCTCGGGCGGTACCCACTCGCCCTCGGTCAAGGCGACCACCTGGGCGACGGCCTCGCGGCCGATCCGGGCCCGGTCGAGACGTACCGTCGTGAGGGCGGGGTTGATGATCGCGGAGAACGAGATGTCGTCGAAGCCGACGACGGCGACGTCGTCGGGCACCCGCCGACCCGTCTCGGCGAGCACCCGCAGGGCGCCGATCGCCATCAGGTCGTTGTAGGCGAACACGCCGTCGAGGTCGGGCACCCGCTCGAGCAGATCGCGCATCGCCTCCATGCCCCCGGCCGCGGTCGGCGCGGCGTGAGACGTCGGCGCATGGGCGCCCACCACACCACGGAAGCCGAAGAGGCGCCGGCCACCCGGCCCGTGGCTGCCGTCGACGAACGCGATGCGGCGGCGCCCCTGCTCGACGAGATGGGTGACCGCCTGGCGGGCACCGTCCTCGATGTCGGAGCGGATGTTGGGGGCGTTCTCGATCGCGACCGGGAGATCGATCGTGATCATGCGAAAGCCGGAGGCGGCGAGCTGGGCGAGTTGGGTGTCGCTCTCGCGGACCGGGAAGACGATCGCGCCGTCGATCGCGTAGGCGTGGAGGGTCTCGATCACGGTGCGCTGGTGATCGAGATCGGCGTCGGTGCTCGCCATGAACATCGTGAGCTTCTGTTCCCGGGCGGCCTGCTGGACGCCCTCGGCGAGCTCGGGGAAGAACGGGTCGGTCATCGTCGGGCCGACGAGGGCGATGGCACCGCTGCGGCCCCGGATCAGGCCCCGGGCGAGGAGGTTGGGTCGGTAGCCGAGCTTCTCGATCGCGGCCCGGACCTTCGCCTCGGTCGCGGCGGAGAAGCCTCCTTCACCGTTGACGACACGGGAGACGGTGCGGGGCGAGACCCCGACCAGGGCGGCCACGTCGTGCAGCGTTGCGTCTCGTTTGGCCATGGCGGTTCTTTGGTCGGTGTCGACGGTCGCCCAAGTGAATCGCCAGCCCGCCCGCGAGTCAACGATCAGCGCCGTCTGCGTCCCCGACCCGGCGGCGGCTCCTCGACCGGCACGCCCAGCTCGTCGAGCCGGGACTGCACCTCGTCGATGGTCTCGCGGATTCGGCTGACGGGCGCCGGCGCCGGTGCGATCCGAGCCCAATCGACGAGCTCGTCGGTGAGCGCGTCGAACGTGAGCGCCACGCCGAGCAGCGGCAGGGCCGCGATCTCGGCCGGGCCGAGCTCGGCCTCGGCCAGGTAGGCCTCGACCACGACATCGGCATCGTCGCCGGCGGTGGTGGCGAGTCGGGCCAGATCGGCGGTGCGGGTGTCGGGGTAGGGCTCGATCGGATCGCCGTCGACCGTGTCGAGGCCGAGGGCCCGATCGCACACGACCGTCTGCTTGGCGAGGATCGATGCCGCCTGCCGGAGCGTGGCATCGAGGCGCCGCACCAGCACGAGCAGATCGGCGACCAGTTGCGGCTCCGGTGACGCGAGCCGTACGAGGGCCGAGCGAAGCGTCCAGTCGTCGACTCGTGGCGACTCGGCGTGGTTGACGAGGGTGAGATCCGGGTCGGGCGTGGTGGGCGACGCGGCATGGCGTTCGGCCAGACGGTGACCGGCGGCTCGGGCTCGCTCCATCGGGGCGACGCTAGTCGTCGGCGGCGGCGATCACGGCGGCCAGTTCGCTCACCGACCGCAGGCAATGGCCCTCGAGGAATTCGTCACAGTAGGGGAGCGCGGCCGCCATGCCCTGCGCCGTCGGCTCGTAGCCGGGGCCGGCCTTCAGCGGATTGACCCAGATCACCTTGTGAGCGAGGCGATGGAGTCGCTCCATCGCGGCCCGCATGGTCGTCGGCTCGCCGCGATCCCAACCGTCGGAGAGCACGACGACGATCGCGCCCCGGGCCATACCCCGCAGGCCCAACTCGCGCACGAACGTGTCGAGCGAGTCGCCGAGCCGAGTCCCACCCGACCAGTCCTCGACCTGGCCGGCCGCCGCCGCGACCGCGATCTCCGGATCCCGAGTGGCGAGCTGGCGAGTGATGCGGGTGAGTCGGGTACCGAGCGCGAAGACCTCGACGTCGCCCCGCCCGACGACCGCGGCGTGCGCGAAGCGGATCAGGACCTTGGCGTAGCTCTCCATCGATCCGCTGATGTCGAGCAGCAGCACGAGGCGGCGACTGCGTTCGCCCGTCTCGGTGGTGAGCAGATCGATCGGCTCGCCGCCCCGCCGCATCGCCGCCCGGACGGTGCGGCGCAGATCGTGGGCGTCGCCGTGGTTGGCGCGGCGCCGACGCCGGGAATGGCGAGTGGCGGGCCTCACCCGGAGTTCGGCCATCACCCGCTCGGCCTCGCGGAGTTCGGCCTCATCGAAGTCGCCGAAGTCCTTGTCGTGGAGCCGTTCGGTGCGGCTGAAGCGCAGGATCTCGGTCTCCTCGTCGCCCGCGCCATCGCCACCGTCGTCCTCACCGTCGTCGGAGGCGAGCTGATCCATCAGCTCTGCGACCTCGTCGAAGCGCATCGAGAAACCCGACGTGTTGTGGTGGAAGAACGCGAGGAACATGGCGTCGTACATCGGGACGTGTTCTTGCCGGAGCACAAGTGTCGACCGGCCGGCCCAGTAGACGTCGATGCCCCGACCGAGCCCAACGACGTCGAGCGCCGCGCGAAAGAGCATCGACTGGCTGACGGTGGCCGGCATGCCGCCCTTGCGCAGGGCGTGCACGAACGCAGCGACGAGCCGATCGAGATCGAGGTCGGCCGGTGCGCCGGTGGACGTCGACGTGTCGGTCACGCGCCGGCGACGGCGGCGAGCAGGTGCTTGAGGCCCTCGCGGCGGACCTTGTCCTGATCCTCGCGGTACTTGAGCAGCGTGCCGAGCGTGGCGTCGACGGTCTTCTCGGTGAGTTCGGTCTCGCCGAGCAGGTGCATGGCGTTGGCCCAGTCGAGGGTCTCGGCGACGCCGGGCGGCTTGTACATGCCGAGCTCGCGGACGATGCCGGTGGCCATCGCGGTCTGACGGGCGAGACGCTCGGGCACCGTCGGGGCCTTCGCCCGCACGATCGCGACCTCGCGTTCGAAGTCGGGATGATCGACCCAGTGGTGCAGCGCTCGACGCTTGAGCGCATCGTGCACGTCGCGGGTGCGGTTCGACGTGATGATCACGATCGGCGGCACCTCCGCAGTGAACGTGCCGAGCTCGGGGATCGTGATCGAGAAGTCCGACAGCGCCTCGAGCAGGAACGCCTCGAACTCGTCGTCGGCTCGATCGACCTCGTCGATCAGCAGCACCGGTGGCACCTCGCCGCCGTGGTCGATCGCCCGCAGCAGGGGACGGCGCACGAGGAAGCGTTCGCTGAAGAGCTGCTCCTCGAGTTCGTCAGCGCCGTCGGCGGTGGCCGTGCCGGTGGCCTCGGCGGTGCGCAGGTGCAGCAGCTGCGCCGTGTAGTTCCACTCGTAGAGGGCCTGATTGGCGTCGATGCCCTCGTAGCACTGGAGGCGGATCAGCTCGCCGCCGGTGATCGCGGCCAGCACCTTTGCGACCTCGGTCTTGCCCACGCCCGCCTCGCCCTCGAGCAGCAGCGGACGGTTGAGCGAGGCCGCGAGGAAGATCGTCGTGGCCAGGCCCCGGTCGGCGAGATAGTCGTGTTCGGCGAGCGCGGCGGTGACGGCATCGACCGACGACAGCGACGGATGGGCACCCATGGGCGATCACCCTACGCGCCCGAGAACCGCTGTGAGCCGGTCGGGTACGCTCCGCCCATGCGCATCGAGAACGACATGCACGTCTCGGCTTCCATGGACGAGGCCTGGGCCCTGCTCACCGACATCCCGGCGATCGCGCCGTGTCTGCCCGGCGCCAAGCTCACCGGCCAGGACGGTGACACCTACGAGGGCCAGATGAAGATCAAGGTCGGGCCCGTCGTCGCCGA
>JBCBYI010000102.1:0-14679 GCA_039815945.1 Actinomycetota bacterium | reverse complement strand
GGAAGGCCTCGAAGTGCGCCGGGGCGAAGAAGTCGGCCCAGAGGACCATCAGGTGATGCTTGACCTCTTCGGCGCGCTGCTCCTTGACGATGATGCAGCGGGCCCGGAAGTGCTCGTCGTCGGAGCCGTGGTACTTGGCGATGGTCTTGAGGCACGACAGGGCCTCGATCTTCGCCTGGGCGGGGTCGTAGACGCCGCAGTAGAGGTCGCAGTGGGCTTCGGCCTTCTCGGCGCCGTCGAAGAGACGGTTCATCATGGGTGGGGTCACCTTCTGTTCGGGATCGGGCGTAGCTTGCCCGCTATGGGTTTCGCACCGATTCGCCGATTCGTCGTGGAGGGCGACTCGATGCTCCCAACCTATGCGAACGGCGACCTGGTTTTCGCCTCGAACAGCAAAAGAGCGCGCGCCGGGCAGGTCCGCGTCCTTCGCCACCCCTACAACCCGAGCATGTGGCTGGTGAAGCGGGTGGCGTCGGTGCGCGGCGACGAGATGACGATCAGCAGCGACAATCCCGAGGTCACCCGAGCCGACTCACGAGAGTTCGGCCATGTTCCGGTCGCCGGCAGCCTCCGGGTGATCGGACGGCTTCGGGCCCGACCCGGAACCTGAACGACGCTGTCAGCAAACGCCTACGGTCGCGCGTACCTCTCGAGCCGACCATCATCACCATGACCTCCACCTCATCTCCATGACCTCCACCTCCCTCCGCATCCGAGTGGCGGCGATGCTCGCCCCCGTGCTCCTCATCGCCACCGCGTGCAGCCACACCGACGACGCGACCACCGAACTCGCAGCGAACACCGTCGGCGACGCCGACCCGACTGCCGATGATCACGACGACGCCGACCTTGACCACGACGATGACGACGACCACGGCCACGACGACGAGGTCACGGCAACGGCGATGGCGGACTACCTCGGCGACTACACGCTGATCGACGAGGTGTTCGGCACCGAGGTGACCGTGACCCTCGCCGATGGGATCCGCACGATCGTCGCCAACTCCTTGCCCAACCACGAGACCGGCGACTTCCCGAACGCCGGCAACCCCAACGAGATCACCGAGCAGTCGTTGGTCATCGAGGTCACGACCGAGCCGACCTACACGGGGGTTGCGACCTTCGCCCAGACCGCAGGCGTCGGCCTCAACGGCGTGACGATGGAGCCGGGAACGGCCGAGACCGCGACGTGCGACACCACCACCTACCGCATCGAAGCGTTGCAGGATCTCTACGACCTCGGCCTCGACATGAACAACGCCCACGTGCAGCCCGGCGGCCAGTACCACTACCACGGCCTGTCCGAACTCATGGTCGACGCCTTCGCCACCGACGACGACCTCGTGTTGGTCGGCTTCGCCGCCGACGGCCACCTGATGTACGTCTCGAAGTCCGCCGCCTACACCAGCAGCTACCAACTCTCCGCCGAGCTGCGGACCGGCGCCGACTGCCTCATCAGCGGGCCCGACGGCACGGTGATCGATCTCGAGGGCACGACGCCCGACGGCACCTACACGAGCGACTGGATCTACACCGAGGGCGCCGGCGAGCTCGACGAGTGCAACGGCACGGTCATCGACGGCACCTATGCGTACGTGATCACCGACGAGTACCCGTACATCCCCCGCTGCATGATGGGCGAGACTTCCGGCGGTTCGCTCGACGGTGGCATCGGCGGCATCGGCGGCCTGGGCGCACCGGGTGGCGACACCGGCGGCGCCGGGCCGCCCGACTTCAGCGACGCGGCCGAGGCGTTGGGCGTCACCGAGGAACGCCTGCTGGAGCTGCTCCCCGGTCCCGGCTCGGATCTCGACGCGGCGGCCGAGGCGCTCGGCGTCACGGTCGACGAACTCCAGGCCGTGCTGCCGCCGCCGCCCGGCCGGTAGGTTCTCGGGCCGTGAGCGCCCATCGCACGACCATCCGGGTCCGCTTCTACGAACTCGACCCGTACAACCACGTCAACCACTCGGTGTACGTCTCCTACTTCGAGTCGGCCCGCGTCGAGCTGCTGGCCGAGGCCGGCTATTCGCTGGCGTCGATGCGCGACGCCGGGAGGTCGATCGTCGTGTCGGAGATCCAGACCAAGTTCCACGCCAGCGCCGAGGAGCTCGACGAGCTGACGGTCGAGACCGAGGTCCTCGAGTTCAAGCGGGTCACCACCACGTGGCGCCAGCGGATCCTGCGGGGCGACGAGCTGATCTGCAGCCAGGACCTTCGCGCCGCGCTGATCGACGAACGGGGTCGCCCGGTGCGATTCGACGACGACATGGTCGCCGCCCTGTCGATCTACCGCGCCGCCGACTGAACCGGGAGCCGGTCCGGAATGGGGGTGCAGGCACCACCATCGAGACGCTCCGCTCCACCATCGAGCGGATGTGGTCGATCCGAGACGATCAGGCCATGATCCAGACCATGTCCTCCATCCGCAGCCGCCTCGTCGCCGCCGGTCTTCTCCTCGTGATCGTCGCGTCCGCGTGTTCACCGGCCGCCGAGGAGTCGTCGCCGGGCACCACCGTGCCGACCACGACGGTGGCGGCGACCGGGACCGACGCCACGCCGGAACCGGAGACCAACCCCGAACTCGACGGCTTCGTCCGCCAGATCACCGACTGGGACGCCATCTCGCCCAACGACACCCAGCTGGGCCGCCAGACGCTGGGCGACCCGACCGAACCCACCGAGACGGTGCTCGAGGTCGAGGCCACCAACGACGCCGGAGAGGAGGTGGTGCAGCGCGAGGCCTACGTCTGCTCGACCCAGGACTACTCCCTCACCGAGAACCCGCGCGAGGTCGTGCTCGCCGACCCCTCGGCCGGCCAGCTGTGGCCCGGTGCCCTGCTCGACGGTGCCGCCCACGCCCAGGGCCAGCTGCGACCCGTGGCCATCGACCGCACCAACCGAGGCCCACTCGGCATCTCGGTCGCGGGCGGCGGCGTACTCGGGATCCGCAGCGGTATCAGCACCATCGTCGACGAGCCGACCGGGTCGACGGTGCGCGAGGGCGTCAACCAGTTGATCGCCAACGCGCTCGAGTCCGAGGTCGTGGCCGGTGCGGGCTACAGCAGCTTCGAGTCGGTCGAGAGCCACTCGTCGTCCCAGGTCGCCCTCGAGCTCGGCTTGTCGGCCCGCTACCTGAAGAACCGACTCGACGCCCGCCTCGACTACTCCAAGGCGGTCAACGAATCGTCGTACACCGCCTACTTCATCCAGCGGCTCTACACGATCGCAATCGACGCCCCCCAGACACCGGCCGACTTCTTCGCGGCCGACGTCACGCCGGCGGAACTCACCGCCGCCGGCATGGGGCCCGACACCCCGCCGCTCTACGTCGGGTCAGTGTCCTATGGCCGCATCCTGATGTACTCGATCACATCGTCGGACTCCGCCGAACAGATCGCAGGCGCCATCGAGTACTCCTACAACGCCCTCGCCGGCGGCGTGTCGGCCGAGGTCGCCGCGTCGTACGAGGAGACGCTGCGCAATGCCCGCATCGAGGTGCTGGCGGTCGGCGGCCCGAACGCCGGCGTCGAGAACCTGATCGCCACCGGCGACCTGGCCAGCTACTTCGAGCAGGATCTCGCGCTGAACCAGGTCGAGCCGATCGCGTTCACCGTCAACCGGCTCTCGGACAACCAGCTGGCCGAGGTCGTCGACACCACCGAGTACACCCAGAGCTCGTGCGAGCTCGTCGGCGCTCCCCTCCCGCAGCCGATCCACTGGTGGCCGATGGACGGCACGCTCGACGATGCCGTCGGCGCTCCCCCGCTCGGCGGGCTGAGCGAGGAGAAATTCGGCGGCGGCCGTTTCGGCCAGGCGTTCTCCTTCGACGGCTCGGTCGGCTCGGCCAACACGTTCGGCGAGATCGACGGGGTGCGCTACGACCAGGTCATCCCGACCGACAGCGCCTACACCGTGAGCGCCTGGGTCAACCCCCGTTCGAACGAGCTCGGCACGATCATCAGCCAGGTCGGCCAGACCTTCGAGACCGGCGACATGGCGATCCGGATCAGCGAAGGGAAACTCTTCTTCTACCGACGCCCGGCGGGCGGCGACGAGTCGGTCGACAACTCGGTGTCGCTCGACGGTGTGATCCCGCTCAATCGCTGGAGCCACATCACCGTCGTGTACGGCGCCGAGGCCGACACCAGCATCCAGCTCTACGTCGATGGTGAGGACGTCACCGGCCAACTCGCCGTCAGCCGCTACCTCCCGCTGCGAGGCGACGCCCTCACCCGGGTCGGCACGAGCGAGCTGTTGCCGCAGGATCAGCAGGTCAACGGCGCCACCGCCCATCGGTTCCCACTCGACGGGGCGCTCGACGAGCTGATGATCTTCGATCGGGCGCTGACCGCCACCGAGGTAGCGGTGATGCACCAGAACTTCGAGTTCTACAAGGGCGAGGGCTGAGGGATCACGACGACGCCGAGAGCCAGAGCAGCACGGCTTCCACCCGCTTGTGCTTGCCCTCGGTCTCGCTGAGATCGAGCTTCGAGAAGATCGAGTTGATGTGCTTCTGCACCGCCTTCTCGCTCAGGACGAGCCGTTCGGCGATCGTTGCGTTGTTGAGTCCCTCGGCGATGCACCCCAGCACCTCTTGCTCTCTCGGCGTGAGCCGATCGAGCGGGCCGGAACGTTGGGAGCGAGCCGAGACGAGGATGTCGATGATCTCGGGATCGACCGACGAGCCTCCGGCGGCAACAGCCCGTACCGCCCGCTCCAGCTGGTCGAGGTCGCCGATGCGTTCCTTCAGGAGATAGCCGAGTCCGTCCGAGCCCTGCTCGAAGAGCAACAGGACGTACTCGGGATCCGAGAACTGGCTGATGACCAGCACGCCGATCGAGGGGTGCTCCGAGCGGATCTGGGTCGCCGCTCGGATCCCCTCGTCGGTGTGGGTCGGCGGCATGCGGATGTCGGTGACGACGAGATCGGGGCGGTGCTCGGCGACCGCCGCTTCGAGTTCGGGGAGCGAGTCGCACTCGGCGACCACCTCGACGTCGTCGAGCTCGGCCAGCAGACCCACGAGGCCCTGACGGATCAGGACGCTGTCGTCGGCCACGACGATGCGGGTCATGCGGACTCCTCGATCGGAATCGATGCGACGATCGACGTGCCGGCCTCGTCGGCGACGAAGCCGAACGTCCCCTCGAGCGCTTCGATGCGATCTCGCATGTTGGTGACCCCGCGCCCCGGAACGTGGTCGGCGTCGAGCCCTCCGTGGTCTGCGATGCGCAACACGACCCCCTCGTCGGTTCGCGACAGCGACACCTCGACGCTCGTACCGGCTGCGTGCTTGTCGCTGTTGGCGAGCGCCTCGACGGTGCAGAAGTACAGCGCCGCCTCGACGTCACGCTCGAGCCGGCCCACCTGATCGGTCCGAACGCTGACCTCGTTGGCGCTGCGGCGGGCCGCGGCGGCCAGGGCGTCGGGGAGCCCGCGCACTTCGAGCAACGGCGGGTAGATGCCGTGGGCGAGCGCTCGGACCTCGGCGATCGCCTCGTCGAGCGCGTCGACCGCCCCGGCGAGATCGGACTCCAGATCGCCGGCACCTCGGCTCGCCTTGCTCTTGATCCGACGCAGATCGATGCCGAGCGCCACGAGGTGCTGCTGGGCCCCATCGTGCAGGTCACGTTCGAGGCGAGCGCGCTCTTCGTCGGCGGTCTGGACCAGTCGTCGGCGGGACTCGGCGACCTGGGCGCCGAGGGCGACGGCCGCGTCGGCGACGTCGCGATGCGCGGCGTTGGTGTGGCGGATCGTCGACGTGATCAACAGGCCGAAGCCGACCAGGCCGACGATGACGACCACCAACTCGATCTCGTCTTCGATGTCCTCGAACACACCGCCGTCGTCGTTGCCGAGCGCCAAGGCGCCCCCGACGGCGAGGGCCACGAGCCCCCCGACGAGCAGTGGGACGAGGGCGGCTCGATCGAGGTGCGGGATCGCGAGCACGAGGGGGAACACGATCACGAGCACCAGCACCGGAAACGCCCACGGGAACGCCGCCGCGGCCACCACCGAGAGTGTCCATGTCGCGATCGCCACGCCGACGAGGCCGCGGGGCGAGAGCGGCGGAACGATCGGCGTGGCCATGGCCCAACCCTAGGCCGCGAGCCGATTCCACGGGGGTGCCTGCACCCCTACGAAGACGCACCACACCACCATCGAGCGGGCCGCCGCGATCCCTCACGATCAGGTCATGATCCAGCGCAACCACCTCCTGTCCCTGCTCCTCATCGGGCCGCTCGTCCTGGGCGCCTGCGGCGACGACGATGACGACACCGTCATCGCCGAGCCCGCACCGACCTCGACGACCGCACCGGCGGGCCTCACGCCGGACGAACCGATCGTCCGCGACGGCGAACCGTGGGTGCCGAGCCTCGACGACACGTGGCAGTGGCAGCTGGAGGACGAGCTGAACCTGAGCTACGACGTCGACGTCTACGACATCGACCTGTTCGACACGCCGGCGTCGACCATCGCCGACCTCCAGGCCGAGGGCCGCCGGGTGATCTGCTACTACTCGTCGGGTTCGTGGGAGGAGTGGCGAGACGACGCCGGCGCGTTCGCCGCCGAAGCGATCGGCGACACCCTCTACGGCTGGGAGGACGAGCGCTGGCTCGATGTCACCCACCCGAGCGTCCGCACCGTGATGGCCGCCCGTCTCGACCTGGCGGCGGCCAAGGGCTGCGACGCCGTGGAGCCCGACAACGTCGACGCCTGGGACAACGACACCGGCCTCTCGTTCACCTGGGAGGAGCAGCTCGCCTACAACCGCTGGACCGCCGAACAGGCCCACGCACGGGCGCTCGCCGTCGGACTGAAGAACTCGACCAGCCAGGTCCCGCATCTGGTCGACGTGTACGACTTCGCCGTCAACGAGGAGTGCTTCAACTACGACGAATGCGAGACGCTCCTGCCGTTCATCGAGGCCGGCAAGCCGGTGTTCCACGTCGAGTACGACGAGCGCTTCCTCGACGACGGGGGCTGTGCGCACACCACCAGCCTCGGGTTCCAGTCCTTGTTCTTGCCGCTCGACCTGAACGACGAGTTCCGGACCAGTTGCTGATCTCACCGCCGGAGGCTGCGGGGTATCCAGCCAGTCATCACCGGCTGACTACACGCCGAACCGCCGCAGGACGTTGGCCGTCACTCGTTGCACGAGCGGGTGCTCGTCGAGGCCGTAGGCCCAGTCGGCCGAACCGGCGTTGAAGACCTCGCCGGCACCCCTCGTGAAGGTCGCCATGACCGCGTGGCCCTGGGCGATGCGGGCGACGCTCTCGTCGCTCATGTCGCCGAACAGCGCGAAGGCGAGATCCTCCAACTCGCCGGGCGGACTCGTGTCCTCCCAGAGCAGCGGGGGCGGTTCGCACACCTCGTCGGTGATCGACATCAGGCGGGCGGGAGCGGTGGCGAGGATCTCGATCGACTCGGGCGCCGCGTCCTCGTGCGTCGCCACGGGCCGACCGTCGACCCACTCGAGAGCGACCCCGTCGACCTCGTAGCCGACCGCGTAGGCACCCTCGCCGAGGAGATCTCCGACCCCGAGACCGGAGCCCTCGAAGGCCCAGTGACTCGGCTCGTGGATCCGGAAGCCGCCGTCGCCGTCGGGAACGGCGTGCCCGACCCGGTGGTAGCCGCCGCGGGTGAACGTGAGGCCGGTAGTGGTGGTCTCCGGATGACCGATCGACGGGTCGGACCAGAAGGTCGTGAGCTCCTGATGCCGCTCGGTCCCGCGCACCGGATCCTGGAAGTGGGCTCGGCCCTTGTACGCCGTCATCTGGCCGCGCTCGTCGTAGCGCACCTGCCAGAACGCGGTGTTGCCCGAGAAGATCGCCCAACGACCGCCGCGCTCGACGAAGGCGTCGGCGGCATCTCGCATGCCGCGGGTCCAGTACTCGTTGTGACCCACGGTGAGCAGCACGTCGTAGTCGTCGAGGAGTCCGGGGATCTCGAGGTCGGCGTCGATCACCACGTCGACATCGAAGCCCTCACGATCGGCCCATTCGACGAACCGCCGCTCCCAGTTCCACCACCCACCGGAGTTGGTCCAAAGGGGGAGGTCGTTGGCGTACTGGTAGTCGATGAGCCGTTGGTGCGTCGGATCGCCGTCGATGTCGGTGATGCGGCCGTCGTAGCCCGACTCGTCGACCGGGCGCCGCAGATAGCCACGCTCGAGGGGCCGTTCGAACGAGACGTGGGTGGCGCCGGAGTAGCAGCACTTCCCGCCCCACTGGTTGTAGGCGTTGTAGGTGTTGGTGGCGAGGTGCAGCACCGCCCTCGACGTGGGCGCCGTGACGGCGGGGCGCAGCGCGAAGAAGGCCTGGCTCGTCGCCCGCCCGTTCCTGCCGCCATCGGCCTGCATCGCCACCTCGTACATGCCCGACGGCCACGAGGCATCGGTCGGGATCTCGACGGCGACCGGCCAGCCGCATCCCTCGGCCCAGGCCTCGTCGGGCACGGCGTGATCGGCGGCCTGGGCCTCCGCCGTCCATGCCGGCTCGGCACTGCCCCACCGCCGCACGTCGACCGTGAAGGAACCGGCCCGGCTCGCCGCTCGCAGCCCGATCCGGGTGCCGGCCTCGGCCGACAGCGGTGTGCAGTAGCCCTCGGTGTCGGGCCAGCGGGTGAAGACCCGTTCGCTCGGGTGCATCAGTCGCCGAGATCCTCGACGAAGCCGGCGAACGACTCGTTCGCGTCGCCGAACTCGCTCACGACCCGCACCTTCTCGTCGGTGCCGCGCAGCACAGCGAGTGGATCCTGATGGTCGCCGACGTAGCCGAGGGCGAACGCCCCCTGCTGGTACCCCATCATCTTGAGGAGTTCGTCGTCGAGGGCGCGGGCGATCTCGGCCGGGCAGGCGAGGAACTGGTTCTCCTCCTGGCGGACCCACCCGACGGCGTAGGTGATGTTGATCCCCTGACGGACACCGTCGGCGGTGTTGGCACCGCCGCCGTGCAGGACCTTGCCGTCGTAGAACAGCACCGACCCACGGGGCATCTCGGCCTGGATCTCCGTGACCGCCGCCGCCTCGTCGTCGGCCATGCCGCTCGTGCCCGGGGCGATGTGGGTCGCGCCGTTCTCGGCCGTGAAGTCGGTGAGGGCCCACATAGTGTTGCACTGCACGTGGTAGTCCGCAGGGAAAGGATAGAAGTCGAAGGCCATCTGATCGCGATGAGGCTTCTGCTTCGTCTCACCCGGCTCGATCGTGATCAGCTGGGTGAGGTGGAGCTGCACGGTGGTCGAGTGCGACAGGACGTGCTCGACGGTGGCGACGACCTGTGGATGCATGACGAGCTCTCGCGAAGCCGGGCATCGCGCGATCAGGGCGCCGGTGCGGCGGGTGTACAACCCGTCGTAAACGTCGCGGCCGGCAGCCGAGGCCTCGACGTAGGGCGCGACCTCGGCCGCGAAGCGGTCCATGACCTCCTCGTCGACGGCCCGCTCGACGATCGCGTAACCGTGCTCGGCGAGGAAGGCCGCGATGTCGGCCGGGTCGCTCGTGCGGTCGAAGCGTCCGTCGATCATGTCCGGACGGTAGCGCCCCCCTAGGTTGCGGGCATGAGCGATCTCCTCGAACTCTCGGGCCGGCTCGGGTCGATGACCAACCTCGTCCACGGCTTCATCTACTTCGCACCCGAGGCGACCGAGGAGTACGACTCGCTCGGCCTGCCCGCCACCCACCACTACTTCGCCAGCCGCGGGGCGGCGCTCGGGCCGGTTCCGGCGGGCGTGATCGTGGCGACGTTCTACAACTTCAATCCGGATCTCGTGACCCCAGCGATCCCCGATGCCTGGTCGATCGCCGAACCGGCCGCCATCCAGCAGGCACGGATCCGGGCCGCCGGGCGGGTCCTTCGCCGAGTCGAGCCCGACCTTGACGCCGACGGCGTGGCCGAGGCCACCGACATCGCCGGTCGCATGATCGCCGCGGTCGGCGATGCCGGCCGTCCACTGGCCGCCGGTAACCGGGCCACCCCCGAACCCGACGACCCGTGGGAGCGACTGTGGCAGCGGGTCACGATCCTGCGCGAGTGGCGAGGCGACGCCCACGTCGCCGCGCTCGTCGCCGCCCCCGCCGATCCGGTCGAAGCCCTGATCCTGCACGCAGCGACCGGCACGGTGCCGAAGGTGGCGCTGACTGCGACCCGCCAGTGGTCCGAGCAGCAGTGGAACGACGGCGTGGCCCGACTGGTCGCCCGTGGTCTCGTGCGAGACGACGAATCGTTCACCGAGATGGGCGAGGCCTTCCGGGCCGACATCGAGCGGCGAACCGACCGGGCGGCACTCCCGCTCGTCGACGCGGTCGGCCCCGACCAGACCGCCCGGCTGCTCGATCTGCTCAAGCCGGTGCGCCGGGCCCTCCTCGACGGCGGCGCCTTCGCCGCGATCGGCCGGTAGGGGGCGAGCCGTGTCGACCGAGATCAACGCCATCACCTTCGTCGTGACCGACATGGCGGCATCGGTCGGCTTCTACACCGACCTCGGCTGCGAGATCGTCTACGGGGGAACCGACGCGTCGTTCACGTCGCTGTCGATCGGCGCGAACTTCGTCAACCTGCAACACACCGGCGATGCGCCCGGACTCGGCTGGGGCCGGGTGATCTTCCACGTCGGCTCGCCCGACGAGATCCACGACACGGCGATCGCGGCGGGCCACCGCCCTGAGTTCGCCCCATCTGATGCGCCGTGGGGTGAGCGCTACTTCCACATCCGCGACCCCGACGGTCACGAGCTCAGCTTCGCTCGTCGCCTCTGATCACCTCGCTACAGATCGTCGAGACGCGTCAGGCCGGTCTTGAACGCCATCGCCACCAACTGCGCCCGGTCCCGGGCGTGCAGCTTGGTCATCGCCCGACTGACGTGGGTCTTGGCGGTGAGCGGCGACAGGAAGAGCGCCTCGGCGATCTCCTCGTTGTTGAGCCCCTGACCCACCAAGCCGACCACTTCACGCTCGCGCGCTGTCAGGTGCTGGAGCGTGTCCTCGTCGACCGGGACCGCGGCGGGCCCGTCACCGAGGGACGCGAGCAACGCACGGGTCGCCTTGGGGGTGAGCAGCGCCTCGCCCTCGGCCACGACTCGGATCGCGTCGAGCAACACGTCGGGATCGACACCCTTGTCGAGGAAGCCACTCGCCCCGGCCGCCATCGCACCGACGACGTACTCGTCGAGTTCGAACGTGGTGAGCACGATCACCCGAACGCCGGCGAGGTCGTCGTCGGCCGTGATCGCCTTCGTCGTGGTGATGCCGTCCTGGCCGGGCATCCGAATGTCCATCAACACGACGTCGGCCCGACCGGCGCGGATCACCTCGACCGCATCGGCGCCGTCGTCGGCCTCGCCCACGACCTCGAGGTCGGGAGCGGAGTCGATGATCGCCTTGAAACCGGCACGGATCAGGGCCTGATCGTCGACCAACACCACACGAATCGTCACGCCATCGCCTCCCGACCGGCCGTCACCGGCAACCACGCATCGACGAGGAACCGCACCCCGTCGGCATCGACCTCGAGTCGACCGCCATTCGCCACTGCCCGCTCTCGCATGCCGACGAGGCCGTGACCACTCCCGGCCCCGGACTCACCGGCGACCGCGTTCGCGACCTGGATCGTCAGACCGTCATCGTCCCAGACGGTCGCGAGGTCGGCGGATCCGGTGCCGTGCTTGGCCGCGTTGGTGAGCGATTCCTGCACGATGCGATAGGCGGCGAGCGACACCGCCGGTGCCAACGGTCGGCGCGCGCCGGCGACCGTCCACTCGACGGCGAGGCCGGCCGACCGCATCGTGTCAACGAGTGCGTCGATCTGGTCGACGGTCGGCAGCGACGAGGTCGGAGGATCATCGCCGTCGGCGTGTCGGAGCACGCCGAGCAGCTCGCGGAGCTCGTCGAGCACGGTCTTGCCGGCGTCGCGGGCCGCCGTGAGCGACTGTTCCGCTTGATCAGGGTCGTTGCGCAGGAGATGCAGCGCCGCACCGGTTTGCACGTTCATGACCGACAGACTGTGGGCGAGCAGATCGTGGAGTTCGCGGGCGATGGCGAGTCGTTCCTCGCTCACCTGCTGACGAGTCTCCGCCTCGGCAGCGAGCACCGCAGCCCGCACCTGGGCGTCGGCCGATTCCTTGTACTGCCGCCACGAGCGGGTCGCATCGGCGACGCCGACGGCGAGGAACGTCCACACGATGCCGATCGTGGCCCGCTGATCGCCCGCCGACGCCTCGTTGACGTAGAGCCCGAAGCCGTAGAGCGGCGCCGCGACCACCACACCGAGGGCGATGGCTCGCCATCGATCGAGCGAGACACACACGGTGAAGAGCAGGACGAGGATGGCGAAGAAGATCGGCGTCGGGCGCTGGTAGATGCTGACGTGGATCGCTCCCCACGACAGCGCCGCCACGAGGAGGGGCAACGGACGCCAGCGGCGGAGCGCGACCATCACGAACGCGCCGACACCGGCGGCCACTTCGGGCCAGCCGGTGTCGAACTCCTCGGGCGCTGATTGGAGCAGCAGGCTTCCGAGGCCGATGACGAGGACGGCAACGGCGAGATCGAAGCGGCGGGGATCCTCCCGCAGCCACGCCATCACCGGGGCGCCGCGTGCGTCGCTCATGCGTCCCGACGAGCGGTCATGACACCGGCGACGACGAGCAGGCCCACGACCCAGGCGGCGAAGACGGCGTAGCCGGCGCCACGGCTCAGGAGATCGGGATCGGACACTCGGGTCATCATCGCAGAGCCCGCATCGGACGGGAGGTACTTGAGGAACACGTCGGTGATGCTCTCGGGCAGGAGCCGCAGCAGGTTCGGACCGATGAACACGCCACCGACGAGGGTGCCGATGCCGGCGGCGGTCGAGCGCAGGATGAAGCCCAGGGCGATGCCGATCAGGGCGATGCCGGTCAGGTACAGGGTCGTGCCGAAGACGACGTCCCACACCTCGGTGATCGAGACGGTGGCCTCGCTCCCGGCGTAGACGGCCTGGCCGAGCACGATGGAGCCGGCGACGGCGGCGAAGCCGACGGCGAACACACCGGCGGCGGTCACCGCGACCTTGGCGGTGATGATCCGGCTGCGCTTGCCGACCGACGCGAACGCGGTGCGGATCAGGCCGGTGGAGTACTCGCCGGCGACGAACATGACGCCGAGAACACCGATGATCATCTCGGAGAGCCCGATGCCGCCGAGGGCGATGTCGACCGGGTCGTTGAGGAAGGCGGCCGGGCCGGCCTGTTCGTCGGATTCGGCGACGGCGGAGAAGATCATGCCGAAGGCGATGGTGGCGAGGCCGGCGGCGATGAGCGTCACGCTCGTCGAGCGAACGGACCAGAACTTGATCCACTCGCCTCGGATGACGTTGATGGAGCGGACTCGCTTGCTTCGGGTCGGGGCGATGGTGGTCATGGTGGTCTCGGTGATGTCGGTGGGGGCGGTGATGGTGGTCATGGCGGTGCTGTCTTCGGGGGTCGGCGTGGGTGGGACGGAGAGGGATTCGGTGGAGGTCATCAGGCGGCGATCGCGGTCGAGCTGCCGTGGTACTGGACGGCGTCGGCGGTGAGGGACATGAAGACGTCCTCGAGCGAGCGCTGCTCGGGGATCAGCGAGGTGAGGGCGATGTTGTTGTCGCGGGCGATCACGCCGATCTCCGCGGCGTCGAGGCCACGGACGCTCACGCTGCCTCGATCGGCCGAGACGATCTCGACGCCGTCACGCCGCATGAAGCCGACGAGGTCGTCGAGCTGTTCGGCACGAACGTGCGTCTTCTCGCCGGCGGCCATGTCGCGGAGCTCGTCGATCGAGATGTCCTCGATCAGCGCACCCTGGCCGATGATCACGAAGTGCTCGGCCATGAGCTCCATCTCGCTCATGAGATGCGACGAGACGAAGACGGTGCGGCCCTCCTTGGCGAGATCCTGCAGGAGGTGGCGGATCCAGAGGATGCCCTCGGGATCGAGACCGTTGACCGGCTCGTCGAGCATGACGACCTCGGGGTCGCCGAGCAGGGCGGCGGCGATGCCGAGGCGCTGGCCCATGCCGAGCGAAAAGCCGCCGGAGCGGCGCTTGCCGACATCGCCCAGGCCGACGATGTCGAGCACCTCGTCGACCCGGGAGGTCGGGATGCCGTTGGTGACGGCGAGGGCCCGGAGGTGGTCGTAGGCCGACCGGGTCGGGTGCACGGCGCCGGCGTCGAGCAGGAAGCCGAGCGAGGTGAGCGGGGCCGGGTGCTTGGCGAGCGCCCGACCGCCGACGGTGGCGGTGCCCGACGTGGGGGCGTCGAGGCCCAGGATCATCCGCATCGTGGTCGACTTACCCGAGCCGTTGGGGCCGAGGAAGCCGGTGACGATACCGGGCTGGACGGTGAAGCTGAGGTCGTCGACGGCGGTGAAGGTGCCGTAGCGCTTGGTGAGGTTGGTGACTTCGATCATGGATTCATGATCCGCGATCGACGCCGACCGCGAATCCCACAGGGGGAGGCTTCGCGACTACTCCCCCGGGAGTAGTCGCACCATGATGGAGCCATGGCCACCGACCGTTCCGCTCAAGCCCTCGGCGTGTTCTTCACGAGTGCCGGGGTGATGCACTTCGTCCGTCCGGACTTCTTCGGGGCCATCGTGCCGCGCTGGTTCCCCGACCCGAAGCTCGCCAACCAGGCGTCGGGCGCGGCGGAGATCGCCCTCGGGCTCGGCATG
>JBCBYI010000101.1:0-14726 GCA_039815945.1 Actinomycetota bacterium | reverse complement strand
CGTCGGCGGTGGTGAGGGTCGTGCCATCGATTCCGTCGACGGCGACACGATCACCGGCCGCTGGATCCTCGGCGCGGACGGAGCGAAGAGCACCATCCGCAAGCTGCTCGGCGTGACCTTGGAGGATCAGGGCTTCGACGAGGAGTGGGTGGTGGTCGACACCACCCTGCTCGACCCGGACCTCCCGCTCTCCGGTCTCGCGACCCAGCACTGCGATCCGGCCCGCGTCATCACCTACATCCCCGGCCACGGCACCCGCCGTCGCTGGGAGTTCCAGTTCCTGCCCGGGGAGACGAAGGCGGAGATGGAGGATCCGGCTCGCATCGCCGAGCTCCTCGCCCCGTGGGGCTCGCCGAGCCAGCTCCAGGTCGATCGCATCGCGGTCTACCGCTTCCACGCGACGGTCGCCGAGCGCCTCCGCGTCGGTGACGTGTTCCTCGCCGGCGATGCCGCCCATCAGATGCCGCCGTTCAACGGCCAGGGCATGTGCTCGGGCATGCGCGACATCGACAACCTCGTCTGGAAGCTCGCCGCCGTCGCCGACGGGCACGCCGACGAGCGACTGCTCGACACCTACGAGACCGAACGCCGCCCGCACGCCGCCGGCCAGGTCGAGCACGCGGTCGATGCCGGCCGGCTCATCAACGCGATCGCCGAGGGCGGCGCCGACAACTTCGAGGCCGGCTACGGCGGCGGGCGCGAGTTCCCCCATCTCGAGGGCGGCTGCCGCAGCGGTGCGCATCGACTCACCGGCCGCCCGTTCCCGCAGCCCTTCGACGACGGCGGTGGCTTCGACCGCCACCTCGGCGACGGCTTCGCCCTCGTCACGACGCCCGACACCCACCTCGCCGCCGACCTCCTTCGCCGCTGGGCTGCGATCGGTGCTCGTCGAGTCGACGCCGACCCGACCCACTTCCCCGACCTGGTCGCCGACGGCACGGTCGTGATCGTGCGTCCCGACCGCTACGTCGCGGCGGTCACCGACCATCTCGCGGCGACGACGACCGCGTTCGCGGAACTCGGGCTCGGACGCTGAGCGGTCAGCCGCGCGCCGACTCGGGCACGGTGAGGGCCGTCGCCGCACCGAAGCCCACGTCGCCGGCCTCGTTGCCGTCACGGAAGAGCACGATCCGATCGATCGCGTGGCCCTCGGATCGGCCGGCGATCCGGATCGTGTAGGTGCCCGGCTCGTCGAACTCGGCGTACAGATCGTGGGCATCGTGGTCACTGGTGTACGCGCGCCAGGTGAACGAGCCGGTGGAGCCGCTCCGGTAGACCTTGAAGTGGCCATCGGTGCTCGAGCCCTGGGGTTCGTCGCCGACGCACCGGTTGCTCACCGGCATGTCGTCCGGGCACACGACGCTGCCGTTGCGCTCGCCGTAGAAAGCGTCGGCGTCGATGCGCAGGAACGAGTCGTTGTGATCGGTGCCGCTACTGCCGATGCCGACGGCGTTGTGCCACACGAAGCGGTACCGGCCGGGGTTCGAGATGGCGACGTCGATGGTGATCACGCCGCGGGTCGCCTTGTTGTACGACGTCGGCCCGCCCCACTGGATGTAGGCGTCGTCCGTCGCGCCGTCTTGGAGCGAGTCGCCCCCGGCGTCGGCCGGGAAGCGCCGCCAGCCGTCGGGAAGCGTCAACGACGTCGCTTCGATCACGACGAGACCGCCGGATTCCACGAACGCACCGGTCGACGGCGTCGCCGGGCCGGGGTCGACCTCGGGCTCGAAGTCGCCTGGCTCCCGGTTGGATCCGGCATCGCCGACCGACGGTGAGCCCGCGTAGCGATGCAGGAAGAGGGCCAACTGGGCCCGGGTCACCGGATCGTCGGGGGAGAAGGTCGTCGCAGTCGTACCGGTCGTGATCCCGGTCGCCGCCAACCACCCCACCGCGTCGGTGAAGTACGACTGCGAGGGGACGTCGCCGAAGTCCGGCGTCGGACCGGCGGGTTCCCCGGCGAGCCGATGCAGGAAGGTGGCCATCTGTGCCCGCGTCACCACGCCGCCGGGCGAGAACGTCGTCGCAGTCGTACCGGTCGTGATCCCGGTCGCCGTCAACCACCCCACCGCGTCGGTGTAGAACGCGCCGTCGGGCACGTCGGTGAAGTCCGACCGAGGCGCGTTCGGTTCGCCGGCGAAGCGGTGCAGGAACGTCGCCATCTGTGCCCGGGTGACGAACGCGCCGGGTGCGTACGTGGTCTCGCTCGTCCCGGTGGTGATGCTCTGATCGACGAGCCACTCGATCGCGTTGGCGGCGGTGGCGTTCTCGTCGACGTCGTCGAAGCCGGCGACCGCCGCGCTCGACGGCACCGCTGCGAGCAGGGACGCGCAGAAAACCGAAACGACGACGACCAATCGGCGATGCGAGACCACCCCACCACGTGTCACCGCGCGAGCATCGGCGACCGAGCCGGCGACCTTGACCCGAAATGGCGATTCGGTCGCTGGTTCTGTCGATCACCTCACCACTACCGTGAGCTCCGTGCGTCACACGACCGGGCAGCTCGACATCTGGCGTCGCGACGGAGGCGTGATCCTCGACTCGTTCTTCACGACCGACGAGATCGCGCCGTGCGTCGAGGGCATGGAGCAGCTGTACGGCCACCTCCGCCCCGGTGATCCGTTGGCCCATGAGGACTTCGACGCCAAGACCCGGTACGTGCAGCAGTTCGCCAACACCGACGACCTGCCGTTCCGAGCCAACCCCGAGCTCAACCTGCTCGGCCTACATCCCGCGCTCGTCGCGTGCGCCCGGGAGGCACTCGGCACCGACGACGTACGGCTGTACCAGTGCCACACGTGGGCGAAGTTCACCGGCCAGACCGACTTCGACCAGCCGTTCCACTGTGACTACAAGAATCACACGCTCACCGTGCCCGGCGAGGACGAGGTCGATCGCACGATCAACTTCATGATCTACCTCACCGACGTCACCGACGAGCACGGCGCCATTCACTATGTGCCGGTGCCCGAATCCGATCCGATCACCGGCCCGATGCGACCCCAGTTCGCCGGCGAGGCGACGGGCTACGAGGAGCAGCTCCGGGCGATCGAGCGCAGCGGCGCCGCACCGGCCGGATCGATCTTCGCCTACGGCATCGACGTCTTCCACCGGGGCACCAACCTCACCAAGCCCGACAGCCATCGCTTCACCGTCACCGCCAGCTTCAAAGCCGCAGGCAACGACCAGATCGGCTGGTCGGCGTGGCCCCGCTACTTCCGCGAGCCGTGGCACCTCGTGATGGATCAGGCGACGGTCGAGCAGCGCACCTGTCTCGGTATCCCGGCGCCCGGCGACCCGTTCTGGACGGAGATGACCCTCGCCCGCACCGAGGACCGCTGGCCGAACACCGACTGGTCGGCCTACCTCGAGGCCCTCGCGGCCTAGCCGGCCAACAGTTCCTTCTGGTTCTTCGACGGGAAGCGGGGCTTCACCTGCACCCCATCGAGCACGCGCTCGAGATCGGCGACGCCCTCGGTGAGCAGGTCGTGATGATCGTCGGAGATCGCGGCCAGCAGCTCGTGCACGATCGTGCCGTCGGGGCGCTGCACCCATCCGCCGACGATCTGGCCGTCGGCCCAGATCGTCGGGCCGACGTTGCCGAAGCGGTCGAACAGCCGATTGACGTGGCCGGGATCGAGATACCAGTCGCGTTCCTTCCATCCCATCGGCGTGGCGTCGAGGCCAGGAAGGAGCCGCAGCCACGGCTCGGGTTCGGTCGCGTCGTCGACGTCGCCGGCCACGACCCAGCCGGTGGTGTCGCCGTCGAGCGCGACCTCGACCGCGCCGATGTCGGCGAGCGCGTTGCGAACGAGGGTGGCCGTCTCGCCGAACCACCAGCGCAGGTCGGTCTCGGTGGCGGGCCCGAAGCGACGCAGGTAGTGCTCGACGAGTTCGGCCGCCGCCGTGCGGGTGTCGAGTCCGGCGATGGGTTCGCCGAGGAAGGCCTCGGTGGCGTTCCAGAGGTACTCCGATGAGGTCCAGATGCCGGTGGGCGCCCCGCGGGTGAAGAGGGCGTCGAAGCCGCCGCCCTGCAGGATCTTCGAGTGTGCATTGAGGGTGGCGTAGTGCTTCGCGGTGCCGTACTCGAGCGGCACGGCGAGATGCGGCAGCTCCAGGCCGATCGCCCGGGCCGAGCGCGACCCGACCTCGGCGAGGTGAGCGGCGATCTCGGCCGACGCGGCGTCCCACCACGCCTCGGGGTCGTCGGCCTGGCCGGCCTTCTCCACCGCCTGGATGTTCTTCTTGCGCTCACCCTTGGCGATCTTGAGCGTGGCCGCCGCATGGGCGAGACGGGCGGTGCGGCGGGTCATCACCCAGATGGTGCGACGCATGGCGTGATGACGAACCAGCGACCGGTCGTCGTAGAGCGCTCGCTCGACGGTGACGATCGACGGGTCGACCATGCGAACCAGGCACGACAGATGGACGGTCGCCGGATCCGAAGAATGCAGGGTCACGAGGTCGTCGGTGATCACGACCGGATCATCGGTCCGGCCCGCCGGGATCAGCCGATGACGTTCGGCGAGGCGCCGCCGTCGTTCCGCCGTTGTGATCCGGTGCACGGTCGCAACCTACGCTCGCGCTCATGGCCGATCCACTGATCCTGACCAAGCGCGACGACGGCGTGGCGATCGTCTCCACCAACGACGATCCGCTCAACCGCATGACGTTGGAGTACGTCGACATGTTCGGCGAGGTGGTCGAGGACATCGCCGCCGACGACTCGATCCGGGCGTTCGTCGTCACCGCCGAAGGGACAACGAACTTCTCGGTCGGCATGAACCTCAAGCAACTGCCCCAAGGCATGAAGCGGGCCGGCGGCGTCGACGCGTTCTTCGATCAGCGGCTCGATCTGATCAGTCGCATCGAGACGATGGGCAAGCCGTCGGTCGCCACCCTCTTCGGCCACTGTCTCGGCGGTGGCATCGAACTCCCGCTCGGCTGCACCTTCCGCCTTGCGGCCGAGGAGGGTGCCAACATCGGCCTGCCCGAGATGGATCTCGGCTCGACGCCGGCGTGGGGTGGGAGCGCTCGTCTCACCAAGACCGTCGGCCGCCAGCACGCCCTCAACATGATCCTGCGGGCCAAGACCCTCACCGGCCCCGAGGCGCTCGCCATCGGGCTGGTCAACGAGGTGTGGCCGCTCGCTGAGCTGAAGGACCGGGCGATCCAGCTCGCCATCGATCTCGCCAAGCAGCCCCGTCTCGCGGTGAAGGGCATGCTCGATGCGCTCCACGACGCCGAGCACAAGACCCTCGAGGAGCTGCTCGCCGCCGAGCGGGCCGCGGTGCACCTCACCTCGGGCACACCCGACGCCCGTGAGGGGATGATGGCGTTCCTCGAGAAGCGCGAGCCGGTGTTCAACCAGGACGTCGACTGATCAGACGCCCATCCGGGCGGCCATGGCCTCGACCCGAGCCGCGAAGATCTCGTCGGCGTTGTCGAACACGTTCTGGAACTGGCCGAAGAGCTCGAAGCTGATCATCCCGTAGAGCTCCGTCCACACGCCGATGCCCGTCGCCATGCGAGCCGGCGACACAGTGAGCCCGGCATCGGCGACGAGCGCGGCAAGCTGAGCCTCGAGCGCCGATGACAGCGCCGGGGCGGGCTCGGCGAGCGGCGCGTCGGCGGCCTCGAGGTCGGCGAGCAGCCGGAGGAGCAACAGGGTCACGCGACTCGCCGGCGCGATGGTGTCCTCGGGTGCCGCATAGCCGGGAACCGGAGAGCCGTAGATCAGTGCGTACTCATGCGGGTTCGTGCGCGCCCAGTCCCGGATCCCGTGGGCGATCGCGGCGAAGCGGCCACCGAGGTCGGTCCGGTCGATTTCGGCCTCAGCCTGCTCGGCGGCCGAGCCGACGGCGTCGTAGGCCTCGACGATCAGCTGGGTGAGCAGCGCATCGCGGCTCGGGAAGTAGCGGTAGATCGCCGACGACACCATCCCGAGCTCCCGCGACACGGCTCGCAGGGACAAGCCGGTGGCGCCCTCCTCGGCGAGATGCCGGCGGGCGGTGCCGGTGATCTCACGGATCAGCGCCGCTCGGGCGATGTCTCGTGCGCGCTTGGGAGCCGAGTCGGACACCTCCCCACTCTGCCCGAACCGACGAGCAAATGCGAGCGGTGAACAAAAACGAGAGCACTGCTCTTGACAGCGGTGCGAAACCTCGCAATAGTCAGAGGAGAGAGCACTGCTCTCGTTTCAGACCACCAGTCCGAATCCCCACTCGACACCCGAGAAGAGAGCACCCCATGAGCACCCACACGATCATCGGTGCCGGCGGCGTCGGCTCCGGCACCGCCCTGTTGTTGGCCGATGCCGGCCACGACGTCATCGTCGTCACCCGCAGCGGCACCGGCCCCGACCATCCGTCGATCACCACGGTCGCCGCCGACGCGACCGACGCCGACCGCCTCGCCGAGATCGCCGCCGGCTCGGTCACGATCTACAACTGCGCCAACCCATCCGACTACGCGAAGTGGGCCGAGCTCTGGCCGCCGATGGCCACCGCGATCCTCACCGCCGCCGAGCGCACCGGCGCCCGCCTCGTCACGATGGGCAACCTCTACGGCTATGCCGCCGGCTCCTCCCCCATGCGGGCCACCGACCCGCTCGATCCCCCCACCGAGAACGGTCGGATCCGGGTTCGCATGTGGGAGGAGGCGCTCGCGGCCCACGAGGCCGGGCGGGTCCGGGTCACCGAGGTCCGGGCGTCGGACTACGTCGGCCCCGGCCTCGGCGACACTTCCCACCTCGCCGATCGCTTCGTTCCGCCGATCCTCGCCGGCAAGACCGCCCGCACCTTCGGCCCGGCCGACGTCCCTCACAGCTGGAGCTACATGGGCGACGTGTGCCGCACGATGGCGACGGTCGGCCTCGACGATCGGGCCGACGGTCGGGCCTGGCACGTGCCGACCCTGCCGTCCCGCACGATCCGGGAGATGGGTGACGCCTTCGCCGCCGCCGCCGGTGTCGACGCACCGAAGATCGCCCGACTCCCCCGTCCGGTTCTGCGCATGGTCGGCGTGTTCGTGCCGATGTTCCGGGCGCTGCTGACGATGGCGTACCAGTTCGACGAGCCCTTCGAGATCGACGCCGCCGACACGACGGAGACCTTCGGCCTCCACCCGACCCCGCTCGATCACCAGATCGACGAGACGCTGGCGAGCTACGGGGTGGACCGGGCGGCCAGGTAGGCCCGCATCCGCTCGGCGAGATCGCCGACCTGGGGCGACCGCAACATGAGGGCATGGCTGCTCTCGACCACCTCGACGTCGAGCTCACCGGTGATGAGCTCATCCCATCGCAGGTGCCAATCCTTGTCGTCGAGACCGTGGAGTTCCGACGACCGGACGAGGAGCGCGTCGCCGGCCACGACCCGGCCGTCGTAGCTGCGATGGGCAATGTCGAGTTCGCCGGCCAGCACGAGTTCCTGGCGGCCGCCGTCCTCACGGGCGCGACGCTGACGCCAGCGGGCGAGGGCGATCCCGAACTGCCATCGCAACGACGGCCAGAGCCGAGTCGACAACGCATAGAGCCGGATCCGGCTCCGGAGCCAACGCAGCGGCGTGATCCGGGGTGGCCGGATGCCCGGTGGCCCACCGTCGACGAGGATCAGGGCGCCGACCTCGTCGCCGGCCTCCTGCAGCTGCCCGGCCATCTCGAGCGCGACGAGATTGCCGGCGCAATGGCCGCCCAACAGGTACGGCCCGTCGGGCTGGATCGTCTTCATGTCGGCGATGAATCGACGCGCCATCCCCTCGATCGACTCGCTCCCGGCATCGTCGCCTTCGTCGCCGAGCGCCTGCGGATCGAGTGCGTAGAACGGACGGTCGCGGCCGACGGCCGATGCGAGTTCGGCGAAACTGAGGGCGGTGACGAGATAGGGCGAGACGTCGAAGAACGGAACGCCCGCCCCCTCCGTCCGCAACGGGATCACCGAGCCTTCTGGCAGGGCGACGTCGCCACGTTCCAAGACCTCGGCCAACCCGGCGACGGTCGAACCCTCGAACAGCGCGATCAGCGGGAACGACTCATCACGACGCAGTTCGAGTTCGTTGAAGAACCGGACCGCCAGCAGCGAGTGACCCCCCAACCGGAAGAAGTCGTCGTGGCGTGAGACCCGGCCGACGCCGAGCACCTCCTGCCAGATCTCGGCGATCGTCGTCTCGAGCGGACCCACCGGGGCTTCGAACGCCACATGATCCGACTGCAGCGTGCCGGCCGTCTCGACCGGCAGCGGGCGATGCCGGGCGACCCGCTCGGTGAGGTCGAGATCCGCCAGTCGCCGCTCGGGGGATCGATCGAGTTGGTCGACCACGACCCACATCTGTTCGAGAAGGGCCGAGATCGTCGATTCGTCGTAGAGGTCGGTCGCGTACTCGACGCCGACTCGGCCGAGCCCGGCCGAGACGTTGACCGACAGGTCGAACTGGGCGGCTCGCCGATCGATCGGGACCCAATCGATCGAGACCGGGCCGAACGTCTCGAGGTGCAGCGGCGCGTTCAACACGTTGAGGAAGACCTGGAAGAACGGCGAGCGACTCGGATCCCGGGCCGGCTCGAGTTCGGCGACGAGCCGCTCGAACGGAAGGTCCTGATGCTCGTAGGCCTCGAGCGAGGCCGCCTGGACCCGAGCGAGAAGGGTGCGCAACGACGGCTCGCCGGAGAGATCACCGCGAAGCACCAAGGTGTTGACGAGGCTGCTGATCAGCCCCTCGCTGGCGCGACTGTTGCGGTTGGCAACCGGGACGCCCACCGTGACGTCGTCGGTGCTGCTCGCGCGGTGAAGCACGGCCATGAGCGCCGTGAGCACGACGATGAACTCGGTGGTGTCGTAGGTCCGACAGAGGCGGCGGATGGCGTCGGCGACCGGTTCGGGAAGCTCTTCGGCGAAGACCGCTCCAGCACCGGTGACGACCGGCGGCCGGGCATGGTCGGTCGGGTACTCGGTACCGGTCACATCGCGCAGACGGTCGCGCCAGTACGCGAGCTGATCGTCCATCTCCCCTGCGTCGAGCCACGCCCGCTGCGACAACGCGTAGTCGACGTACTGCACGTCGACCGGCGCCAGGGCGGCCTCGGGCCCGCCGGTCTCCTCGAGATACAGCGCAACCGCCTCGCGGACGAGCACGCCCATCGACCAGAGATCACCGACGATGTGATGGAGGGTGACACCGAGATACGACGCACCGTCGACCCGATGGAGCGAGAAACGCGCGAGCGGGAGCGCGCCGAGGTCGACCGGGCGGCGGGCATCGTCGTCGAGTCGACGGAGCGCCGCTGCGTCGGGATCGGACTCGGCTCGATGATCGACCACCTCGAGACGCAGCGTGTCGGTCGTCGGCTCGATGATCTGTCGCGTCTCGCCGTCGACGACCACGAACCGAGTGCGCAGGCTTTCGTGCCGCTCGACGAGACGGGCGAGGGCGCGGTCGGCGGCCTCAGGGTCGAGATCGACGTCGATGCGAAGACCGGTGGCGATGTTGTACGCCGCGCCGGTGGGGTTGAGCGTGTGCAGGAACCACATGCGTTCCTGGCTGGAGGAGAGCGGTAGTGGCCCACCCCGCGGCACGTCGATGATCGGGAAACGTTCCGTTCCGGCGCCGGCCTCGGCCTGCTCGATCCGAGCGCAGAGCGCCTCGATCGTGGTCGCCTCGAAGATCGCCGCGATCGGGAGCAGGGCGCCGAACTCCTCGAGCACCCGGGTGACGACCTGCGTCGCCAGCAGCGAATGGCCGCCGAGTTCGAAGAAGGAGACGTCGGCAGGCACCTCGTCGCCACCCAGCACGTCGGACCAGATCGAGGCGAGTCGTCGCTCGGCATCCGTCGCCGGGGGCCGCCCCGCGCTGACGGGGGCCTCGCCGCGATGTCGAGCAGCGAGGGCCCGACGGTCGATCTTGCGGCTCGGTGTCAGCGGGAAGTCGTCGATGGCGACGAAGCCCGACGGCACCATGACCGGCGAGAGCGCAGCCCGGCAGCGCGCCCGAACCCGCTCGATGTCGACGTCACCGGTGACGAAGGCGACGAGTCGCAGATCATCGGCACCGAACTCCTGCACGATCACTGCGACGCCCTCGACCGACGGATCACCGGCGATGACCGACTCGATCTCACCGAGCTCGATCCGATTGCCGCGGATCTTGACCTGGGTGTCGGCTCGACCTCTGATGTCGAAGCGACCGTCGGGTCGCTCGACCGCGAGGTCGCCGGAGCGATACCAGCGGATGCCGTCGTGCTCGACGAACACCTCGTCGGTGAGATCCGGCCGCCCGACGTAGCCGTTGGCGAGGACTGGACCCGCGATCCAGAGCTCGGCCGTGGCCCCGACCGGGGCCGTCCGGCGGCGCTCGTCGACGACCCGGTAGGTCACACCGGCGTTGGGACGGCCGACCGTGATCCGTTCGCCGACATGGACCTCCTCGGCTGCCGACCACACGGTCGCCTCGGTCGGGCCGTAGATGTTCCACACCTCAGCCCCGTTGCCGGCGAGGGCTTCGAGGAGTTCGGGGGTCAGTGGTTCGCCACCGCACAGCACCCGGACGGTCCCGGGGTTCGCCCAGCCCGCTTCCACGATGAGGCGCCAGACCGTGGGGGTCGCCTGGACGACCGTCGCACCCGACTCCTCGATCGCCCGGCGGAACGCGCGCGGATCAAGCCGCACCGACTCGTCGACCACGTGGATCCGGGCCCCGCGGAGCAAGGGCATGAAGAGTTCGTTGGTCGACGGATCGAACGAGACGGTGGTCGCGGCGAGCACAGTGTCGTCGGGGCGGATGCCGGGACGATCGGCGAAGGCCTCGAGCTGGTGGGCGAGACAGCCGTGCGGCAGTTCGACGCCCTTCGGCCGACCGGTCGATCCGGAGGTGTAGATCACGTAGACGACGTCGTCGGCATCGACCGCACGGCCCGGCCGATCGGCAGGGCGGGCGTCGATCGCGACACGCTCGGCGTCGATGTCGACGGTGGCCACGTCGCCGAAGACCGCCGAGTCGACCGAACCGTCGACGATCACGAGCGAGACGTCGGCGTTCTCGACCATGAAGGCGAGCCGATCGTCGGGGTAGGTCGGGTCGAGCGGGACGTAGGCCGCGCCGGCCTTGTTGACCGCCAACAGGACGCTCGGCAAGAACGCATCGCGGCGAACGCTCACGCCGACCCGCGAGCCGGCACCGACGCCCGCCGCGGCGAGATGGTGGGCGAGCCGGTTCGCCCACTCGTCGGCCTCTCGGTAGGTGAGGGAACGGTCGCCGTCGGCGACCGCGGGTCGGTCGGGCCAGCGATCGACCGCGTCCTCGACGAGTCCGACAAGGGTGTGACGATGGGGACCGTCGTCGACCACGTCTGCGTCGGCCCGGACGTCGAGCTCCGACACGGGCCGGTCGGGATCGAGCGAGGCGTGGTCGAGAAGCGAGACGAGATGATCGAGCACGGCCTCGGCCGTCGCCTCGTCGAAACGGGCCGCGCGGTACTCGAGACTCAGTGCGATCGTGCCATCGACCTCGGCAGCCAGCAGCTGGAGATCGTTCGGGACCGGTCGCTCTCCGAGCCGGTAGGTCTCGCCGGCGACGGAGTTGATCGTGGCCGTCGTACCGCCCGCGTCGAGCGCGGAGGCCGACGTGAGGCTGCGGTCGACGAGACGCGTCGTGATCTGCCACCCGAAGCCGACCTGCGCAATGCGATCCCGCGACGGGTCGTGGGTCGGATCGCCGAACGCCCCGGACAACAGCGTGTAGGGGTACCGGCCGTGGCGACCGACCGCACGTTCCTCCTCATCGATCCTCGCGACGAGCTCACGAAACGACGGCTCTCCGTCGAGCTCCGCGAGCAGGAGCACCGTGTTGACGAAGAAGCCCGCCGTCCGGGCCACCTGGGCATCCCGGTTGGCCCGCAACATGCTGATCGGAATCGCCCCACGGCGGTCGTAGCGAGCGAGCAGCTCGGCGTACCCGGCGAGCACGACCGACGGCAACGACGCACCGGCCTCGACCGCCACCGCCCGGAGGCGCTCGGTGGTCACCCCATCGAGGCTCCGAACCACGGCAGCACCCCGCGCCGGATCGTCGGGATGCGGGGTGCGGTCGAACGGCAGGCTCAGCGGGTCGCCGGTCGCCCGGAAGCGCGGCTCCCAGAACTCGAGCGCAGCTGCGGCAGCATCACCGTCGAGATAGGCCTGCTCGGCGGCGACCGCATGGTCGAACCCGACGCGAGGCGGCTTCGGCGGCGCGACATCGCGACCCGTCTTCACGCCCCAGCGCCGGGTGAGACCGTCGGCGACCAACGCGAACGACCACATGTCCATCACGATGTGATGGGCGAGGACGAGCACCAGCTTGAGATCGGGGCGCACCGAGTACATGACCAACCGGGCGAGGGGTCCGGTGGCGAGGTCGAAGCCCTGCTCGGTTTCGGTCCGACACGCTGCGGCGAGATCCTCGTCGCTCCACCCCTCTGCGATCGTATACCGGACATCGACCTGGGGCTCGTCGTCGACCACCCGCCACGGCTCGCCGTCGACCTCGACGAAGCGGCTTCGGAGCGCGTCGTGGGCGATCAGTTCCTCGCGCCAGAGCGCAGCGAGATCATCGCCGTCGCCGTCCTCGCGGACCCACAGCGCGTGGGCGAGATCGAACGCGCCAGGTCCACGACCTGACGCCTCGTGGAGCCAGATCCCTCGTTGATTCGCCGTGAGCGTGTGGCGCCGCCCGCCGACACTCGCCGTCACCTCAGTGCCCCGCCTTCTCCTCGATTCCGAACTCCACCCAGACCCTGTCGGCCATCCGACCCGGGAGCCAAGAGTAAGCTCTGCGTTTCTCCGGTGTACACCTTCACCGACGGCGGAACCACTGAACTCTCGGCAACGCCGACCGAAGGACCGGAAGACCACGCCACGACGACCCCGGGGAAACCGACATGGCCACGACCGAACAGATCCACGCCGCCCTCGACGCCGGCCTGAAAGACGTCGTTGGTATCGACTTCACCCCGGAGTTGCTCGACCTCAACAGTGAGGAGAGCGGCGTCGACAGTCTCGATCTGATCGAGGTCGTCATGGTGATGGAGCAGGAACTCGACGTGACGACGAACCAGAACGACTTCGACGGGGTCGAGAACCTTCGTCAGGTCGTGACCGTGTTCGAACGCCTGACCAACGCCTGATGACCCGACGGGTGGCGATCGTCGGCGCCGGGATCAAGGCCCCGGGCGGCTGCGACGTCGCGACGTTCTGGCAGACCCAGTTCTCCGGACGAACCCAGGCGGCCCCCACCGAGTTCGAGAATCTCGAAGCGCTGAGCGCCGCACCCATCGCCTGCACCATCCCGGTGCCGGTCGAAGAGGGCGACTACTTCGCCCGTTCCGAAGCGCGGCGGATGGACCCCGCCACCCGCTTCGGTGCCGCCGCGGCGATCGATGCGATCGCCAGCGCCGACGCACGGGCGGTGCTCGAGTCGGTCGAGCCGCAGCGCCGGGCGTGTGTCGTCGGGACCGGCGTCGGCGGCCTCCGCACCTACGAGGAGCAGGCCACGATCGACCGCACCTCCGGCGTGATGCGCGTCAGCCCCTTCACCGTGCCGATGGTGATGCCCAACGCCCTCACGGGGTGGCTCACCGTCAACCTCGACCTCCAGGGCTCCTCGTCGACCATCGCACTCGCCTGCGCATCGAGCACGGCCTCCATCGGCGAGGCGATGCACCTGATCCGCGCCGGTCGCGCCGACGTCGTCCTCGCCGGCGGGATGGAACACACCGTCTGGCGGCGCCTTATCGGGAGCTTCGGGCGGATGGAAGCACTGTCGACCTGGCCCGGCGATCCGAGCGGAGCGTCACGGCCGTTCTCGGCCGACCGCTGCGGCTTCGTCATGGGTGAGGGCGGCGCGATGTTCGTGCTCGCGGCCGAGGAGACCGCACGCGCCGCCGGCGCCACGATCCTCGGCTGGATCGACGGCTTCGGCGGCTCCTCCGACGCCCACCACATGGTCGCTCCACTCGAGAACGGCGCCGGTGCCGCCGCATCGATGCGCAACGCGCTCGACGACGCCGGACTCACCTCCGACCAGATCGGGCACGTCAACGCCCACGGCACCTCGACCCCCCGCAACGACGACGCCGAATCGCAGGCGATCATGAGCGTCTTCGGCGATCATCGCCCGCCAGTGACGGCGACGAAGGGGATCACCGGTCACCTGATCGGTGGCAGTGGCGCCGTCGAGGCACTCGCGACCCTGCTCGCCGCATCGACCGGACAGTGCCCACCGGTGGCCAACACGGTCGAGAAGGACCCGGCGATCGAGGCCGACATCGTCATCGGCGAGGCCCGGACCCTTCCGCAGGGATCGCCGTCGATCAGCAACTCGTTCGCGTTCGGCGGCCACAACGCGACCCTGGTGATCAGCCCGGGCGACGTCGCACCCTTGCTCAGCTGACGGCGTCGCCCATCTCGGCGGCCACCACCTCGACCGCTGCGGCCACGCCCGATCCACCGAGCGGCGCGCCGAGGGTCCGCAGGCCCGCTTCGATCGTGGCGAGCGCACCCAGCAGGGCCGGCGGGTTGACATGACCCATGTGGCCGATCCGGAAGCTCCCGGTGTGGTCCATCACGCCGAGTCCGATGGTGAGACCGGCCCCGTCCTCACACAGACGTGACAACGCGAGCGCGTCGACCGACGGGGTCAGCACGGTCGTGACACAGTCGGCCTGCGCGCGCTCGTCCTGGATCATCAACTCGAGA
>JBCBYI010000100.1:0-14737 GCA_039815945.1 Actinomycetota bacterium | reverse complement strand
CTCGCCGCGGCCGTCCTCGACGAGGAGGCCAAGCGCCAGGCCGAGCAGGCCGAACGCGACGCCGGCGTGGTGTTGCCCGACGACGTGTTGCCCGGTGTCGGCGACGAGCCGATGACGCTCAAAGAGGCGTTCGCCGCAGGTGGTTCGGCCACCGCCGTGCTGTTGTTGTTGCTCAACCTCGTCGACGAGTTGCCCCGCACGATCCGGGTGTTGGCGCCCGACATCCAACGCAGCCTCGGCATCTCCGACACGGTGCTGTTCGGCGTGCTCGGTTTCGGGGGCGTCGCGCTCGTGCTCGGCACCGTGCCGATGGCGGCGCTGGCCGATCGCATGCGGCGGGTCGCCCTGATCCCGATCATGTCGGGGTTCTGGGCGGTCACGACCTTCCTGTCGGGCTTCGTGGTCAACCCGTTCCAGCTGTTCTGGACCACGGCGGGCACGGGTCTCGGTCAGGCGTACCGGATCCCCGTATCGAACTCGCTCATCACCGATGCCTACCCGATCCAGGCCCGGGCCCGGGTCTTCGCCTTCGAGGGTGTCGGCCGCCCGATCGGCCAGCTGCTCGGACCCTTGCTCGTCGGTGGGATCGCGGTGGCGATCGGCGGTGACGACGCCTGGCGCTACGCCTTCTTCATCCTCGCCGTGCCTCCGGTGGTGCTCGGCCTCGTGGCGCTCCGCCTCCAGGAACCGGAGCGGGGGCGCTTCGAGCAGGACGCCGTGCTCAGCGGCGAGGACGCCCTCGACGTCGACGAACTCGAACCGTCGATGAGCACCGCCTTCGCCCGGCTCCGCAAGATCCGGACGTTCTACGCCCTCGCCACCGGCATCGGCGTGGTCGGCTTCGCGTTGATCGTCGTTCCCGGCCAGTTCAACCTGCTGCTCGATCGCAAGTACGCCCTCGACGCGCTCGAACGCGGCATCGTCGAATCGGCCATCTGGCTGGGGTCGCTCATCGCCATCCCGATCGCAGGGCGGGTCTTCGGTCGCAAGTTCCGTGAGGATCCCGACTCCGTCGTTCGCACGATGGGCACCCTGATCATGGCGGCCGGGATCGTCTACCTGATCGTCTTGCCGATCAAGGTGCTGGGGCTGTTGATCGTGGGTCTCGCCGTCGCCCAAGCACTCATCTCGGCCGCCCTCGTCGCCGCGCCGATGATCATCGCTGCGGTCTCGCCGTACCGGATCCGCACCCAGGCGTTCGCCCTGCTGCCCGTGTTCATCTTCTTGATGGGCGGCTTCTTCGGCGGCTTGCTCGGCGGGCAGATCTCCGACGTGTACGGCAACCGCACCGCGATGCTGGTGCTCGGCCCGCCCGGCGCCCTCCTCGGCGGCTGGCTGATCCGGCGCGGTGCCCACCACATCCGCCGCGACATCTCGCTGTCGGTCGAGGAGTTGCTCGAGGAGCAAGAGGAGGCCCGCAAGATCGTCGCCGGACAGGAGCAGGTGCCGGCGCTGCAGGTGCGCAATCTCGACTTCAGTTACGGCCCGGTCCAGGTGCTCTTCGACGTCTCGCTCGAGGTCGCTCCGGGCGAGGTCGTCGCCCTGCTCGGCACCAACGGCGCCGGCAAGTCGACCCTGCTGCGAGCGATCTCGGGCCTCGGGATCCCTGACCGCGGGGTCGTGCGGCTCAACGGACGCACGATCACCTACGCCGAGGCCGAGACTCGCTTCCGGGTCGGGGTGGTGCAGTTGCGCGGCGGGGCGGGGATCTTTCCCGGCCTCACCATCGGCGACAATCTCCGTGCCGCGCTGCTCGGTGCCTCGCTCGACAACGCCGAGATCGAACGGCGGGTCGAGTCGGCGGTCGATCGCTTCCCGGCGCTCCAGGGCCGCCTCGGCGAGAACGCCGCCGACCTGTCGGGCGGACAACAGCAGATGCTGGCGCTCGCGATGACCCTCGTGCAGGAACCCGAGGTGCTGCTCATCGACGAGCTGAGCCTCGGTCTCGCTCCGGTGATCGTGCAGGAGCTGCTCGCAGTCATCGAACAGCTCAAGGCCGAGGGGCAGGCGATGGTGATCGTCGAGCAGTCGCTCAATGTCGCCCTCGCCTTCGCCGACCGGGCCGTGTTCATGGAGAAGGGCCAGGTCCGGTTCTCCGGGCCGGCCCAGGAACTCCTCGAACGTGGTGATCTCGCCCGGGCCGTGTTCCTCGGAGGCGAGGGCGGATGATCGAGCTCCTCGGCATCGAGATCGGCCAGCAGGCCCTGCTGATCGGGGTGGTGACCGGCCTGGCGTATGCGGCATTCGCTGCCGGGTTCGTCCTGATCTACCGCTCGACCGGGGTGTTGAACTTCGCCCACGGCGAGATGGGCGCCTTCGGCCTCGCCGTCTTCGTCTTGTTGATCGCCAACTACGGGCTCAACTGGTGGCTCGCCTTCGTCCTCGCGATCGCCGCCTGTGCCGCTGCCGGCGCCGTCGCCGAACTGATCGTCGTGCGGCGGCTCTTCGCCTCGCCGCGCCTGGTGCTGCTGATCGCCACCATCGGCATCGGCCAGATCCTGCTGGTCGCCCGCACGCTCTGGATCCCTGACATCACCACGGGCGGACCCGTCCCGACCGCGTTCACGACGCTGTGGGAACCCACCGACGACCTCCGGATCCAGGCCCGGGAGATCACGGTGCTCCTCGTCGTCCCCGTGATCGTCGGGGCGCTCGGGCTCTTCTTGACCCGCACCCGATTCGGTCTGGCGGTGCGCGCATCGGCCAGCAACCCGGACACCGCCCGCGTGTTCGGCACCTCGCCGCGCCGGGTGTCGACCATCGTCTGGGCGATCTCCGGTGCGTTCGCAGCGACGACGGCGATCCTGATCGCACCGTTCAACGGGGTGCAGGCCGCCCTCGTCGACGACACCGGGCAGGCCCTCGCCGAGGTGTTGTTGCTTCGGGTGCTCATCGTCTCCCTGCTCGCCCGCATGCGCTCGATCCCGGGCGTGCTGCTGGCCGGTGTCGCGGTGGGTGTGATCGAGACCATCGTCCGTGACAACGTCGCGACCTCGAACCGCACCATCGTCGATCTCTTCATGTTCGTCGGCGTGCTCGTGGTCGTGTTGTGGCTCGCTCGCTCCCAGCGCGAAGACGGCGGATGGACCCTGTCGCCGCGCAGCAACGCGGTCCCGGAGCGGTTGCGGTCGGTGTGGTGGGTCCGCAATCTCAACGGGATCGGGTTCGCCCTGTTGTTCGCCGCGCTCGCCCTCTTGCCGGTGTTCGCGACGACCAGTGCCGGCCTGTTCACCTGGTCGGTGATCTTGATCTGGGCGATGGTCGCCCTGTCGGTCACGGTGCTCACCGGTTGGTCGGGGCAGCTCTCGCTCGGCCAGTTCGCGTTCGTCGGCGTGGGCGGCCTGAGCACGCTCGCGTTCACGAAGGGCCATGACCTTCCGGTGCCGTTCGATCTCTTCGACGTGTCCATCACTGTGCCGTGGGGGGTCGCGCTCGCCCTCGGCACCGCGGTCGGGGTCGTCGTCGCGGTGCTCGTCGGGTTGCCGGCGCTGCGGGTCCGAGGGCTGTTTCTCGCCGTCGTCACCTTGGCGTTCGCGGTCGCCGCCGCTCGTTGGCTGCTGGTCCAGGACGTCTTCACCGGCGGCACCACCTCTCCGCGGCCGGTGTCGCCCCCCTCGTTCCTCGGCATCGACTTCGGCGAGAACCGGCGGGCCCTCTACTACCTCTGCCTCGTCGCCTTGATGGTCATGGCGTGGATCGCCGGTCGCATCCGGGCGAGCGGCGTCGGACGCACCTTCATCGCGGTTCGCGACAACGAGGAGATGGCGGCGGCGTCGACCGTCTCGCCGGTGGCGGCCAAGCTCTCGGCCTTCGCCGTGTCGGGCGGCATGGCCGCCTTCGCCGGCGGTCTGTTCGTGACCGTCGTGCCGAGCCTCGATCCGTCCCGGAACTTCTCCGCCGCTGCGTCGCTGCAGGTGGTGGTGGTCGCGATCATCGGCGGCCTCGGCTCGATCGCCGGCCCGATCCTCGGCGCGGTCTGGGTGCGGGGTATTCCCGAGATCACGCCCGACGGCCTGCGCGACCTGCAGAACCTGATCACCAGCGACATCGGTCTGCTCGTGCTGCTCGTGTACTTCCCCGGCGGTCTGTTGCAGATCGTATACTCGGTCCGCGACGCGCTCCTCCGCATGGCCGACGCTCGGCTTCCCGAGGCCGAGCCGGCCCCGGCCGTCGCCGCGGTGGCCAAGGCGGCGCCGACCCGAGGCGAGCGACGTCGACCGGCGACCGATGTCGCCGCCCTGCGCACCGACGCGATCGAAGTCCGGTTCGGGGGCAACGTCGCCGTGAACCGGGTGTCATTCGAGGTCGGTCAGGGCGAGTTGGTCGGGCTCATCGGCACCAACGGCGCAGGCAAGTCCACCCTGCTCAACGCCGTCAGCGGCTTCGTCTCGTCGAAGGGTCAGGTGTGGGTCGACGGTGTCGAGGTGACCTCGATGAGTGCGTCGGCGCGGCACCGCATCGGACTCGGGCGCGGCTTCCAGGCCGCCCGTCTGTATCCCGACCTCACGGTGCGGGAGTCGCTGCAGGTCGCTCTCGAGGCTCGGGAGCGGTCACTGCTGGTGCCGTCGATGCTCGGCGTGCCGCCGTCGCCGGCCCGGGAGCGCCGTAAGGCCGTCGAGGCCGATGAGATCATCGACTTCCTGGGCCTCGGCCGCTACGCCGACCAGGCCACCGGCAACCTGTCCACGGGTACGCGTCGCATCGTCGAACTCGGCAGCCTGCTGGCAGTCGATGCGTCGGTGCTCCTGCTCGACGAGCCGACCGGCGGGGTGGCCCAGCGCGAGACCGAAGCCTTCGGTCCGCTGATCAAGCGGATCCAGCAGGAGTTGCGTGCCGCGGTCGTCGTGATCGAGCACGACATGCCGCTGGTGATGAGCATCAGCGATCGCGTCTATTGCCTCGAGAGCGGCATCGTCATCGCCGAAGGCACCCCCGACGAGGTCCGCAACGACGATGCGGTCATCTCCAGCTACCTCGGCACCGACGAGCGGGCGATCCAGCGGTCGAACAGCTAGTCGGTGGCGCGAGGGCGCCGCCGCTGCATCCGGAGGTCGGCGGGATCGAGCCGCCGACCGGTGGCCTCGTCGACCACCGTGGCCCGCACCGATTCCCGAGTCTCCGTGAAGGCGAGTTCGAGGTAGGGCTTCTCACCGTCGGGCCAGAAGTGATCCTCGCCGTAGCGCCACATCGCGACCAGCACGTCGCTGGCCGCCCGGCCCTTCTCGGTGAGGACGTACTCGTGGCGCACCGGGTTCTGCTGGTACTCGACCTTCTCCATCACACCCTCGTCGACGAGGCGGGTGAGCCGCGCCGAGAGGGTGGCCCGGCTCACGTCGAGGTTCTTCTGGAAGTCCTCGAACCGGCGCACGCCGAAGAGCGCATCCCGCAGGATGATCGGGGTCCACCAGTCGCCGAACAGATCGGTGACGCGGGCGATGGGGCACTGGGCGTCGTCGAAACGGGTGCGACGCATCACACCTCCACGTTGCGGTATGACACGTTCACACCTTCTCCAGCCGGGCGCGGACGTGCTTGTGGTGCGGTGTTCCGGCGAACCAGTCACGGTCCTCGACCGAGGTCAGCTCGTTCAGGTAGACGCCGAGATCGGTGTCGGCATCGGCGCCCGGCCACGACAGGCCCTGGCCGTTCGGCAGCGACACCATGCCCGGCATCATCGAGTCGGAGATCTCGACCGTGCTGATCGCCTCGCCCGCCTTGGTCACGACGCGGATCTTGGCGCCGTCGTCGACGTCGAGCGACGCAGCGTCGTCGGGGTGCAGACGAAGGCCGGTGGTCGGATGCTTGCGACGCCACTGCGGATCGCGCATCGCCGTGTTGGCGGTGGACGAGCGGCGTTCGCCGGCGGCGAGGATGAACGGGTACTCGTCGTTCTTCACCCGGGGATCCTCGTCGGCGAGCGACTGGAACTCCTCGACGAGTTCGTCGACGATCAGATTGATCTTCTTGTCGTCGTAGCGCATGCGATCCCACGTGACCTCGTAGGGGTCGCTCGAGAAGGCGACGCCGCTCGGGTTGTCGAGGATGGCGTTGAAGAGTTCGTTGCCGCTCGAGTAGCCGGCGCGGGCGGCCGACTCGGCGTTGCTCATCACGAACGTCTGCGACAGCCCCCACACGGCGGCGGCCGATGCCATGCCCTCGGGCATCACCGGACCGAGCGTCTCGTACAACACGACCGGCAGGTACGTGCCGAGGTCGGGGCTGGCGGCGACGACGGTGAGGAACGCGTCGGCGTAGGCGTCGAGGCCCTTCGCCGCGGCCTCGTGCAGGGGAGCGAGGTCGTCGTCGGTGTAGACGCCGAGCTCGCGGCACAGGCGGCGGTGGATCTCCGGCTCGCTGAGCGTGCCCTCGAGCGGCTCGACCACCGGGGGACGCAAGTGGAAGTAGTTCTCCGGGAACTCGAGGGTGAAGAACGTCGCCTCGGCCTTCTCGTACTGGGTGCTGGCCGGCAGGACGTAGTCGGCGCACTCGGCCGTCTCGGTCATGGCGACATCGATCACCACCGAGAACTCGAGCGCCTCGAATGCTTCACGCCAGCGCTTGGTGTCGGCGAGCGAGTGCACCGGGTTCGACGACTCGACGAATGCGGCCCGGAGGCGGTCGGGGTGGGTGGTGAGGATCTCGTCGGGGATGCCGTTGCACGGCATCAGGCCGCCGAGGATCCGATGGTTGCCCACCGGTGTGCGGCGATCGCCAGCGCCACCGCCACCCGACAGCTTGCCGAATGCGGTGTGGAGGTTCATGCCGCCCTTCACGCCGAAGTTGCCGGTGAGGATGAAGATCAGCTTCTCGAGGTAGCTGTTGAGGGTCGAGTGCGGCGCCATCTGGATGCCGAGATCCTCGAAGATCGCGCAGCTCTCGGCCTCGGCCATCACCGTGGTGGCGTGACGAATCTGGTCGAGCGGCACGCCGGCCTTGTCTGCCCACTCGTCGAGATCGACGACGGCGAGCAGCGCCTCGAGCTCGTCGAGCCGGTTGGCCCGCGCCGCGAGGTACTCGCGGTCGGCGAGATCCTCGGTCACCAGGATCTTGAGCATGGCGCCCAGTAGCCAGGCGTCGCCGCCGGGACGCACCTGGAGGTGGATGTCGGCGATCTCGGCCGACTCGGTGACGCGGGGATCGATGATGATCAGCGTGCGGTCGGGATCGTTGGCCATCTCCTTGATGACGGTGCGAGCCCGGGGGATGCCGTGGGAGTGCCAGGGGTTCTTGCCGAGGAACACGCCACAGGCGGTGTGCTCCATGTCGGGGGTGGTGTGGCACGACATCGCACCGAAGAGCTGGCCGTCGACCCAGAACTCACCCGTCTTCTCCTGGGCGAGCGCATTGGAGGAGTACTTCATGCCGAGCGCCTTGCGGGTGGCGCCGGCGTAGCCGCCCGGAAGATGGTTCCCCTGCCCGCCACCGCCGTAATAGAAGATCGTCTCGCCACCGTGTTCGTCGCGGACCTTGGCCAGACCGGCGGCCACTTCGCGGATCGCGGTGTCCCAGTCGATCTCCTCATAGGTGCCGTCGTCGCGGCGGCGCATCGGGCTGGTGAGGCGGTGCGGGTTGTTCTGGTAGTGGTCGAGACGGAGCGCCTTCTCGCACGTGTAGCCCTGGCTGGCGGGGTTGTTCTTGTCGCCGCGAACGCGGGCGAACGTGCGCCCGTCGTCGGCGAGCTTGATCTCGACGCCGCAGTTCACACTGCAGAGGTTGCAGGCGGTCTGGTGCCACACGGCCTCGGTGCTGCTCGAGGCGGATGTCGGAGTGCGCTCGGTGCTCGTCATGGTGACCGTTGTAGTGCACCCGACGAGTGAGTTCAACAACTGAACCCATGAGCCTGCTCTACCGTGTCGTCGTGCGGCGCATCATGGTGCTCGGAGGCTCGGGCAACGGGAAGACGACCCTCGCCCGCGAACTGGCGCGCCGGCTCGACCTCACCCACGTCGAACTCGACGGGCTCTTCCACGTGACCCACTTCGGCTCGGCCACGCCCGAGGAGTTCAGGGCGGCGCTCGAGGAACGCATCTCCGCCGCGCCCAACGGATGGGTCACATGCGGCAACTACCTGTCGATGGCCGAGGATCTGCACACCCGGCGCGCCGACACCGCGATCTGGCTCGACCACCCGCGCTGGTTGGTCACGTCCCGCACCGCCCGGCGCACGATCCGCCGAGCCGTCACCCGCCAACGGCTGTTCGGCAACGACCTCCGGGAACCACTCACCAACGTCACCCGCTGGGACCCCGAGGTGAACGTGATCCGGTGGGCCTGGGTCCACCATCCGACCAACCGGGCCACGATTGGCGAGTACCTTGCCTCGCCCGTCTGTGCCCATCTCGACGTGCACCACCTCCACACCACGCACGAGGTCGAGACGTTTCTGGCCGGCGTGGAGTGACTTCGCCGCAGCGTCGCTCAGCTTTTTGGCCGACTCGCCGATGGAACACCGAGAGATCGTGGAGGCGAGCGCGTGTCCGGTGCGACGGTGAACATCGATGGAATCACAGCCCCGAAGTCCCCTGAGGACCTCGGGATCCCCTATGCCCTGGTCACCGACCTGGTGCTGCGTCGGTGCCTGCTCGAGGGCAAGACCAACGTCAACGGGTTGTCGAACGCCCTCGCCCTCCGGGCTTCGCTCGTCGACAAGATCATCCAGGAACTCCGCGAGAAGAAGGAGATCGAGGTCCTCGGCATGGAGGGCCGTGACTTCACGGTCGCCCTCACCAACCTCGGTCAGGCCCACGCCAACGATCGCCTCGCCCAGTCCCGCTACGCCGGCGCCGCTCCCGTCTCGCTCGACCAGTACCGCGCGGTCGTCGCCCGCCAGCGCCTCGCCGTCTTCGTCAACCGAGAGATGCTCAAGCAGGCGTTCTCCGACCTCGTCATCGCCGACGAACTGCTCGACGAACTCGGCCCGTCGCTCAACGCCAACGGCGCCATGTTCCTCTACGGCCCGCCCGGCACCGGCAAGACCTCGATCGCCGAACGCATCGTGCGGATCAGCCCCGACCATGTGCTCGTGCCCAAGGCGGTCGAGGTCGACGGTCAGGTCATCGTCGTGTTCGACCAGACCGTGCACATCGCGGTCGACAACCAGCCCGAGGATCTCGACCCCCGCTGGGTCGTGTGCCACCGGCCCCGCGTGGTCGTCGGCGGCGAGCTCACCGGCTCGATGCTCGACCTGACCTTCGACCAGACGTCGGGCGTCTATCTCGCCCCGCTGCAGATGAAGGCGAACAACGGCGTGATGATCATCGACGACTTCGGTCGTCAGGTCCTCACCCCGGATCAGCTCCTCAACCGCTGGATCGTGCCGCTCGATCGCCGGATCGACTTCCTGTCGCTCAACTACGGCGTGTCGTTCGAGGTGCCCTTCGACGTGAAGGTCGTGCTGTCGACCAACCTCGACCCCAGCGACCTCGGCGACGAAGCGTTCTTCCGCCGTATCCAGTCCAAGATCTTCATCGGCCCGATCACCGAGGACGCGTTCGACTGGATCCTCGCCCGGGTCGCCCATGCGATGGGCGTCGGGTGCGACGCCGAGGCTGCCGAGTACCTGCGGGTCGTGTGCAAGCAACAGGGCGGCGATCTGCGGCCCTACCTCCCGGCCGACGTCTGCAAGCTCCTCAAGGCGCTCGCCCAGTACGAAGGCATCACGCCCGCGCTCAATCGCCACACGATCGACCGAGTGCTGGCGCTCTACTACACCAAGGGCATCGGCGGTCCCGGTGGGTACGGCAAGGCCGTCTCCGCGGTTGCCGCCCCGGTCACCTCGATCGCCGAGCCGATCGCCGAGCCGGCCGGCCCGAGCGGTCCAGTCAGCACGTTCTGACCCGCCCGCGTCCGCGCTCGTCGTCGGTCAAACCGGCGTCGCTCGTCGGTCGTCCGCACACATCGCCATCGCGACGTTGCGGCCGCTCGCGCCCCAGACGCCCGCGCCGGGATACGTGCCGGCGCCGCAGAGATAGAGACCGTCGAGCGACGTGCGGTAGCGGGTCAGCTCCCGAGGGCGACCGAGGACCACGTCGAGCGGCGAACCGGCCCACGACGGTGCGTACCCGCGGCGCATCGAGAACTGTTCCTCGTATTCGATCGGGGTCATCGCCCGCCACTCGCCGATGCCGTCGCGCCAGTCGGGTTGAACCGCCTCGGCGAATCGATCGATCCATCGCTGTGGTTCGCTCGAACCGGCCCACCCACCTTCGAGGGCGTAGGGCGTCCACAGCACCTCGAGGCTCACCAGATGGTGATCCGGGTCGGGTCGCATCGTCGGGTCCGGCACCGAGGGCGTGTTGGCGAGCATGGCCGGATCGGCGCCGATGCGGCCTCGGCCGGCATCGGCGTGCATGGCGCTGAGCGCGACGACGTCGGGGCCGATCGCCATCGTGGGTGCGGCGGGATCCGCCAGGTCGACGAGATCGGCCGCCGCCGACAGCACCGGCGGGGTGGTCACGACCAGATCGAGTTTCGACTCGTAGCCGTCGTGGGCAGGATCGCCACCCCACCGACGGCGCAGACCCGCAGCGGTGTCACCCGGCGTGCCGTCGAGCCAGTCGACGAGCACCACGGACGGGTCGACCGCGGCGACGATGCGAGATGCGGTGAGGTGCTCGCCCTCGGTCGTGCGCACGCCCACCACCTGGTCGCCGCGGCAGGTCAGGGCTTCGACCCGCGTGTCGAGCACGAACCGGGCACCGTGGGCCTCCGCCGCTCGGCGCAGTGCGTCGGTGAGGGCCCCGCTGCCGCCGACCGGCCGCCCGACGGGCACCAGGTGCTTGGTGGCATAGCCCAGCGCGGCGAGACCGGTGCCCGGCATCTGCGGGTCGACTCCCCAGACCACCGGGCCGGTCACGAGCGCAGGCACGATCAGGTCCTCGTCGTCGAAGTAGTCGCGGAGCACGTCGACCGCGGAGCGGCGCCCGAGCCGCAACACCGATGCGAGGCCCGCACCGCGCCGCCGCAGCGTCCGGCCGATGGCGGTGCGAGCGGTCGGCGGCCGCACCGAGACGTCCATGAGGAGTTCGGCCGCCGGCGTGAGCTCGGTGAGATAGCGGCGGTACCCCTCGACGGCGTGGGGATGGGTGCGGGCCAACCCGTCGAGGGTCCGTTCGTGATCGTGGAAGTGGAGCCACGGCGACCCGTCCCACCGCATGCCGAGGTAGGCCGGGTCGAGTTCGAGGTAGGACAACCCGTGGTCGGCGAGCTCGAGTTCATCGAACACCGGCGTGGCGCGGACGAAGACGTGGTCGCAGTTGCAGATGTTGACCCGCGCCCCGATCGCGTCGACCGTGCTCGCGCAGCCGCCGGTGTCGGGGCGAGCCTCGATCACCGTCACCGAGTAGCCGGCACGGGCCAGATAGGCGGCGGCGGTGAGCCCGTTGTGGCCACCACCGACGACGAGCACATCGTCAGCCATGGCTGTCCTCGAGGTGACGGCGACAGCACGAGCCAGGGACCTGCGTGGCTACGATGCGGCGATGCCCGGCCGCCTCCACGAGCTCAGCGGAAACGAGATCGCCGACCGGATCGGCGCCGAGTCGATCGTGGTGGTACCGGTCGGCGCGATCGAACAGCACGGACCCCACCTGCCTCTCGTCGTCGATCACCTGATCGCCGACTCGGTCGCCCAGGCGGTCGTCGACCGGGCCGGTGACGACCTCGACGTCTGGATGATCCCGACGCTTCCGTTCTCGAAGTCCGACGAACACGCCTGGTCGCCGGGCACGATGTGGCTCAGCCGCGACACAACCGAACGGGTGCTCGACGAGTTGGCCGAGCGGGTCGCGGCCATGGGCGTGCGTCGGCTGGTGTTCCTCAACGGTCACGGCGGCAACTCGACCATGCTCAACGTGGCGTGCCGCGAGGCGCGGCGCCGCCACGGGCTGCTGACGTTCCTGGTGCATCCGTTCCCCCCGCCGGCGTACTCGCCGCCCAGCCCGGTCGACACGGGTGAGCTGGGGATGGGGATCCACGGCGGCCACGACGAGACCTCGGTGATGCTGCACCTTCGCCCCGACCTCGTCGACCTCGGCCGAGCCGTGCGCAACGTGCCCGAGTGGCTGGCCGACAACGAGTTCGTCCGCTTCGGCGGAGCGGCCCAGTTCGGCTGGCTGTCGAACGACTTCGGCCCCGACGGCCACATCGGTGATCCCAGCAGAGCGAGCGCCGAAGACGGCGAGCGGCTCTTCGAGCAGGCGGTCGCCCACGTGCTTGCGAATTTGCGGGAGATCGCCACCTTCGACTTCCCCGACCGGCACCGCCCTCCGGAGGGCTGAGCGGTGGCCAACCACGTGATCGACCCCGACGGCATCGCCCCGCCCGCTGCGGCCTATGCCCATGCGGTGGTGAGCGATGCCCCGGCCCGCATGCTGCACACCAGCGGTGTCGTGCCGACCCGGCCCGACGGCACGGTCGCCACCGACATCGCCGACCAGGCTCGCGAGGTCTGGCGCACCATCGGCGCCCTGCTCGACGACGCCGGGTTGGCCCCGACCGACATCGTGTCGGTGACCACGTACGTCGTGCCCGGCCAGGATCTCGGCGCCGTCATGGCGGCCCGCGATGCGGTGCTCGACGGCCACCTCGCCGCGTCGACGCTCGTGGTCGTCGCCGAACTCGCCCGGCGCGAGTGGCTGATGGAAGTCGCCGTGGTGGCGGTCCGCTGAGCCATGAACGTCTTGCTGGTCGACGGCTTCGAGGGCGACGACTCGATCGTTGCGACTGCACGTGCGACCCTCGAGGGCAACGGCCATGGGGTCCACGTGATCGACCTGGCGGCCGACGACTTCGGAGTCCACATGACCACCGCCGAACGGCGGGCGTACCACGACGAAGGGGAGAACCTCCTCGACCCGCAGGCGGCCGCTGCCGCTGCGCTGCTGCACGAGATCGACGCCGTGCTGTTTTGCTGCCCCCATGTCACGTTCGGTCTCCCGGCCCGCATGAAGGCGTTCCTCGACCGGGTGTTCATCCCTGGTGTCGCCTTCACCTTCGACGAGGCCGAGAAGCTGGTGCCCAAGCTGCGCCACATCCGCCGCGTGGGGCTGATCACCCGGAGTCCCCACGACCCGTCGACGATCCGCCGCGCGCGCGACGGTGCTCGGCGCTATGTGCTGTGGACCGTGCGGCTCAATTGCGCCTGGACGGCGCGCCGCACCCACCTGCGGCTCGGAATCGACGAACCCGCCGATCGGGTCCGTCAAGCGCTGCGGCGCTGGTGATCGTCGCTCACCCATGGACCGGCGCCGGTGCGGTGGCGGCCCGGTCGCGTACCCGGTCGAGGAACGCCTGGCGCTCGGCGTCGCCGGTGCGGTCGAGGGTGTAGAGCGCCAACCAGTCGAACGTGGCGTCGGGCGCGCACAGCGGCGTGATGACCCGGCGGTAGAGCTGGCGGCCGGGCTCGCCCTGCAGCCGGTTCACGAACGCCGACGACCCGTGGGTCGTCACCGCGACGACCCGGGTCACGCGGGCGAGGGGTGACGGGGCCGGGTCGGCGTGATCGATCCACGGACCGAGGGTCCGCTGGATCCAGTCGAGCAGCACGGCGGGCTGCCCGCCCCACCACGTCGGGTGCACGAACCACAGCTCGTCGGTGCTCCGGAGCTCGTCGACGCTCGGGCCTGCGGTGTCACCGGCGCCGATGCGATGGACAGCGGGCGCCGCACGAGTCGACAGCCCGTCGAGGGCCGCGTCGAGGACCGCCGAGCTGAAGCTCTCCGGAACGGGATGGGCGTGGACGACCCGGAGCACGGCGCGGCGCTCAGGCCAGCTGCGGCAAGACGTCGGCGGCCATCCGCTCGAGCTGTTCCTCCACCTGACCGTACGGGTCACCCGGCATCGCCGGGAACAGCACGAGATTCTCGACCCCGCCGAACTCGTCGCGGTAGTGCGCGAGCCCCTCGGCGACGTCGTCGGCCGAACCGACGAGCCAGGTCTTGTTGTCGAGCGACTCCTCGAGCGTCGGGATCAGGCCCGGAGGCGACGGCTTCCCGTCGGGCCCCATGTAGCCACGACTCCACCCGTACGGGCCGAGGAACTTCCAGAACTCGTCGTGGCCGTTGCGCACCCGCTCGACCGCCGCCTCGCGGGTGTCGTCGACACACGTGCACACGACGAGCGTCCGCTTCTCCCCGGGCGCGAGGTCGACCCCGTGCTCCTCGGCATAGATCTCGGCGTAGCGGTCCCAGAACTGCCTGGCGAACGTGTGGTGCTTGAGCCAGAACACGCCGCCCACACCGGTGCGCGGCACCGACTCGAGCGTGGGCGGCGAGGTGATCGCCTGCCACATCTCATAGGGGTACAGCGGCCGAGGCAGGAGGCTGAGTTCCTGCACGGTGCCGCCTCGGTCGGGGATGCCCGGCACGGGGAAGTCGAAGACCTCGCCGTGATAGCTGAACGACTCGTTGTCGAGGGCCAGGCGCACGACGTCGAGCGATTCGGCGAACTGCTTACGGTTGAACTCGTCGGCGGCGGCCTGGTCGGGGTTGTCGAACGAGCCGATCTTGGAACCGAGGTTCTCGGCTTCACGGGGCACGGTGCCCCGGGCGACGCCGAGGATGCCGCGCCCACCGGAGATGTTGTGGAGGGTGGCGAAGTCCTCGGCCAGTTTGAGGGGGTGCCACTGGCCGAGCACGTTGAACATCATCCCGAGCCGGATCTGCTCGGTGCGTTCGGCGATGATCGTCGACAACAAGATGCCGTTGGGGACGACCTCGTAGCCCTCGTACTGGAAGTG